>CALVIH010000011.1 GCA_944329445.1 uncultured Bacilli bacterium | reverse complement strand
CCTCAAGGTGTGACTGGTCCTACTGGTGCAACCGGACCTCAAGGTGTAACTGGTCCTACCGGAGCTACCGGACCTCAAGGCGTAACTGGTCCTACTGGTGCAACGGGTGCTACTGGTCCTACCGGTCCTGCAGGCCCTGGAACTACCTTAGACAGTTATGCAATGGTACATGATAGATCAAATACAACCGTTCCTACACAAACACCATTATTATTTCAAAACACCAACATTTCAAATAAAATAACATATAATCCTGCTACTGGTGATTTCTACATTCCTGAAGCTGGTATATATGCTATGCACTGGTGGGTTAACGTAAGAAATAAAAATACTGATAAGCAAGATTGTGAACCAAAAACACTTGGTATAGAACTTCATCAGTTCTGGCCGGAGGACGTATTAATAGCTCACTCTTCTACTCACAATAAACTAACCTGCTGTGACACCGGAACAATCAGTGGTAACGCAATCTTTGAAGCCCTTCCTGGCGCAAGCTATAGATTAATTAACACTTCTGACGTTGACTTTGATTTCGTACCAAATGATTTATATTCTGCAAGTGTATCTATAAACCGAATCTTTTAATAAAAAAGCTCATAGGCGTTTTAGCTTATGAGTTTTTATTTATTATAATTAGCAAGTTCTTCTCTTAACATTTCCATTGTCTTAGCTGGATTTGCTTTACCACGAGTCTTCTTCATAACCTGACCAACGAAGAAATCAATCATTCTTGTTTTTTCAGGATTATAACTTCTTGCTTGCTCGTCGTTTTCTTTTAATACTTCCATAACAACATCATGAATAGCGTTATCATCAGTAATTTGCATCATACCTTTTTCTTTTACGATTACGTTTGGTTCTTTGCCCGTTTCTATCATACATTCAAATACTTCTTTAGCTTGTTTTGAAGATATCGTTTTGTTATCAACAAGATCAATTAGCTCTTTTATCATAACTGGTTTTATTGGTACGTCTTTTATCGTTATTTCATTTTCATTTAAATATCCCATAAGCATTCCAGTAACCCAGTTACATGCCTTTTTAGGATCAGCGCCAGCGTCAACACACTCTTGGAAGAAATCAGAATCTTCTTTAACTTTTACTAAAACCTCAGCATCATACTCTGAAAGTCCGTACTCGTCCATGTATTTTCTTTTTCTATCAAGCTGAAGCATAGGAATTGTTTTTCTTATTTCTTCTAGCATCTCATCAGTAACAGGAGTTGGTGCAATGTTTGGTTCAATAAAGTATTTATAATCAACCGCATCAACCTTGCTTCTCATGTGGAAAGTCTCACCGGTTTCATCATCTAACCTCCTTGTTTCTTGTTCTACTACCCCACCGTTTTGAAGTATCTCAGTTTGTCTTTCAATTTCAAAATCAATTGCACGACCAACGTTATAAAACGAGTTAATGTTTTTGATTTCTACCTTGCTTCCTAGTTCTTCTGTTTCAGAAAGTGATACGTTAACGTCACATCTCATTTGTCCTTTATCACTTCTTGCTTCTGACACACCACAGTAAACGATTAAAGAACGATAAGTCTCTAAAAATGTTAACGCTTCTTCTTTGGAATGCAAACATGGTTCTGTTACAGTTTCAAGTAAAGGAATACCAGAACGGTTATAATCAATTAATGAATAAGTGTCATAGTGATCTAGTGATGCGGTATCTTCTTCTAGGTGGGTATCATGAATGTCTACTCTTTTAATTTCTCCATTTACATCAATATCAACATATCCATTTATACCAACTGGTTTGGTCATCTGAGTTATTTGATATCCCTTTGGTAGGTCTGGATAATAATAGTTTTTACGATCAAAGATTATCTCATCTGGCGTTTTACAATTCATTGCCATAGACACTTTTAAAGCCCTTTTAACGGCCTCTTCGTTAGCAACTGGTAAAATACCTGGAAAGCCTAAGTCTTGGTACGCTACGTGGCTGTTTGGTGCTTCTGTGTAGCCATTTATTGCAGGAGAAAAAACTTTTGAGTTTGATTCAAGCTCGCAGTGGACTTCTAGTCCAATTGTTACTTTATACATATTACTTTTCCTCCTTTACGTTTAATGGTACAAAACCTATCTTTTCTTCTAAAGCTGCCGCGATGTTAATAACCTCACTATCACTTTTTATAGGACCCGTTATGTTAATTGCAACCGGCATATCATCAACAATACCTGATGGAATGGTGATAGATGGAAAGCCTCCAAAGTTACCAATTGCTAAATTTTCCGCAAACAATAAATATTTATCTGACATAACATCGTTTGTTTCACCAAAGTGTGGTGCAATGGAATCACTGTTAGGCATAATTAATCCGTCATATTTTTCAAATAATTTAGTTATTTTGTCAACGATTAACCTTCTAATTCTTTGCGCGTTTTTGAATAGTTTTTCTTGGTTTTCTTTTTGAAGAATAAATGATCCAATAACGAACCTTCTTCTAATCAACTCAGAAAAACCTTCGGTTCTAGTATTAATCATAACCTCATCTGGAGTTCTTCCTTCTTTTCTATTTCCAAATGGAATACCAGTAAGGTTTGAGTTATTACTGGTTGCCTCAGCACAACTTATTGCCATGTAAGATGGATAAATACCTTTTAATATGTCTTCATCGATACTTTCTTCCGTAACTTCCATACCACAAGCTTTAGCATAATCAAGTGTTTTCATGAAATTATCATAATACTCTTTGCTATTTTTAAGTTCATCATTTAATTCTTTAATGTAAAATAACTTCTTTCCTTTAACGTTAGTTGTATAATTATCTACTAGTTTTATATTAAATGAATTTATTGATGTCATATCATTTTCATCAATACCTTTAATGGCATCAATTACGTACGCAGCATCCTTAACGTTTCTTGTTAAGCATCCAACATGATCTAATGAGGAAGCAAATGCAAATAATCCCCATCTTGATACCAAGCCATAAGTAGGTTTAAATCCAACTATACCACAATATCCAGCTGGTTTACGAATAGAATCTCCAGTGTCAGTTCCAAGTGCGTACGGAACAATTCCTTTAGCTACACAAGCGGCAGATCCTGCTGAAGAACCAGCGGTCATTCTTGTTACATCCCAAGGATTTTTAACAACACCAGTATGACCAGTTGTTCCGGTTCCACCCATACCTAACTCGTCCATAACGGTTTTACCCATCATAACGGCACCAGCTTCTTTTAGTTTTTTAATACAAGTTGCATCAAACACTGGAACATAATCCGCTAGAATATTTGATGATGCGGTTGTTAAAACTCCTTTAGTTGATAAGTTGTCTTTAGCAGCATAAGGGATACCGGATAACACATTATCAGTTATGTCTTCTTCCTTAGCATCATCACATATTGTTACAAAACTATTTATCTCTTCTTGATACTCGTGAGCTCTTTTAAGTGATTCTTCTATTAACTCTTTACTTGTTACTTTGCCTTCTTTTAAAGCCTTGTGTATTTCTTCTAAACTCTTATCTAAATAACTCATTAAGATTCACCTCCAACTACTTTTGGAACTTTTACTTCGTCATAAATTGTTTCATGAGCGTTTTTAACTGCATCATCAGTAGTTAAAGTAGATGTTGCAACGTCTTTTCTTAATTTAACATCCGTGTTTTTAAATGGAAAAGTCATCGGTTCAACTTTTTCTATTCCATCAATTTGCCCGATTAAGTTCATATGCTTTAAAATGGTTTCAAACTCTTTTTCAAAAGTTTCAAATTCTTCATCTTTCATCTTAAACATTAATTTTAGTGCGTAATCTTGAATGTTTTCTCTTGTTATCTTTTGCATTGTTTGCCTCCTTATCTTAACTTAATATGAGTTTCTCTTAGTTGTAATTCAGTAACTTCATTTGGAGTACCAGTAAGTACGTCTTCACCATTTTGATTTAATGGGAACGCAACTGTTTCTCTTACGTTATCTTCTTCTAAAAGCATCATAAGTGCACGATCAATTCCTAGTGCCATTCCTACGTGTGGAGGGCATCCATAACCAAATGCCGTGTATAATGCGTTAAACTTACTTTTTATATCTTCTTCAGTGTAACCAGCTTTTTCAAACGCCTTAACTAATACTTCTGGACGATTATTTCTAACGGCACCTGATACTAACTCAACACCGTTACATACAACGTCAAATTGATCTGCGTATATTTCTAAAGGATCTTTTTCATCCAATGCTTTTTCTCCGCCGCGTGGCATACTAAATGGGTTGTGCATGAAATCTAACTTACCTGTTACTTCACTTATTTCATACATTGGCATATCAGTTATAAAACAGAATTCAAATAAATTATGATCCATTAAGTCAAGCTTACGACCTAACTCAGTTCTAATTAAGCCAGCGTTTCTTGTTACAACGTCTTTTCTTTTATCAGCGATAAAGAATAGTACGCTACCCTCTTTTAAACCAGCTTTATTAAATAATGCGTTTCTATCTTCATCAGTTAAGAATTTATCAATTGGACCTTTAAGTGATTTATCTTCCATTATGCTGATGTATCCAATACCTGGCATATCAATTGATTTAGCATAATCAACAACTTCGTTAAACCAGCTGTTAGGTTTTGTTGCTATGTCATCTACTTTTATCGCACGAACAATCGCACCTCTAAATGGTTTAAACTCAGTATTGGTAAATACCTCTGATACATCAATTATCTCAAGTGGGTTTCTTAAATCTGGTTTATCAGTACCATATTTAAGCATTGCCTCATTGTAAGGAATTCTTTTAAAATGTCCTTTTGTTACACGTCTTTTACCGAACTCCTTAAAGAATGCTGGAAATACGTCTTCGGCAACCTTCATGATGTCTTCTTGGTCCGCAAAGGCCATTTCCATGTCTAATTGATAGAACTCTCCAACTAGTCTGTCAGCACGACCATCTTCATCTCTAAAACATGGTGCAAGCTGGAAGTACTTATCAAAGCCTGATGCCATTAATAATTGTTTAAATTGTTGTGGTGCTTGTGGAAGTGCATAGAACTTCCCTTTATGTTTCCTTGATGGAATTATAAAGTCTCTAGCACCTTCTGGTGATGATGAGGTAAGGATTGGTGTTTGAATCTCTAGAAAGCCTAGTTCTTGCATCTTATTTCTTAAGAAGTTAAATGCTTTTGACCTTGTAATAATGTTTTCGTGAACCTTTGGATTTCTTAAGTCTAAGAAACGGTACTTTAACCTAACATCTTCTGATACCTTTTTAGATTCATCTACTTCAAACGGCAATACTTTAGCAGTATCTGATAACAATTCAAGTGAATCTATAACTACTTCTATTTCACCAGTTTCAATTTTTTTATTTATCGTTTCTTCATCTCTTTTAACTACAACACCAGTAACCTTTATTACGGTTTCTTTTGACACACCTTTAAGCATTGCATCATCGTGTACGACAATTTGGGTTGTTCCGTAATGATCTCTTAAATCAACAAACATAACTCCACCATGGTCTCTTATGGTTGATACGAAACCTGATAATGTTACTTTCTTATCTAAATCTTTTAGTGTTAACTCTCCGCATGTATTTGTTCTATACGTACTCATTATTTATCATTCCTTTCTTTTAAAAACGTTTTTATTTTTTCCTCAGCAAAGTTACCATCTACAAATATTGGTACTTCATTACCATATACATCCGTTCCTTTTATAATTAAATCGCTTGTTCCTATCATGAAGTCAACGTGATTTTTGCTTCTGTTTATTCCATTTTCTAATAATTCTTCATCACTCATCACTTCTCCGTTTGGGATACATTTAGGAAATCCTCTACCTAATGCTAGATGGCATGATGCGTTTTCATCAATTAAAGTTGAATTAAAAATCATGTTTGTTTTAGAAATCGGTGAATCATAATCTACTAAAGCACATTCTCCTAGAAAGTTCATACCATCAAACTCTTCAATTAATCCTAATAATTCTTCATCGTTATTACTAGCCCAAACTTTTTCTACTTTTCCATCCTTAAAAGTTAGACTAAATTCATCTATTATTTTTCCTTTAACAACGAGTGGTCTACTAGAATATACGATGCCATTTACTTTGTTTCTATCCGGAGTTGTATATACTTCCTCGGTTGGCATGTTTACTATTAAGTCTTTTTCACCATCGAAGCTTTTCTTTGCCGCACCCCACCATATTACGTCCTTTGGAAGTGCTATTTCTAAATTCGTTCCTAAACTATTTTTGTATGTTAACTTATAAAGTTTTAAATCGTTTAATAAGCTTCTTCTTTGGGTATTTGTTTTTATTTTATCATCCCATGCTTTAACTGGGTCTTCTTTATCCATCAACGTAATTTTAAAAATAATGTCCCATAATTCATCTTCTGAACTAAGATTTAATTTTTCTGCCCACTCATCTGTTGCTACGGCTGCTATACACCACGGAAATTTATAAACCCCTCTTGCTGCTACCGCGTCTTCTTGCGTGTCAACTTTTATTTTATTCATAGCTTTTTTCTTTTCTTTTACAACATCATCTAATATGGACTTACTATACGACGTTAAAGATAAATATGAACCACCTTTATCATATACTTCTTTTATTATCTTTCTATTAAAATAAGGTTCTTTTTCTATTTCCTCGATGGTAGAATCAATTAAAATTTGTTTTGTTCTTTCTTTATTACTTTCAATTTCATATATTTCTGTTATACCAAGTTTTTCTGCTTCTTCTTTTATTATGTTAACAAAATCCTTTTGCTCAGTTATATAACCTATTAATAATGGTTCTTTAGCGTTCATGGATAAGCATCTTGTTATTAAAAAGTTAGCATAACGTCTTTTTTTCTCATCCATCTTTAAAACCTCCTTAAATCATTTACTTATTATACCTTTTTTTACCATTTTTCTCTCTAGCAAAAATTCAAGTATATCATTGTTAATTTCATCTTTTCTATTACTTTGAAAAATTACGTGTCCTACTTTTTTATAGGATAAATATAATTTGTTTTCACCAGGTAATAATTCATAAGCATGATCAACTACCTTCTTTGGAACAATTTCATCACTCTTACCATAAATAATAAGGGTATTACATTTAACATACCTTATACTATTTTTATATTTATAAGTGAATAATATAAAGTTTTTATATGAGTGAAGTGGTACCGATAAGAATCTAGAAAATACTATTTGATAAAATATTTTTGCATCTATAGATAATTTTTTCTTTTTACTTATCATTGATTTAACATCAGTTACGTTTTGCTTGAAATTAAAAATTCCAAAAGCAGGTGCAACCAAAATTAATTTTTTAACATTATGTTTGGATGCTAAAAAGCATGAAATAACTGCTCCCATTGAATGGCCAACAATGTATACATCTGAATACTCTTCTTCTAGTTTAGAAATATTTTGCTCTGCAACTTCTAACCATTCATGATAACCTTTTCCAAATTTTATTCTGTTTTTACGAGTAGAACCAGGAAGAGTAAACATATATACATCAAATTCATGGGTTGACTGAATAAAATTAAAGAAATTTTCATTATCTTCTATACCCTCACCTAACCCGTGAATGATAAGTATAGCTGGTCTTTTTTTCAAACTTATCACCTTCCAACTAAAAAACAGCTATCCATCCCATAGGGACGAATAACTGTTTATATCCGTGGTACCACCCAGTTTACTATTAATAAATAATAGTCACTTTATGATACTTTAACGGGTTATCTTCCGTCTTAGCCTACTTGAATTTCTTTCGGTAAGATGCTCCAAGGTGTTCTTTCATTAAACTATCTTACTAGTATTCCACCATCACTAGCTCTCTTTTAAGAATTATTTAATTACTTTTCCTTATCAACGCAAGTAAAAATAAATTATATTTAAATTATATCATATTTTTTATATTTTATAACAAAAATAGTAATTTTTATGTTTTTTATTATAATCTTTTCATTTTACTTTCACATTCTACCAAATTAGATACCTCTTCACCCAATTCTTTTTTAAAATAATTTTGTAATCCTATAAAAAACTCAGGAAAAGATTCATTATTTTTAAATGACCTATTCAATAACTGATCTTTTTCAATTATTTCTTTTAATAACTCAGTGTTACAATACTCTCTTTTAATTACGTCAAAAATCATTTCTAAATTATATCTATAAATCTCTTTTTTATCTTCAACTGAATAAAAACATCTTCCAACGTCGGTAATCGTTATTTCATCATCAGTAAAATTCATGTTGAAATTTTTCCAATCACCAACTTTAATACCTGCATCACTAACTGTTTTTATATCTCTTTTTAATAGTAATGTAGAATATAGAAGGTTTATAAAAGGAACTTTTTTTATATCACTTGATAATTTATTACCAGGGGCATAATCTGCTAAAGCACCCCAAATAAAATTACTATTAGTATATAAATCTTTTAAAAAGCAAAAAGATGTCTGGTTTAAATCCTTACCCATTAAAAGATTATTTGCCTCCTTAAGATCACGAGGTTGATGAAAACATTTTGCAACATGCCGTCCATCCTTTAAAAGTCCAACGATAGATTCTTCTCCTGAACCTAGTGATTTTACAAAAAGGTCCATTATATCTGTTCTGCAACTAACCTTTATCATACTAACTTCCCCTTTTCCGGTCATTTACTATACCACATATTTTTTTTAAAATCAATATATAGGCAGTTAATCCGGCAGACTGCAACAAAAAAAGTAGCTTTCGCTACTTTATTTTTTAAATGGCGCTTCAAGTAGGACTCGAACCTACGACCTGCCGGTTAACAGCCGGATGCTCTACCAACTGAGCTATTGAAGCATAACCCTTTTTGAGGTACAAACAAATTATATATTAATTAAATATCTTTGTCAACAACTTTTTTTAATAAATTTCTTTACTTAATTATATTTTATGTTAAAATATCAAACATATTAATTAAAGTGGGTGTTATTTTGGAAACTATTGATTACGAAGATTTAGATTTTATTGACAAAGACGCATATAATAATGGATCATATGGAGAAATTAAAAGATGCATATTAGACGGAAAAAAATACGTTTGCAAATCATTTTTTAACAAAGAATACCTAAATGGTAAAAAAAGAAAACTAAACATGTTAGGTGACATTGATAAACCTGGACTCTATGTTCCAAAATTTTGGGTTAAAAAACAAGAAAGTAAAAACATGTATTTAACAGAATATTTTAGTGGAAATGATGTGGAATTTTTATGCAACGAACCTTATAAAATAAAAATTCAAAAAATGAAAAATATTAAACAATTAATATTATCTATGCACCAAGAAGGAATAATTCACGCAGATTTAATTCCATCTAATATACTATATTCTAAAGATGATTGTGCTATTATAGACTTTGATAATTCAAGTTACAAAAATTATAAAGCAAACATTAATCATACTAATGATTATTCTAAAGAATTCATCACAAAATACGGACTAACACCTGAAATTGATGTTTTTCTGTTTAATTTATTAACATATTACTGGTTAAATGAGTTAAATAACTTTTACATGGTAAGAAATAAAATCAGATCAAATAACTATGGTGTATTTAATGATTCATATGAAAGAAAAATATGTAATAGTCTATTATTAGAAAGTGACGTGCCTAATCAAGATTTTTTAATAGATACAATAGATGAAACTAGTTTAAAGGTTTAGTTTCATCTATTTTTATATTATAGCAACTAGGACCTTTAACAACGTTTCCGTCCACGTCGAACCTAGATCCATGGCAAGGGCAATCCCAAGTCTTATCGACTTCATTAAAGGTAAGAAAGCATTTTAGGTGCGGACAAATATTGGATACTTTATGCTCCTTACCTTCACTATCAAAGTAAACACCCATCCTTTTACCTTCTATCTTAGTTACAAACGCCTTATCTTTATACCAGCTGGGATTCTTCTTTATAAGGTTAAAAGTATATGCTTTTGCGTTTGAAAGGATTGTATTACTAATAAAGTTTTTAAACTTAAGAAGGGTCATTTCTCTTGATGGATTAAATACTTCTTCATATTTATTTTTTCTATCACTTATTAAATCATATATTATCTTACCAGCAATGGTACCATTAGTCATTCCCCAAGTATTGTAACCTGTTGCAATAAAAACGTTTCTATCGTCTTCCGATATCCTGCCTATCAAAGGTAACGAATCATTAGTCATTACGTCCATGTTAGTCCATTTATAGTTTGGATTAGTACCAGTTATACCTTTCGCATTTTCTACACATTCATCATAATTCTTTTTATAATTTAATTTGTCACATATCTTTGAAGAGTTATTAAGATAGATAAAGTAAGATGTATCACCATCTTGGTGATACCTAAATGATACCGTTGGAACACTACTAGTTATACCACATATATCTTTTGTATTACTAACTTTTGTTGCCGTTATGTACGATTTTTCCATGTACGTCTTAAACGGAATAAAACCTGGAATTGTAAAAAATGGATAGTTACAAGCGATAACAATTTTTTTTGCTTCTATTTCATAATCGTTTGCGTATGCAACATAATGTTTATCTTCTTTTTTTATTTTTGTTACCCTACTATTTTCGTAAACTTTTATATTTTTTGCATTTTTCACTGTTTTTAAAACACCCTTTAGGTATTTTACCGGGTTAAAAACGTAGGTGTTTTTAACCATGATTAATCTTTTAACTTCTTTTTTATCAAATTCTTTAGATGTTATGTAGTATTTTACGTCTAACGCATCTAAAATGTCTTGTTCTTTATCGAACTTTTTAATTTCTTTTTCATCATTAGTAAAAGTTATTGAAGATGATTTAACAAGATCACAATCTATGTTATTATCTTTTATTATTTTTTTTGCTAATCTTATCGCGTCTTTTTGTGCCTCATAATATAGTTTAGCGGTTTGAAAGTCATAAATATTATATATGTCTTGATATTTCAAATCTTGTAGGTAGGTTAATTTACCAGTACTTTTACACGTTGTTCCTGAAAAGAATTTATCTCCTTCTAATAAAACAACATTATACTTTTTATCAATAAGGTTATAAGCCGTTGTTAATCCAGTTATTCCGCCACCAATTATAAGAACATCCGCACTTAAGTTTTTACTTAATTTATCAAAGCTATTATGTCCAGCATCTTTTTGCCACAAACTTTTTTTCATATTGCATCACCAATACTATTATGAGAACAAAAAAGATAATGTATTCATTTAACAATTAAAAAACACTTAAGACATTCTTAAGTGTTTTACTTTCTTGGTTGCGGGAGTAGGATTTGAACCTACGACCTTCGGGTTATGAGCCCGACGAGCTACCGAACTGCTCCATCCCGCGATATAAACATAAGTGGCGGAGGAAGAGGGATTCGAACCCCCGCGCCGGTTACCCGACCTCCCGGTTTTCAAGACCGGTCCCTTCAACCAGACTTGGGTATTCCTCCAATGTCATAATTATTATATGCAAAAATCAAATACATATAACAATCTGGCAGCATTAAAATTATAGCACACCTGTTTTTTATTTGTCAACATATTTTACACAATAAAAACAGGCACCACCTCGTACCTGTTAGTGAAATATGGCTTTTCGCTGACCACTCAGAATGTTAATTTCGTTTAACACTCCTTTAAGCCAGCTATCATATAAATCACCCTTTCTTCTATTTTTTATCTATATTCAACAATTTACTTCGTTTTTAATAAGCTTTGTTATTTTTCTTACCGTTAAAACCTTACCTTCACTTATCAAATTACCATTTATAACAAGTGCTGGTATGTTTTTTATGTTATTATTTTTTTCCTCTAATTCGATTTCTACTGGAGTATCAATTTCTTCAGTAGCCCTTTCTACCATTTTTTTAGTTTTATTCCGTTACTACAATTAGAACCTATTATTTTTATCTTCGTATAACCTTCACCTCTCTTCCTATTTTAAGTATAACTTTTAAATATTAAATTATTGTGTTATTTTTATTAAAGTTTATTAAAAAGATAAATAAGTAATTAATAAGGAATGATAATTATTAAGTAACATTATAAGAATAATTTAAAATAGATTTATGTTTCACCTCACTTTCTAACTTAAGTGTAACCTTTAAATATAAAAATATTGTGTAATTTTAATTAAAGTTTATTAAGATATATGTCTTTTATGTAACAAAAAAACTAACCTTAAAGGTTAGTTAATTTCAAGTGGTGCCCGAGGCCGGACTTGAACCGGCACGAGGTTTAACACTCGCAGGATTTTAAGTCCTGTGCGTCTACCAATTCCGCCACTCGGGCGTGGTGTCCTGTATGCGACTCGAACGCATGACCCTTTGATTAAAAGTCAAATGCTCTACCAACTGAGCTAACAGGACATACTACTAAATAAAGTGGTTGCCTCGGCAAGATTCGAACTTGCGCATGTCAGAGTCAAAGTCTGATGCCTTACCACTTGGCGACGAGGCAATCTTAAGTGGTGGGGAGAGGTGGATTCGAACCACCGAACCCTAAGGAACAGATTTACAGTCTGCCGCGTTTAGCCACTTCGCTATCTCCCCAAAGTGGTGCCGAAAGCAGGACTTGAACCCGCAACCTACTGATTCATACTACTATAGTTTTCACTACCACTTACGTGTTTGTAGTCTGGACTTTCTCTTAGCCATATCTTAAGACTTAGGCCCATCGTATAAAGTCTCTACACTCGGTATTAAACCTAGCTCGGGATTGCCATACAAATTGTATTGCTTTCTATCCTTTCGACCATTGCCTTTATTCGCTCCTTTATAAATAGCGGTTAACAATGACAATTAGGACATAACAATACGAGATTTTCTTCTTTGCTGTTAAGATAGTTACCATCAATATGTTCTATCTCCAACGGAATTGTTTTAGTATAAGGATTCATTTTACTCCAACCACATATTGAACATTTATTATTATACTTGTTAAATAAATATTTTTTTATGTGATTAGAAATTTGATATTTTCCTTTCAAACCATTCTCGGCACCTAATTTCCATTTAATAATATATAATTCGTATTCAAATTGTTTTTGACATGAATTATCACAATATTTTTTATTATTAGGTATTTTTTTAGAACAGTTTAAACAATTCATAAATCTCCTTTGCTATAGGGTTCCCCGAATTAGCGACGTCCACTTAACTAGTTTCCTAATTAAGGTGCAAGATAGTTCAAGTAATCATAAAGATATTCTATCCCACAAGTCAGTTGCTCTACCAGTTGAGCTATTTCGGCAAAAATAAATGGTGGACGCTATAGGACTCGAACCTATGACCCCCTGCTTGTAAGGCAGGTGCTCTAACCAACTGAGCTAAGCATCCATTAAATCACATACGTGAGAACGTATATAAATATATCAATATTTTTAATGAATGTCAAGTAAGTTTTAATTTTTTTTGTCAATCTCTTCCATTTTCTTTTTTATCCAGTTTGGTAACGCAGTCTTTAGAAGATAAAAGCCAAACACAGTTTCTTTAATCCCTCTTTTTTTATTTTTATACAAATTATTGTTTACCGCTTTCGCCGAAAGCTTAAGACCATTACTTTTATTCGGAATATCTAAAATCTTAACGTTTATTACGTCACCGACTTCAACAAAGTCAGTAATTTCTCTTACAAACTTATCGGTAATCTCAGAAATATGTATTAAACCACTATATTCTTCATCAAGTGCAGCAAAAGCACCATAATTTTCAATCTTAGTAATTTTAGCCTTAACTATATCTCCCTTCTTGTATTTGTTCATAAAAGCACCTCTGTTTTTTATTATAACACATATAAATTACTAAAACAAACAATGCTTTACTTTCATTTTTATGTGCTGTATAATTTATTTGGTGATTATAAATGAATAAAACTGAAGAGAAAATAAAGGAAGTGTTAAATAAAATAAGACCTTACCTAAACCAAGATGGTGGTGACGTTAAGTTCGTCAAATTTGAAGATGGAATATGTTACGTTAGATTACAAGGCGCTTGTGCGGGATGCATGTTTGCCGACATGACCATTAACAACACCATTGAAGAAATACTGGTAAGTGAAGTGCCAGAAGTAATAAAAGTAGTTAATTACGAAGAAGCCTTTGAATAGCTTCTTTTTATTATCCAATCAATCGCTGGTATGTATTTATTATACACTTTAGAAAGGTACATATAAACTTCTAATAAGAATGTTTCGTATTCATCAGACTTATTTATTATACCTTCAATTTTGCTCTCAGGTAGATCATTGTTTACTATGTCATCATGTAAGTCAAAAAAATATGATGGATAAAGTAATCTTCCATAAAATAACAACGCTTCTTTATAACTTAAATAATTATTTTTAAAATAAGTAATAACTATATCATATGCATCTTTTCCACAAAAAAATGCATTTTTTACGTATTCTGCTAAATCCCTAACCTTATAATCACAAACATAATTTAAAGGGTTATATAAACAAAAAAGTGTGTCAGAACAATTTATTCTTTTGTGACAAATACTACTTTGCGCCTCTCCTTCCAGTTGCATAGCTAACCTTACGTATGATATTGCGTTTTCTGCCAAGCCAATGTAATAGTTAGCATAATTACACAGATTAGGATATTTTTTTCCAATTTCATTTATCTGCGCTTCAAAATAATCATTTTTTGTTTCCCAAAGAACAACCCAATCATGTCTTTTAATAACGTTGTCACATTCAATGTTTATGGAATTATTATTAATATGGCAAACATCAGCTAATGTTATTCTCGCGTTTTTATTAACATAAATTTCCATCAAGACATAAGGTATGTTATTTACGTAAGTTAAAACGTTATTTTCATTGTTTACTATGATTTCATGTACCAAAAGATTCCTTGATATCATTTGTCTATTAACTTTATACAATGAGTCTACCTCTGTAAGAGGTCTATTAAATGGTTCAAAAACATAATTACTTCCTAGGTATTCAAAAAAATACTTATCATCTACGTGAGAAACTTCAGTCGGATGTAAACTATAGTAAAACGCAAGAATATTTTGCATGATAGACCTCCTTGTTAAATTATATGATTAAAAGCACAAAAAAAGAAACCTTATTTGGCTTCTTCTGTTGCTCTTGTTTCTCTTATAACCATTACCTTCACGGTACCTGGGTATTGCATTTCGTTTTCTATTCTATCCTTAATGTCACGAGCAGTCTTATAGCTACCAACATCATCTACCTTTTCAGGTTCAACGATTACCCTAAGTTCTCTTCCGGCTTGCATTGCATAAGCCTTTTCAACGCCATCAAAGTCCATGGCAATAGATTCTAATTGTTCTAAACGTTTAACGTAATTTTCTAAAGAATCATTTCTTGCACCAGGTCTTGCGGCCGATAAACTGTCAGCAATCGCAACTAAAACAGAAATAATACTAGTTGCATCTTTATCACCATGATGAGATTCTATTGCGTTTATAACAACCTCATCCTCACCATGTTTCTTAGCAAGGTCAGCACCTATCTCAACGTGGCTTCCTTCCACTTCAAAATCAATTGCTTTTCCTATGTCATGAAGTAAACCTGCTCTTTTGGCAAGTGCTACATTTTCACCTAGTTCAGCGGCCATTATACCTGCTAAATGAGCAACTTCCTTAGAGTGCTGTAAAGCGTTCTGTCCATAACTGGTTCTAAAGTTTAACTTACCAACTATCGTAACTAACTCTGGATCTAGTTTTGTTATACCTAAATCAAACATAGCTTCCTCGCCATACTCTCTAATTTTAACATTCATCTCTTTGCAAACCTTATCATATAATTCTTCAATTCTTGCAGGATGGATTCTTCCGTCTTTTATTAAGGTTTCTATCGTTTGTTTAGCAATTTCTCTTCTTAGCGGATCGAAACTTGATAAAACAATTGCCTCTGGAGTATCATCAATAATCAAATCAACACCCGTTACTGCTTCTATCGTCCTTATGTTTCGTCCTTCTCTTCCAATTATTCTACCCTTCATGTCATCGTTAGGTAAAGTTACAACACTAACGGTTTGTTCATTAGTAACGTCAGAAGCATACTTTTGCATTGATTCAACAAGTAGGCTCTTTGCCTTCTTATCAACCTCAAGTTTGGCTTCTGCTTCTTTTTCCTTTATGTAAGCTGAAATTTCAGCACTCATTGAAATTTCAACTTGCTTCATTATCTCTTCTTTTGCTTTTTTCTTAGAAAAACCAGATATTTTTTCTAGTTTATCAATTTGTTCCTTTATAATATTTTCAGCTTTTTCTTCTAATTTTTGAATATCTTTTTGTTTTTGGATAATACCATTTTCTTTTTCATCAAGCATTTGTTCACGTTTTTGGAGTAATTCATCACGCTTAGCAATACCATCCTCTCGTTTTATTAAGCGTTCTTCGTTCTCCTTTAACTCTTGCTTTTTTTCTTTAATTTCCTTATCCGTTTCTAGTTTTAGTTTATAAGACTCTTCCTTAGCCTCTAGCAAAGCATCCCTCTTTGCTTTTTCGGCCTCTTTCTTAGCCTTTTCAATTATGTTTGAAGCCTTGTGTTCTTCGTTTTTATTTTTTAACGAAGTTATAACAAATGCGATAATCGCACCAACAAACAATCCAACTATTAGAAGTAAAGAGAAAATAAGTGCATTTCCCATATTTACCTCCATTAATCTATTTATTGTATAATATTTTACTTATACAATTCTATTTTAAACTTTTCAAGGTTTATAGTCAAGGTAAATAATTTTTTTTAAATTCGTTTTTACATAAAAGTGAAAACTATTATTTTACTTTTATGTATAACTTTTCTTTATGTATTGTTTTATTACCAAGTTTTATTATGGCTTCTCCCACTTTTTCACCATTCTTGTATTTTTTCTTTTCTTTTATTTTATAATCAACGTTAATAAGTTCTTTTTCAGCATCGGTGATAGGATAATAATAATCATCTTTAGCATATATTTTTTTATTTGGCAAATTCATTTTTTTTCGATCAAAAACCTTCTCCATAGAATAGTTATTAAATCCATATTCATAAAGTTCTTCATGATTTTGAAAATCATTAGGATCATTTAAGGTTACCACAATAAGATTTAAATCATCTTTACTAGCGGAAGTAACTAATGTGCGATGTGCCTTTTTTGTAAAGCCAGTTTTTCCACCGGTTGTGTACTCATACGAATATAATAATTTGTTTTTATTAGACCAAACATAAGTCTTTTCATTTGTTTTAACAGTGTGTTTTTTACATCCTGTTATCTTTCTAAAGGTAGGATCAGCGTTAGCATACCTCATTAATAATGCCATGTCGTAAGCCGTTGAATAATTTTTTGTTTTCTCATCCAGCCCATGAGGGTTTGAAAAAGTAGTGTTTTTCATGCCTATTTCCTTTGCTTTTTCATTCATCTTTTTAACAAATTTATCTTCCCCACCTAAATATTCTGCAATCATTAAGGCCGCGTCATTACCGCTTTGCATCATAAGACCATACACCATGTCTTCCAGCTTCATTTTTTCACCAATGCTCAAGTATATCGCTGATCCATAAGCTTCCAACACCTTATCAGTTACCTTAACAGTTTTATCTAGTTTCCCTGATTCTATTGCAATTACCGCCGTCATAATTTTAGTAGTTGACGCGATAAGCATCTTTTTACTCATGTTCTTAGAAACAAGCACCCTTTTTGTATCTTCTTCCATTAAGATTGCCGATTCCCCTAAGTTATAAGCGTTTATCTTTAAAGGAATAATCAAGAATAAAAATAACAATAACAAATATTTCTTCAAGCATATCACCTAAGTAATTATATGAAAAAAAGGCTTTAAATATTTGCCCTTTAATCAGTAAATGAACTAGGATGATACGCTGTTATTCCCATTTCTTCTGCTTTTCTTAAAACATCTAGCCTGTCATCTACAAAAACTACGTCTTCTAAATTAATTTTATACGTTTTAGAATACTCCATTATAACATCTGGCTTTAGCATGGTGGATGATATAAAAATTATGTTTTCTTTTTTTACGTTTGGATAGTTTTCTTTTATCCAAATATACTTTTGATTTATTTCGTTATTAGTAACGATGGTACCCAAAATAAATACCTTATCTTTATCAAGTTTTGATATTATTTTTTGCATGGATTTAAGTGGTCTTGCCTTTAAAAATAAATCACCAAATAAAAATTCATTTAGCGTTTGACAACCAAGTTCTGGTTTTAAACCAGCATAAAGCTTATCATTAAACCTATATTCACTTAAAGTACCATCAACATCAAAAAATACATATTTATCCTTTAGCCTTTCTAACATTTTTATCACCAAAAAAATTATAACATAAAAACTGATTAAGTTTAATTAATCAGTTTTATTTAGATAAAAATTCACATACCAAATTGCTTAATTCAGTTGGGTTTTCAACAGGTAAGCCCTCAATTAATCTTGCTTCATCATAAAGTATTTTAGTGTATTTTTTAAGTGTATCTTTATCGTTTTTATATAAGTCCTCTATTTTCTTAGCAATTGGATGCTCTTCGTTTATTTCAAGTACTAACTTAGCATCGATGTGTTCGTCGGTTGGCATTGCGTTAATTACCTTTTGCATTTGGGCCGTTATGTTTCCTTCGCTAGTTAAACATAGAGGATGTTTTTTTAGTTTGTTAGTAAACCTTATTTGTGAAACTTCATTACCTAATTCTTTTTTCATGTAATCAAACATCTCTTTAGCTTCTTCGTTCTTTTTCTTTAAGGTTTCTTTTTCTTCTTCGCTTGATAAGTCAAAATCATTTGATGAGATGTTAACAAACTTTTTATCTTCGTATTTATCAAGCATTTTTAAAACGAATTCATCTACGTAATCAGTTAGGTATAAAACTTCTTTTTTCTTTTCTTTTAAACTTTCTACTTGTGGCATCATGTCTATTTTATCTATTGTTTCACCACATGCATAGTAAATGGTATCATCATCTTTACCCATTCTTGATACATATTCTTTTAAAGTAACGTTTTTCTTTTCCTTTGATGAGTAGAAGATAATTAAATCCTTTAAATCATCTTTTTTAGCACCATAATTATCGTAAACTCCATATTTTATATTAACGCCAAACGTCTTAAAAAATGCTTCATATTTATCCCTTTCATTATCAAGCATGTTCGTTAATTCTTTTAATATTTTCTTTTCTATGTTTTTAGCAATTATTTTAAGTTGCCTATTTTGTTGTAACATTTCCCTTGAAATATTAAGTGATAAATCTGGTGAATCTACAACACCTTTTACGAAGTTTAAATAATCAGGAAGTAAATCCTCACATTTACCCATTATCAAAACGCCATTTGAATATAATTCAAGACCTTTTTTATATTCCTTGGTATAAAAATCATATGGTGGATTTGCTGGGATAAACATTAACGCATCATAACTTACTAATCCTTCTGCACTAGTATGAATTACCTTTAAAGGCTTTGCATAATCGAAAAATTTATCTTGATAAAAGTTAAAATATTCTTCCTCTTTTATCTTCTTTTTATTTTTCTTCCATAAAGGAACCATACTGTTTATAGCATCTGTTTCGGTTACCTTTTTTGTCTCTTCATCAATGGTATCCATTTTAATCGGGTACCTTATGTAATCAGAATATTTTTTTATTAAACTTTGTACCTTAAAATCTTCTAGGTAATCATCATAGTTTTCCTCTTTTTCATTTTCTTTAATATGAAGTGTTATCTTAGTTCCATTTTCTTCCTTGTCAATCGGTGTAATTTCATATCCATCAGCACCAGTTGATACCCATTTATAAGCGTCTTGCGAACCTGCTTTTTTGCTTTCTACCACAACTTTATCCGCTACCATAAAGCTAGAATAAAAACCAACGCCAAATTGTCCGATAATATTAGTATTATTCTTCTTTTCTAGTGCTTCTTTAAAAGCTAAAGATCCGCTCTTTGCAATTGTACCAAGATTTTCTGCTAGTTCATCCTTATCCATACCAATACCATTATCGGATATCGTAAGTAATCTTTTTTCTTTATCAATACTAATTTTAATGCCTAATTTCTTCTTATCCATCTTTAACTTTTTGTTTGTTAAAGATTCGTATGACAACTTATCCAACGCATCACTAGCATTTGAAATAAGTTCTCTTAAGAATATCTCCTTGTTAGTGTAAATTGAATTAATCATTAGATCCAATAACTTTTTAGACTCAGCCTTAAATTGTCTTTTTACCATAATAATCATCTCCTAAAATAAATTATAGTCACATTCGTTAGCACTGTCAATAGTATAGTGCTAAATAAATTATTAAAAAAAATTAAGAAATCACTTTCTTAATTTTTAGTATAATCCATGTAATTTAGATATATCATCACTTGATAATTGATTTACGGTCCACATACCATTTTCTTTGGTTAACGATAAGTCAATTGTATGAGTAGTAGTATCTGTTACTTCTTGCATTTTTTCTATTTTATAATCCATGTATTTTTCCTCAGAGAAGTTTCCTTCTTCATCATTGAACTTATCAGGATTATTTTTTAATTCTTCCTCGGCTTCTAAAATCGCACTACGATAGTTAAGTACCGTAAGTTCTACCGTAACAGTAGCTTCATTATCTTCTTCCTTAGTATCTTTTATAACGTACGCAAACTGATCATACTGCTTTTCCATAAGTTCTTGGTACTTTTCTTTGGAATCATCAGTTAAATCTTCGTTTTCAATCGTTTCTTTTAACTGGGTTATAATATCATCATCTTTTGCTCTATACTTTTCGAAGAAAGTTTCTACTGCTTCTTCTGGTTTATTATCGTTAATTGAACAACTACAACCAGTAAAAAGTAATATTGCACATAAAACTACTAATATTTTTTTAATTCCATTTTTCATGATATTTCCTCCTTCTGGTATTAATCTGGCATAAGAAGGAACTTTTATACTATTTTTTTAAAACTTTAACCATAACTTTAAGTTTGTTAATAACGTCAAAGTTAGCTTTTAAAACGTTTTGTTTTATTTTTTCATACGCCTTTAAAAAATCGTTCTCCTCTTCATTAAAACATTCATAATATAAATATTTCATTTCATCTTTTTTTTGGCATTCATAAATTTTATCTAGATACTTAGTAAGCAATAAAACCAATTTGCCTTCTTTTCTAGTAAAACTATTGCTTACTTTTTCTTTTGACGTTACGTTATACAAGATATCGTAACATTCTAAATCTTTTCCTTTTTCTACAACGTCATCAGATTCATCAAATAAAAGTTTACTTTTTCCGAAGGTTCTTCCTGTTTCATCAAATACTAGTGCAAGAGAAAATTCATCATTAAACAATATACAGGCATATGGTATTTTTTTTATCATTCTATTATAAAAAACTTCTGTTTTATCATATATTTTTTCTAAGAACTCACGGGATACACTAACATCATAATTAGTAAATTCATACATGGTTAAATCATTTACCTTAAAGGATGGTATTTTCTTTACGTGGTTTACCGCATCCGTTTGTTCCCACTCATAAAACTCATATGCTTTATTTTTGAAATTTACCAAAATATCATAAACGTTTTTCATTTTTATCTCCTTTTTTTAAAATAGAAAAATTAACCAGAACAAAACCAACTAATAAATAATAAAATTCTGGTAATTTAACAATGTAACTTAAGTATTCTTTAAAATTATACCCAAAGCTAAATAAATTTATGTATAAAATAATCGTATTAAAACCTGTAACCATAAGACCAAATCCAGTAATAAACAAAAAAAATCTTAGAAGCATAAAAATCACCTAATAAATAATATTTATTTTATGGCTAAATTAGTATATAATGTAATATATGATCGGAGGAAAATATGAATTTAATACAAGTTTTACAGTACGTTTTTTTAGGCATAGTACAAGGTTTTACCGAACCAATTCCAATATCTTCAAGTGGGCACTTATTAATATTTAAAGAATTATTTAACTTTGAGATGTTAAACGACATGAACTTTGAAATCGTGGTTAACTTCGGGTCGTTTATCGCAATATGTTTCTTATATAGAAAAGAAATTATAAAAATAATAACAGACTTTTTTATGTTTATTAAAACAAAAAAAGATACTTATAAAGAAAACTATAAGTATGCATGGTTAATAGTTTTGGGAACAATTCCAGCTGGAATTGTTGGTCTCATATTAAAAGATACGATAGAAAGCATATCTGGTAACGTAAAGATAATTGGAATAGCACTTTTAATAACTGCCTTAGCATTATTCATAATTAAAGATTTTAAAGGAAAAAAAGAAAAAAAAGAAATGACGGTAATGGATGCTATCACGGTAGGATTATTTCAGGTTGTTGCGTTGTTTCCTGGAATATCAAGAAGTGGCTCAACAATCGTTGGAGGTATGAGCCGTGACTTAAAAAGAGAAACCGCCGTTAATTATTCGTTTATGTTATACTTACCAATAAGCCTTGCTACAATGTTACTTGGAGTAAAAGACTTAATTGAAACACCAAATATATCTAGCCTAGTTCTTCCATACGCGCTTGGAATGATTGTAAGCTGCATCGTAACTTACTTTAGTGCTAAATGGTTTATAAACATCATGAAAAAAGGAAAACTTGGATATTTTTCAATTTATTGCTTAATTGTTGGAATACTTGTAGTACTATTCTTATAAACAAAAAAAGGACTTGTCTAAGTCCCTTTTTATTTAGAATATGTTCCACATCCAGTATAACCAGCCTCACTTCTTACACAAACGGTTAAGCTTCCTGAGTATTGTGCTGCCCTTCTACGTACCGTAAGTCTACTACCAGATAAAGTTGCCTGAGCAAAACTATTTGATTCCCCACTATATATTGAATAACCACCAACATAATGGTTCTTTGTATAATTTGAAGGATAAGGGCTTATGGTAACAGTAACAAAGTATGACAATGTACCAAAAGTAGAGCTAGGAACGCTAAGCCTAGTTACCGCCACATCACTTACATTAGCAGTTATTGTACCGGTTAAATCCTCACCTTGTTCCCTGTCAATTACAAGGTTAATCGTTGCCTCTCCAGGATAAGCACTAGTTACACGAACATTACCCTCACTGGTAGAAATACTACTTAAAATTTTATTATTTGTATCACCATAAACATCATCAGAAGTTGCAACTATTTCTCTATCTAACCCGTTAGCCGGATAATAAGTAACGTCAACATTCATTGTGGTTGATCCATTAAAGGATATACTTTCTTCATATGATATTGATTCCGTTGGAACGTAGTTAATTTCAATATCGACGTACCTTGAAATTTCTTTTTCATCTTGTGTTAAAGTTACCTTAACCCTGGTACTACCTGATTTTTTAGAAGTTACTACACCATCGGTTGTAACGGATGCATATTCGTCGTCAACCACCTCATAACTATATTTGTATATTGTTGCGTTAGAAGGAATTGGAGTTATATCTATTTGTTTTTTTTCATAACCATTAAATACAATACTTTTTTCATTAATTGTAAAATCTTCTGCTTCAACGTCATTAACCGTTACGTTTACCGTTGCAGTAGTATTAAATCCTGCCTTTACGGTAACCTTAGCAGTACCTTTCTTTAGTGACTTAATAACACCATTTTCATCAACGGTAATGATACTTGTGTTAGAGCTTGTAAACGTTGGCTTAGCACCATTAAAAGTATTATCATCTGAATAAGAATATTTAATTTGTTTTTCAGTAATTCCGTCCATCGTAATGTCAGATTCTTCTAATATGATACTTCCTTTTTCTGAAACCGTTACGGTAACAGGCTCTGAATTACCAAAGCTAATCTCAGCGGTACCAACAGATACCGGTGTTACTACTCCATTCTCTACCGTTGCTACCCTAGTGTTACTAGACCTCCAGTTAGAAGTATAACTTTGATTAAAATAATCTGTTTTATGATAAGTTAACTGCATTGTTTGACCATATGTTAGTTCAAAATCATCTTGATCTATTATATACTGTCCGGTATATAAAGACCCATTTTTATACCATGCATAAACCCTTCCTACGTTTTGCTCTAGTAAGGTATAGTCTTCTTGGTTAACCACGCCATCGTCGTTCATATCAACGGCATCACATATCAACGCTTCGTCTCCGCTTAAAGAAGAACAAGTTTTATTTCTATATGAATCAAAATCGTTTAAATCCTCGTCATTTATGTATCCGTCACCATTTATATCACCAGGTATCAGATTTGAAATATAAAAAGAAATAGTTCTACTATTAACGATACTCTGATCTTCATAAAAAACATATAAATATCCTGGTTTAGTTATTTTAATATCATACGTACCAACTGGAATTTTAAAGGTGTAATATTCATACGTAGAATCATATTCATCCAAAGTTAAAACTTTTTTATAAGCAGTATTAGTTTCTTTATCAACAAATTCAAGGGTTATTGGCAGCATTGATAAAACTATATCCATATTTCCTCTAAGTTCAATAGTTCCATAATTCTCTTGTATCAAATTATCACAGGTAGCAGAAGCTTTAGCATCAACTTCTGCACCAGTTACGTCTCCTCTTAGTCTATTGGAAATAGAACCACCAAAAGTTAATACTAATCCGATTATTATCATTGCAATAAGAAGTACAACACTAACCACTATTTTTATTATTAAACTCTTCTTTTCCTCATCTGTTAAGTTATCCATAGCACCCTCCTATAATACATATTAATAGTAACATAAATAAAAGAAAACATCAACTTAAAGATGTAATAGAAAACTCTCTAAGCCAATGTTTTTATCTTCTTTACCACTCTTAATTTTATAATCCAAATCATGAAGTTTTTTTAATATATCTTCTAACTCATAAATCATGTAATCAGTTTCCAGTGCAAGCTTAACCCTAAACGGATGAACTTTTAAAATACCAGCGATGTCCTTACCCATAAAACCTTGTTTTGAAAGTAATTTACATTGGTACACCAACGTAAATTGGTTACCAAGCATCGCTATTATCTTTATTGGCTCTTCTTTTAAAACAATTAAATCTTTATAGCAAGAAAACATCTTATTAAAATCTTTTTTCATAATTGCATCAGATAAATCAAAAACATTATCATTGAACCCTTTGCTACTAATATCATCAATGTCACTTATGGTTATTTTCTTATCGCCACCTTTATAAATCATCATTTTTTTTATTTCGCTTAGTAATACATCAATGTTTTTACCAACGTATTCTACAAAATAATTAGCCGTCTTATAATCAATGTCATACCCATCACTTTTAAATTCATTTATGACAAAACGTGGGAAATCTTTTTGATCAATAACTTCCTTATGTATTACCTTTGAATTTTCTTTTAATGTTTTTACTATTTTTTTTCTTTCGTCAAGCTTATCTGCTATAACCGTAATTATAACTATATTATCATGTTTCTCGCTCATCAAATACCTAGAAAAATAATCCAAATCATGATTTACATTACCTGGTGTTGCGGTTAAAAAAAGTGCGTTTTCTCCAATTAAAACCTTCTTATCGCCAAAAAGAGAAATACAAGAAGCATCATCTAATAATTCATCTATTTTATAGGCTGATAAATCATACTTAACAACGTCACGTATATTTTCCGTAATCTTATCTATTTCTCTTTTTATTAAACCATAATCATTTCCGTATATTAAATAAGTATTCATGTATATCACCTAAAAAGATTATACAACAAAAAAAGAAACTATGCTAGTTTCTCTAATAATTCAGCTTTCTTCATTGAAGTGTATCCTTCAATACCCTTTTCCTTTGCCATTTTCTTAAGTTCTGCTACGGTTAATTTTGATATATCTTGTTTTTCTTCTTTCTTTGAAGCTTCTTTTTTTACTGGAGCTTTTTTAACTTCTTCTTTTACCTCTTTTTTAGGTGCTGATGCCTTTGCTTCTTTAGGCATCTTACCATTTAATGCATCTTTTGCAATTTCTACTAAATCAGTAAATGTTTTTGGTTGATCAATAGCAATTTCTGCAAGCATCTTACGGTTAACGGTTACACCTGCTTTTGATAGACCATTTATAAATCTTGAATAACTAATTTCATTTTCACGGCATGCAGCGTTAATACGAACAATCCATAACTTTCTAAATTCTCTTTTCTTTTGCCTTCTATCTCTATATGCATAGACATATGAATGCATAACTTGTTCTTTTGCAGTCTTAAACAATCTATGTTTACTACCAAAGTATCCTTTAGCTTCTTTTAATATCTTCTTACGACGTGCTTTTGTTACAGCACCATTTTTTACTCTTGCCATTATTTATTCCTCCTTAATTCTTATCCTATAAAGTGTCAACGATTCTTTTTAATCTGTTAGCATCTGCTTTACTTAAAGATGATTTAGATCTTTTGTTTCTGTTAAAAGCAGCGTTTTTACTACCAGTGTTATGTCTGTGTCCTGGGTGACCTACGGTAATACTACCACTTTGTCTTACGTTTAAAACCTTTTTTGTACCCTTATGAGTCTTTTGTGTTTTCTTTGCCATAATTTAATCCTCCTATTTCTTAATTGGGCTAAGCATAGCCATCATGTTTCTTCCATCTAACGTTGGTGCGCTTTCAATTGTACCGATTTCTTTTAATTCGTCAGCAAACCTTAATAATACTTCTTTACCTTTATCAGTAAACTGCATTTCACGTCCTCTAAAACGTATGGATAATTTGATTTTATGACCCTTTTCTAAATACTTTCTTGCATTATTTAGTTTGGTATTAAAGTCATGTACGTCTATGTTTGGCGACAAACGGTATTCTTTCATTTCGGCATTGTTTTCTTTCTGTCTTTTCTGAGATTCTTTTAATTTTTTCTTCTTCTCATACTTAAACTTACTATAATCCATTAATTTACAAACCGGATTTTCCCCTTTATCGTTAATTAATACAAGGTCAAAACCAGCATATGAAGCAAGCGTTAATGCCTCATCCTTAGATTTAATACCAAGTTGTTCACCATTTGGGCCAATTACAAGCATTTGGTTTGCTCTTATTTGTTCATTAATTGGCATTTCTTTTTCTTTTGCTATATTAAAGCACCTCCATTAAAAAAGTGAATACAAGATTAGTATTCACCTTAAAAAACGCAAAATAATTTATGTTATTCAAAGTTGGCGTTTAACCCATTACTTACTTGCAATCGGGTGAGATAAATACAATCTTCTTTCCTTCATATCAAAATTACTTTTATAGTATACAATATATTTTATACTTTGTAAAGCCTTTTATGTTTATTTTATAAGCCTTTTTGACGGTTTAACGCGTATTCTTGATCAACGTACAAAATTTTTTCATAAGCTTCTTCCTGAGATTCTTCACCATATAACCGATTGATTATTTTATATGGAACAAAATTATTTAATCCTGATTTAAGTTCATGTCTTACAAACGTACTGGTCTTATTTTCTATATAGTTTCTTCTTTTAACATATTTATAACCCGTTTTATTACCACCAAAAGTTATTATTTTTTTACCTTTAAAATATCCTATAACAGAGTTTGTCGGATCAAGCATAAGGGTAATATTTTTATCAGGTATATCAACGGCACACACAATATGGTTTCCATCTTCCTTTACAGGTTGCTCATCTAAACTTTCTTCTATGGGTTTTAAAATTGATTCATCTTTCATCTTTTCATTAAAATAATCAATTCCAAACTCATTAATCATATGTTTTTTAAAACCTTCAAATAATTCTTTACTAAAATTAGGATTACTTGGCAATATGGTACGTTTTATTGGTAAATTATATGTATCATCCAAAGTATCTGATACGTAAACAATTATCTTTCTTGCATGGTATTTAGGGTTTATATAATTTAACTTTGCAATCATATCATCAGAAAAATGTCTACAACTACCCTTGTTTTCTTCTTTTAAATACAATCTTTCTAACCCACAAACATCATCAGCCACACGACTATAACCATCTATTCGCTTCCATAAATCATCAAATAACTTTATAAACAACTCAAGATCCGATAAATTTAATTTTTTAATTTCATCACAATACGCAAACATTTCCCTATTATAGTTTTCTATTTGCTTTTCGTACTTAACTTCATTATTATTAACACGCATCCAATGTTGATTATGTTTTTTTATTACGGGAAGTTTATTAATTATATAAGATAAGGTTCCTGAAAACGTTGTACTAAAACCAACAGCAATAATAAAACTAATCATCTTCACGATTCTTTGAATTTCTTCGTTTGTCATTTTGTTTTTCCCCTTTTCAATGCTCGCTATGATATCAAAAAAGCACCAGTATGTCAACTTGTGCTTTTACTTTATTCATCTATTTGTTTAAAAATTTTCGCAATGGAATCATTTATAACAAGTGTTGCGAATTTATCGGCATATGTTTTATCTTTATTTATTATTACTAAATTTTTTCCTTTAAAGAGTTTAATAAATCCGGCTGCTGGATAAACAACAAGTGATGTTCCTCCAACTATTAAGGTATCAGCGTTTTCTATTTCTTTAATCGCATCTTTAACGACGATATCGTCTAATGGTTCCCCATATAAAACGACGTCTGGTTTTAAAGTGCCACCACATGAACACTTTGGAATACCTTTCCTTTTAATATCTTTTAAATTATATTTTTTACCACATTTGAAACAAGTTAAATAATTAACGTTTCCATGTAGTTCTAACACTTTTTTAGATCCCGCTCGTTGATGAAGACCGTCTATGTTTTGAGTTATAACCGCGCTTAGCTTTCCTTTTTCCTCTAGCCTTTTTAGCTTTTTATGACACTCGTTTGGTTTTGCATCATCATAAATCATTTTATTAAAATAAAAATCAAAGAATTTTTCTGGCTCATTTACAAAACACTCATGACTTAATAAATACTCTGGATCTTCACTTATGTTACTATTATATAATCCATCTTTACTTCTAAAATCCGGAATATTACTTTCCGTTGATACGCCAGCTCCTCCAAAAAACACAATGTTTTTAGAATTTTTTATTATTTCATTTAGTGTGTCTACCTTATTTTTCATCTTAGTTGTTTAATAGCCTCTTCATAGTTTTCTTTATTGGTTATATAAGAACCTGCAACAACCATGTCACAACCAGCGTACTTACATAATCCTACCGTTTTTTGATTAACACCACCATCAACGCTAATGATAAGATCAGAAGGGGCTACCTTTTTAAACGCTTTTATCTTATCAACGACTTCTTCCTTAAATTCTTGACCACCAGCGCCCGGTGTAACACTCATAAACAGCACCAAATCAACGTCATCTACGTATGGCATTAGACGTTTTATGTCGGTTTCAGGATTTATTGCAAGACCTACCTTAATCCCAAGTGATTTAACGTAATCAATTAGCGTATAATCGTCTATTACCTCAACGTGAAACGTTAAGTACTCAGGCATTAATTTTGCATACTCTTTTATCAAGTCATGACTTTCCACCATCAAATGAACATCAAGTGGTTTTTCAGATATTTGTTTAACATCACGAACAACCTCTAACGGAAATTTCTCATTGTCAACAAACTTACCATCCATTACATCAACGTGCAGGAAATCAGCACTTGATTCATTAACTTTTTTTACTGCTTTTATTAACCTATCATATTCTTTTAAAACTGATACCGATACCTTCATTTTCTACCTCTTCTTATCAATTATACTTTCAATAAACTTTTTATAATTATCATACCTTGTACTTCTTACTTTACCTTCTTTTACCAACTCTTTTATATAACATCCATCTTCTTTTATATGCATACAATCTTTATACTTACATTTATCTTGGTTAGCATAAAACTCTATGAAATTATCTTTTATGTCATTTTTATCCATTCCAACGAAATCAAGTTGTGAAAAACCTGGAGTATCCGCGACTAAGCCTTGGGCAACCTCAAGTAATTCTACGTGTCTCGTAGTATGTCTTCCTCTTCCTAATGCCTTGGATATTTCCCCGGTAGCAAGGTTAAGATCCGTTTTTAGATGATTTAATAAAGATGACTTACCAACTCCCGTTTGTCCGGTTAAAACACTTAGTTTACCCTTTAAAACGTTCGTTATGTCCGCTAAGGAACTATTAATATATACCTCATAGCCAATCTTTTTGTAATAAGAAATTATCTCATCAATCTCACTCGTATCTTCAAGTAAATCATACTTAGTAAAACAGATTATTGGTTTTATGTTGTTATACTCGATTACGACTAACATTTTATCTAGCAAATTACTAGAAAAATTAGGTTCACGACAACTAACTAATATTAAAGCTTGATCAACGTTTGCAATTGGAGGCCTTATAAGTTCATTTTCTCTGGGTAATATTTTTGTTATAACGTTGTTATCACCATCAAATTCTACTATGTCACCAACTATTGGTGATGTTTTATGGTATCTAAATTTACCAACGGACGAACACTCATAATACTTTCCGTTATGTTCAACGGTCCATTTATTACTTATTAATTTAATTACTCTACCCTTCATTTATTCTCCTTGAGGGCCAGTAGTAGTGGCAGGTTGTGTAGTGGTTGTTTCTTGCCTTTTAGAAATTACGACCTTAAATGTTTCATTTTCAAAAACCTCTTCTCCTGCCTTTGGCGATTGCGCAAGAACGATACCTTCCTCCACATCATTAGTTTCTTGATAAGTAACCTTTATTGTAAGCCCGTATTTTTCACAAAACTCAGTTGCTCTTTCTAACGTCCAACCATCCGTTACCATGTCTGGATAAACCGTTAATATTTTAGGTATGTATAAAATAATACTTTCTCCTGATGCTAATTTATCACCAGCTTTAACACTTTGATCTATTATTAGTTGCTCCTTATCTTTATAATCAGAACTATTTTCTACTTCCTTTTCTTCTATCGTAACAGTAAGTCCTAATAGCTCTAATTTAGCTTTTACTTCATATGCATTCTGACCAGTATAATCTTCAATTTCAGTCTTTTCAGAACCAGATGAATAATATATGGTTATGGTAGTTCCTTTTTTAGCATACCTGTTCTTAGCAGGCTCCGTTTCGATTACTAAGTTCTCATCGACGTCATCACTTGCTTTTTTCTTTGAATCTATTTTGAATCCACTTTCTTTAAGCATGTCCTCCGCCTTGGATATTTCCATTCCGTAAACATCTGGAATTTTAACATCCTTCGATGCGGTTACCTTTGGTAAAACAATAACAACGAGCACAAACGCTAAAACAGCAACTGAGATTATCGATGCCAATATAATTGTTTTTTTCTTATTACTTTTTTCTACTTTGTCATCTTCGGTAATCTGCTTAACAACCGGTTTATCTTCGGCCTTTTCTTTTTTCGTTTCTTTAAGGTTAACGGCCTTGGTATCAGAAAAATCTGTTTCCGGATATTTAAATACTATTCTTTCTTCGTTTTCTCGCGACTCGTCAAGGCAAGTCCTAATGTCATCCGCCATTTCCCTTACGTCTTTATACCTATTTTTAGGATTTTTAGCCGCTGCTTTTAAAATAATGTTTTCAACTGATTGAGGTACAACCGGATTTATTTCTCTTACACTTGGAAGTGGTTCTTTCATATGTTTCAAAGCTATTTCAACGGCACTGTCCCCCCTAAACGGAACTTTTCCAGTTAACATTTCAAACATTAAAATACCAAGAGAATAAATATCACTTCTAATGGTAGATCCCTTACCACTTGCTTGCTCTGGAGGTAAGTAGTGTACCGATCCCATAACGGAGTTTGTCTGGGTTAATTGCGCACTATTAAGTGCCATTGCAATACCAAAATCCGTTATTTTAACTAATCCGCTTTCCTTAATCATTATGTTTTGTGGCTTTATATCCCTATGTATTATGTAAGAGTCGTGCGCACTTGCTAACGCGTCTAAAAGTTGAAGCATGATGTCCATTGTTTCTGGAAGAGATAGCACGCCACGTTTTTTTATTAGTTGTTTTAAAGTTTTTCCTTCAATAAACTCCATTACAATGTAAAAGTTTCCTTCGTCTTCTCCCACGTCATATATTTCAACAATGTTAGGATGAGATAGTGAAGAAGCAGATAGCGCTTCCCTTTGAAACCTTCTTACAAATTTTTCATCGCCCGCTAAATCGCCCCTTAATACCTTAACGGCAACCTTTCTATCTAATATGGTGTCCCTGGCTAAATAAACGTTAGCCATACCACCTTCACCAATTAATTTTTCTATCTCGTAACGATCGTTTATAAGTTGTCCCTTTGCGATCATGCTTATTCACCACTTTCCTTTTCTAAATACGCGATGGATACATTATCGGTTCCACCCCTTAAATTACTCTTTCTAATTAACTTAACAATTTTTTCTTCTAACGATAAATCGCTATTTAAAACTTTTTCTATTTGGTTAACCGTTAACATATTAGTTAAACCATCACTACATAATAGTAAACCATCACAAGTTACATCAACGTCAAAAATATCAACATCAACTGGATTGTTCGCACCTAAAGCCCGCATTAAAACGTTTTTTCTTGGATGATTTTCGGCCTCTTCCTTGGTAAGTTCTCCAGTTTCAACAAGTAAGTTTACCAACGTATGGTCTTTAGTTACCTTGTATAATTTTCCTTTTTTAATAACAAAACCAGATGAATCACCAACGTTACCAAACAATATATATTCCTTCGTAACTATTGCAAGAACAAGCGTGGTACCCATTCCCTTACTCTCTGGGAACTCATCAGTATATTTAAAAATTGCATCATTAAGTTCGTTTACGTTTTCTCTAATCCAATTGACCGCGTCTTGTTTTTCACCAATTGTTTCCATTGTTTTAAACTTATCGGTAAGCCCATTAACAACGATTGACGAAGCTACTTCTCCGGCTTTATGTCCTCCCATTCCGTCTGCCACAACCAACAAATGTTCTCCGGATAGGTTTTTAACAGCCATTACCGAATCTTCGTTATGGGTTCTTACCTTACCAGTATCTGATATGTAATATGCTTTCATTTTATTGTTCCTTTCAAGTCAATTTGTTCACTTCTAAGCTGTCCACAAGCAGCAGAAACCTTAGAACCAAATTCCCTTCTTATCGTTACGTTTATGTTACTTTCTTTTAATATATCATAAAATCTATTAATTGTCACTTTAGGGCTTGTCTTATACTCTATGTGTGATGTTTCGTTGTATGGAATTAAATTCACGTAGCAGTTTATACCTTTAAGAAGATTAGCTAGTTTACGTGCACATTCATCGGTATCATTTATATCCTTTAATAAAATATATTCAAAGGTAACCCTTCTATTTGTCGCTTTAATGTAATCCTTTACCGCCGAGATAATATCTTCTATTTTATATACTTTATTAATAGGCATTATTTTGTTTCTTATTTCATCCGTTGGAGCATGAAGACTTATTGCGAGATTTACCCCTGTTTTTTCACCGATGAATTTTTTTATTTTAGGAACTATCCCACACGTAGAAACAGTAATATGTCTTATTCCAATATTAATTCCTTTAGGATCGTTTATTATATTAATAAATTTCATTACGTTATCATAGTTGTCAAACGGTTCGCCAATTCCCATTAACACAACGTGACTAACACGATCTTTTATGTCTTCTTCCACCGCAAGTACTTGCAAAACAAGCTCAAAAGCACTTAAGTTTCTTAATTTCTTTAATCTTCCACTTTCGCAAAAACGACATCCCATGTTGCACCCAACCTGTGTTGATACACACAAACTATTTCCATAATCATGATGCATTAAAACCGCTTCTATTTTGTTACCATCAAATAGTTCAAACAAATACTTTTTAACGTCAACATCACTTTGCTTTTTTACCAACTTAAGTTTTTCCATACTAAAAGTCTTTTTTAAATACTTTGTCAAATCTTTTTTTAAATTAGTCATTTCGTCAAATGATTTAACACGTTTAATATATAACCAATCAAAAACTTGTAACGCTCTAAACTTAGATTCGCCAATTTCTTTAAAAAAATCTTCTAAACATTCCCTTGTATAATTATAAATACTATTCATCTAAATACTCCTTAACTAATAATAATTATACCATGTATATAAATAAAGGTTAATAAATTTAAGTAAATATGTGTTAGATAAAAAGTTTAATTTAATGTTAGCTTTACATTTTTTGATATGTGAATAATATTTTTAATAATGTAAATAATATTTATGGAGGTAGAATAATGAACGATAATAATAAATCAATAAAATGTGACGTTGAATCATGCAAGTATAATAACTCTTCTGATAATTATTGTACTTTAAATGAAATAAAGGTAAGTGCAACTTGTAATGGTTGCAACGCAAAGAAAAAAGAAACCATCTGTGATAGTTTCAAAGAAAATAAATAGTTGGATAAATTCCAACTATTTTATTTTGAGCAATCTATGTTATGTTTTTCTACGTACTCCTCTCCCGTTATGGATGATATTTTTTTAGGAGAAGATAATTCACCGTTTTTATAAGTTATTTCATATTCAATTAAAACATCTTTATCATAATTCGTAACACAGGCCGTGTATGAGTCCTGGCCTAAATCAGCGACCATAAATTTAACCGTGTTACCATTAACCTCGTATTTATAGCATTCACTAGAATAAACGGAATCCGAACAATAATAATAGTCATTAGATCTTTCAAAATCATAAATTACTTTTCCATCTTGATTTACTAATAATAAATAATTAAAATCCAAACCGCTTAATTCAATAACCGCAACATCTTCTATTGGCGTTATACTAATGACTTTATCGGTTTCATACTCGTAATCAATTTTATTACCATACACATAAACCTCAATAGCGTTTTCTAAAAAGCCATCATCATCTATGCTTTTAGTGGTAACTTGATTCTCATCAAACTTAAGATTGTTTTCCGTTGAAACAGGCGTTGTAGTGGTTTTTTTATCATCCTTCTGACTAACTTTGTTATCCTGGTTATCATTAATAACGTATCCTACATAAAAAGCTGCCACGATGATTATTAATATACCTATTAACTTTAGTATTCCCCTTATTATTTTTGTTTTCTTACTTGGTCTTCCTACCTCGTTTTTTATTACTCCCATCTTCTTACTCCTTTTTTTATC
>CALVIH010000010.1 GCA_944329445.1 uncultured Bacilli bacterium | reverse complement strand
TTTGCGTTATAATAAAATTAGTAATGTAAAATGTAACGACGGGTGGTGAAACATATGAAATTAATACTGGTAAGACACGCTAAAACCGATTGGAATGATAAGGGTTTAGTTCAAGGCATGTCAGATATCTCATTAAATGAAAATGGTATTAAACAAGCGTTGGACTTAAAGGAAAAATTATCTGGTGTAAGATTTGATTTATGCATTACTTCACCTTTAAAAAGAGCGGTTCAAACGGCGGAAATAATAACTAACAATACGTGCCCGATGTTATTTGATAATCTTTTAATTGAAAGAAACATGGGAAATTATGAGGGTAAAGATCATAAAGAGTATTTGAAGCTTAATTTTTGGGATTTAAATAAAAACTCTAACTTTAATGGTGTAGAACCGGTAAAAGAGATTTTAGAAAGAACTGATGAATTTTTTAACAAATTAAAAAGTAAACATTCTAATAAGACGGTGTTAGTAGTTACTCATTCAGCCGTTTTAAGAGCCTTGCATTTTATCATCGTAGGATACGATGATAAAACTGATTTTTATTCGTTTAAACCAGAAAATGCTAGTGTTTATGAATATGATATATAGGAGATAATACCATGGAAAAATATAGGTTAAGAACCATTGAAAAGGATGAGGCTTATTTAAGGCAACGGTCAAAAGACGTAAAAAAGAAAGATCCTGAATTAAAACACGATATAGATGTGGTGGCTAACTATTGTAGAGAAGATGGTAACATGATAGCTCTCGCTTCCATTCAAATTGGTATTCCCAAGAAGATTATTTACATAATGAAAACAGAAGAATATGATGTTGCAAAAGAAAAAGATTTTGAGGATAAAAAAATAGTTATGATAAATCCTAAGATAGTGGAAGAAAAAGGAGAAACGTATTATTGGGAAAATTGTGCAAGTTGCATGGATAACATGGGACGGGTTAAAAGACCATACTATATAAAAGTAATATATTACGATGAAGACTTTAATATAAAAGAAGAAGAGTTTGAAGGGTTTAAAGCCACGGTGTTTTCTCATGAGTACGACCATTTATTTGGTATTTTACATATGGATATAGCTGATAAGATATATAATATGCCGCTTGAAGAAAGAAGAAAATTTAGGCAAAAGCTAGAAAATAAATATAAGGTTATATCAAAGACTTGTAGTTATAAACATCCGTTAAGATGATGTAAAAGATAGGAGTGATAGTGTGATAAATATATATACAACTGATAGTAACAGGGATTTTATAGAGTTAAAAGAGTTACAACCAGGATGCTGGATAGACGTGGTTAATCCAAGTTATGAAGAGTTGGAAGACGTATCAAATAAAACTAATACGGATTTAGATTTATTAACCAAGCTATTAGATGATGAAGAACTACCACGTATAGAAGAGGGGGATAACGCAACGTTAATAGTTGTTGATACTCCATATATTACAGATACAAGGTACAAACACAAATATAATACTGACCCATTAGGCATAATAATTAATAATGATGGTTATTTTATAACCATCTCACTAAAAAAGCAGGCATTACTAAATGATTTTAAAAATAATAGAGTAAAGAACTTTGACATTAAAAAAAAGACTAAGTTTGTTATTCAAATATTACTTAGGGTTGCGGGAATATATCAAAAGGAGCTTACCTCAATTAATAATTACATTAACAAAAAAGAAAAAACCTTGTATAAATCAACTAATAATAAAGAACTTATAGACTTACTTAACATTGAAAAGACACTTGTTTATTTTTCGACTTCGTTAAAAGCTAATGACGTTGTTTTGGAAAAGTTATCAAAAGGTAACGTGTTACCACTTTATGAGGATGATACTGACCTTATGGAAGATGCGATGATAGAAAATAAACAAGCCATAGAGATGGCTAATATATACCGTGAAATATTAACTAGTATGACTGATACGTACGCAACTATAATTTCAAATAATTTGAATGACGTAATGAAGTTTTTAGCGGGTATTACCATTGTGTTTTCAATTCCAACCATGGTAGCATCTTTTATCGGTATGAACGTTCCTTTGGGTAAAATTGGATCTTCTAGTGTAAGTTTTATTTTAATAATTGTTTTTTCTTTCGTTTTATCAATTATTATTGCACTTATACTAAAAAAGAAAAACATGTTATAATAATATTAGAAAGTAGGTATCGTAAGTATGGTAAAAAAAACAAAAAGACAAATAGTTGAGTTAATTATTATATTTGGAGTTGTTTTATGGGTGGTGTTTAATTATAAAATTTTCTTAGATTTAATTAGTTTTATCTTTAAATTATTAATGCCCGTTATTGTTGGTGGGGCAATAGCTTTTATAATTAACGTACCGATGAAACAGATAGAAAGAAAGATTTTTAAAATAGAAAAAAGAAAGAAAAAGAAATTAATTAGAATTATTTCACTTATTATTTCTTTGGTTTTAATATTTGGAATTCTTGGTTTAATAATGTTTTTGGTTATACCAGAACTTATTCAGGCCGTAAGCACCATTAGTAAATCGTTACCGACCAGCCTTGATTGGGTGAATGATTTAATGGCTAAACTAGAGGATTTATACCCTAGTATGGAAAAATATCTAAACCAAATAGATATAAAAAGTGTTGTTAGCACATCTGTTGCTTCTGCTGGTAACATAGTTTCAATGATAGTTGGTTTTTTAGGTACTTTGATATCTAGATTGGTTACTTTCTTCTTTGGTTTTATATTGTCGATATATATATTACTTGATAAAGAAAACCTAGTTAGACAGATAAAGAAATTAATTACGGCCTTATTTGGTGAAAGCGTAACTAAAAAGGCTGTTAAAATAGTAAAACTAAGTAATACAACGTTCACTAATTTTATTAGCGGTCAATGTTTGGATGCTGCTTTAATAGCAACGTTATTATTTATTGTACTTAGTATATTTAAATATCCATACGCTTTAATTATTTCCGTTGTGTTTGCCGTAACCGCATTAGTACCATATATAGGCGCTTTCATTGCGCTTGTTGTTGGAGTCTTATTAATCGCGGTAACTAGTCCTATTATGGCGGCTTGGTACGTAGTAATATTCTTTGTATTACAACAAATTGATGAGAACTTTACTTACCCAAGAATAGTTGGTAAATCAGTAGGATTACCAGCGTTATGGACACTTGTTGCAGCCTTAATCGGAGGAAGTGTTTATGGCTTTTTAGGAATGATTATAAGTATACCAACATCATCAATTTTATATAGTTTATTAAGAGATTATGTTAATTGGAGACTTAGTAAAAAAGAGGCAAAATAATATTGACATTTGTTTTGCTTTAAATTATAATTAAATAGTAATCATTACTATTTAGGAGAACAAAATGAGATATTCAAGACAAAGAGATGAAATTTTAAACGTTGTACTTTCATCATGTAATCATCCTGATGCAAAAGAAATTTATAACATGGTAAAGAAAAAAATACCTAACATAAGTTTAGGTACCGTATATAGAAATTTGAATACGCTTGTGGATGAAGGAAAGATTAGAAAAGTACTTATGAAAGATGGTAATGATAGATTTGATAAGACGTTAACAAATCATAATCATATTATATGTGAATGCTGTGGGAAAGTACGTGATGTTGATTTGTTACTAAATGGTAATGAAGTAAAAGAAGTTGAAAATCAGACGGGTTTTAAAATTACAGATTGTAATTTTAATATAAATGGAATATGTAATGATTGTATGAAAGGAAGGAATTGTTGATTATGGAACTAAAAGAATCAAAGACATATGAAAATTTAATGACTGCTTTTGCTGGGGAAAGCCAAGCTAGAAACAAGTATACTTACTTTGCAAGTAAAGCAAAAAAAGAAGGCTATGAACAAATAGCAAGTATTTTTGAAGAAACCGCAAACAACGAAAAAGAACATGCTAAGATGTGGTTTAAACTACTTAATGGTGGTGAAATTGGAACTACTTCTGAAAACTTAAAAGCTGCTGCTGAAGGTGAAAACTATGAGTGGACAGAAATGTATACTGAGTTTGCTAAAACAGCTAAAGAAGAAGGATTTGACCATATTGCTTATCTTTTTGAAGAAGTTGCAAAAATTGAAAAGAACCATGAAGATCGCTACATGACATTACTTGGTAATGTTAATAATGATTTAGTATTCAAAAAGGGTGAGGAAACAGTATGGATTTGTAGAAACTGTGGATATGTTTATACTGGTAAAGAAGCTCCAAAAGTATGTCCAGTATGCTCTCATCCTCAAAGCTATTTTGAATTAAGATCTCAAAATTATTAATATTTTAAAAGAACCAGTTAAAGGTTCTTTTTTTCTTGTAAAAAAGCTCTTATCATGTTATTATTTTAATTATGATAGGAGTATAAATTATGAATAAGAAGGTAACTGACAAAACGGAAATTTTAAACTTAGATGAGATTAATAAGAAAAACGAAGAATTATTGCAACGTACTGAATACTTGGATTTGTCGGTGATTCAGTTAAAGTCAAAGTTGGATAAAACCACTAAGATTTTATTTGTGTTACTTGGAATATCAATACTATTATTAGTTATAATTGTTATATTTATATTTTTAAAAGAAGTTTAATAACTTCTTTTTATGTTATAATTAGTTATGAGGTATCTTATGAAAAAGAAAAGAAAGTTAGACATAATATACGAGGATAAAGAGATTCTAGTGGTTAATAAACCAACTGGGTTATTAACGGTATCAACGCCTAAAGAAAAAGAAAAGACCTTGTTTCATGAAGTATCAGATTATGTAAAAAAAAGTAATCCTAAGTTGAAGGTGTTTATTATTAACCGGCTTGATAAGGATACTTCTGGTATTGTTTTATTTGCTAAAGACCAAAAGGTTAAGTATATGTATCAAAATAATTGGGATAACTTGGTTATAAAAAGAGGTTATATAGCGGTGGTAGAAGGTGTTTTAAAAAAGAAAGTAGCAAGTATTAGATCATATTTAAAAGAAACAAAAAACTTAATGGTGTATTCTACCAATGATAAGAAAAACGGGAAGTTAGCAATTACTAATTACAAAGTAATAAAAGAGAATAATGAGTACTCAATGCTTGCAATTGAAATTAAAACCGGAAGAAAAAACCAGATAAGGGTTCACATGAGAGACATTGGACGTCCAATCCTAGGTGATAAAAAATATGGTGATAAAAAAGATCGTGCAAAAAGACTTATGCTTCATGCTGAAAGTCTTGTTATAATAAATCCTAAAACAAAACAGAAAATGGAATTTAATAGTAAAGTACCAACAGAGTTCGAAATGTTATTTAAGGAGGTAAAATAATGAATGTATTTTTATGCTATCCGACGTGCTCTACTTGTAAAAAAGCAAAAAAGTTTCTTGAAAGTAACAATATTAAGTATGAGTTAAGAGATATAAAACTAAATAATCCTAACAAAGAGGAACTAGATAGATTTGTTAAACTATCTGGTATGGATATAAAATCATTTTTTAATACGAGTGGTTTAGTGTATAAAGAATTAGGATTAAAAGATAAGCTTCCTAATATGTCTTATGACGAAAAGTTAAACGTACTTTCTTCAAATGGTATGCTTGTTAAAAGACCTATTCTTGTTACTGATGATAAGGTTTACGTTGGATTTAAGGAAAAACAGTGGCATGATTTAATAAGATAGTAATGGTTAATAAAATGAAAGACTTAACCTTTTTAAAAGATAACTTAATTGCACATCGTGGTTATCATAATATGAAAAATAAAATACCCGAAAATAGTATTCCTGCTTTTAAAAAAGCGATTAGGTATAATTACACAATAGAATTAGATGTTCATCTAACTAAGGATAATAAATTAGTAGTGTTTCATGATGATAATTTAAAAAGGGTGTGTGGTGTTAATAAAATAATAGAAGATTGTACTTATGATGAATTATTAAAGTATAATTTGTTTGATACCAAATACAAAATACCTTTATTTGAAGAAGTGTTAAGGTTAGTAGATGGAAAGGTTGGATTATTAATAGAAACTAAGACGGGTAATTTTAATGGTAAGTTAGAAAGTAAACTCTCAAGTCTTTTAGATAATTATAATGGTTTATTTGCAATTCAAAGTTTTAATCCAGTATCTGTTTTATGGTTTAAAAAGAAGAAAAATAATTATATAAGAGGGTTATTATCCAGTGATTTTAAACATGATAAAAACGTAAATAACTTAAGGAAAAATTTAGCTAGAAGCTTGTTTGCGGATATCTTTTTAAGAACTGATTTTATATCTTATGATATTAATGCTTTACCAAATAATTATGTTAAAAACAAAAGAAAAAGTAAGCTTGTTTTAGGTTGGACCATAAGAAGTAAAAAAGACTATGATAAGGCTAAAAAGTATTGTGATAACTTAATATGTGAGAACATGAATGAGTATGCAAAAGAAGGTGTTTTATGATGTATGATATATGTGTGTTTGGTGGTTGTTCTTTAGACTTATTTTATTATAAAGATGAAAATGGTAATGTTCCTTCCTCACCATCTCTTATAGTACCTGGTGGTAAAGGTGCAAATCAGGCGGTTGCTGCTTCAAGAGCGGGTGCTAAAGTAACCATGATATCAAGGATAGGAAAGGACGACATAGGAGATAAAATAATAGAAAACCTTGTCTATAATGGTGTTTTAACTAATAATGTTGAGGTTGTTGAAGAATTACGGAATGACTATGCAAAGATTGTAATTGATGAAAAAAATAAGGATAATGATATAGCTCGTTTTTCTGGCGCAATAAATAGTTTTACAAAAGATATGATTGACGGGTATAAAGATGTAATTTTGAATTCAAAGATGGTTGTTGCTCAGTTAAAAGTTCCAAAAGAGGTTTCCATTTATTTGATTAATTTTTGTTATGAAAATAATATTCCTCTTGTTTTAACACCTTGCAGGCCAGAGAAGTTAAAGGTAACAGATGAAGAAAACAAAAGTTTAATTGATAAGGTTACGTACATAACCGCAAATAAAAAAGAATGTGAAACTTTATTTGCAACGGATAACATTATTTCTTGTATCAAGAAATATCCAAATAAATTAATTGTAACACTTGGTAGTGATGGTGTTATATATTATGATGGTTTTGAAGTTGTACATGTTCCAGCTTTTAGCACTGAAAAGATAGAAGATACCACCGGTGCTGGTGATACTTTTAATGGTAATTTAGTTGCTTGTTTAACAAGTGGTTATTCACTTTATGATGCAGTTGTAAGAGCTTGTTACGCATCCAGTATGAAGATTCAAAAAAAAGGAGCTCAAGATGGAATGCCGTACAAAGAAGAATTAGATAGTTACATAAAAAAGCATTCAAGTGGTAGTGTTAGTATTTAGTTTTAAATTAATTTTATCATGTCAACTTAAGTTGGCATGATATTTTTTGCCTTTAAAAAAAATAGTATTAATGATAAAATTAAATTTAGAGGTGGTTATCTTGAGAATTGCAAATGACTGGAAAGACTATGAAATATTAGATATGGCTGATGGCAGAAAATTAGAACGTTGGGGAAATTATGTTTTAGATAGACCAGATCCACAAATTGTATGGAAAGAAAAAACTCATCCAGAATTATGGAAGAAAGCCAATGCTAAGTATCTTAGAAGCAATAAAGGTGGAGGTCACTGGGAAAATCTAAAAGATATTAAAGAGGCTTGGCAAGTAAAATATAAAAACTTAACTTTTAACATTAAACAAATGGGTTTTAAACATACTGGTTTATTTCCTGAACAAGCGGTTAACTGGGACTTTATGGTTGATAAAATAAAAAATGCTAATAGAAAAATAAAAGTTCTTAACTTATTTGCGTATACTGGTGGGGCAACGGTAGCGTGCGCATATGCAGGAGCGGACGTTGTTCACGTAGATTCATCAAAAGGAATGGTATCCTGGGCAAAAGAAAATATTCAATCATCTAATTTAACCGATAGATACGTTAGGTTTATAGTAGATGACGTTATAAAGTTTGTTAAAAGGGAAATAAGACGTGGTAATAAGTATGATGCTATTATTATGGATCCTCCTTCATATGGAAGGGGAGCAAATGGTGAGGTATGGAACATTGAAGATAGCTTGTACGATTTAATAAAATTATGTGAAGAAGTGTTAAGTGATAATCCATTATTCTTTTTAATAAATTCATATACAACAGGAATGTCATCTAAAGTCCTTGAAAACATTCTTAGTTTAACTATAAATAAAAGATTCAAAGGGAAAATATCATCAGGTGAAGTAGGGCTTCCGATGACGGATAGCACACTTGTTTTACCATGTGGTATTTATGGTTTATGGGAAGATGAATAAGTTAAACGTTTTATATGAAGATAACCAAATAATAGTTGTTGAAAAGAAACCTAACGTTTTATCGCAAAGTGATATTACCGGAGATAAAGATTTGTTAACACTTGTAAAAGAATATGTAAAAGAAAAATATAATAAGCCTGGTAACGTATACATAGGGCTTGTTCATAGACTTGATAGACCAGTTGGTGGAATAATGGTTTTTGCAAGAACTTCTAAAGCCGCGAAAAGACTAAACGAGGAAATTAAAAATCATAAGTTTAATAAAACTTATGTCGCGGTACTTGATGGTATATTAAAAAAGAAAACTGATGAATTAATAAATTATTTATATAAAGATTCTAAAACGGGTAAAAGTAAAGTCGTGGATGAACATTTTGAAGGAGCTAAATTATCAAAGCTTACTTTTGAAGTAGTGGGGTATTATAAGGATAAAACCATTGTTAAAATAAACTTAATAACGGGTCGTCACCACCAAATAAGATTACAATTTAAATATTTAGGATATCCGTTATATGGTGATCAGTTATATGGCAGCAAGAATAATGAACAAATAAGACTTTATGCTTATAAGTTATCTTTTAATCACCCGGTAAGAAAAGAAGTACTAGAATTTAAATTATTACCAAAGTGGAAGGAGATAGAAGATGAAACAATTATACATAGACTTTGATGGTGTAATATTAGATACCATGACGAAATCATATGAGGAGTTAAATAAAAGAGGAATTGATTTAAAAGATCAAGAAAAAGTAATGGCTTTTTTTAGAGAGCATGATTGGAAAAAACTAATAGAAGAAACAGAACCGATTAATGATAGTATAAACGAAATAAAAAAGATCTGTGCATCTAAAAAATTTAACGTGTACATCTTAACACATATTAACTCAACTAATGAAATGGTGGAAAAGATAAAGTATTTACACAAAAACTTACCACAAGTTACGATTGTTTCTGTTCCAAAAGAAATACCTAAAACAGAGGTCGTTAATGCATCCGCGGCAATATTAATTGATGATTATTCCGGTAACATTAAAGAGTGGCAGAAAAAGCTTGGTATTGGAATTAAGTTTGTAAAAGAATTAGAAGGTAGTGATTATCCTGAAATAACTCATCTTTCTGAAGTAATAGATATGTTTAATCAGTAAGAGGTATAATAATATGAAGAAAAGTGACATAATAAAAAATAGAATTATATATTATGTAGATGAATTAAAAGAAAAATATAAAGTTATAAGAAAAAATTATTTTTTTAAGATAAAAGATAGTTTAAAATACAAGAAGATTAAAAAAGAAAAAATAAATTATACAACTTTATTTAAAAAATATTATAAGAAAATTATTCGAACATATCCTGATGTTAATTTATATTGCTTGGTTAATAATGTTAAAAGTTTAAGTGTTGAGAAAATTGATGATGTTAATAGAAACGGAAGATATGATATACTTAACAATATAATAGGACTTGGTGAAAAGGCAAAAAAAAGAACATTGAGTCATGAATTTTTACATATGGCATCTTCATATGATTTTGGGGAACATAAACGATCTGGCTTTGCGGATTATTCATATTTAGATGAGGATAAATATATATTCCATGGCGTAGCTTTAAATGAGGGATATACCGAATTATTAAACGAAAGATTATTTGGGGTTAATGAATTAAATTATAAAGAATTTAAATATGTGTGTGATATTTTAGAGAAAATTGTTGGCGAGAAAAATATGTCTAAAATGTATTTTGAAATGAATCTTTATGGCTTAATAAAAGATTTATCAAAATATAATTCTGAAGATAACGTAAAAAGATTTATATTAAACTTGGATGATTTATATCATGATGTATTTAATCACTATAAAATCGATGATAAAAGAATTGATAAAATTCTAGAGTTATCTAACAAAATATCTTTCTTTTTAATAATCACTTATTATAATTTTTTATGTGAAAATATGAAAAAAAATAATATTTCAGAAGATAATATGATATTATTATTGGAAAATATCTCTAAACCTTTATTTGATCCTGAAAATGGTTTTTTACTTCCTTTTATGTCGAATGAAGTTGTAGCGTATTGTGTTGAATTAGTAATAAAACATAAAAGAAATAATAAATATATGCCAATTGAATTTGACGAAAAAAATTTTAATATTAATATAAATTAAAAGATAATATTTTTCCTCTTTTTTAATATATTTATAATGACTAAAATATTAAGGAGGAAAAATTCATGGAAACACTTAAAGTTTCATCAAAGTCAAATCCAAGTAGCGTAGCAGGAGCACTCGCTAACGTATTTAGAGAAAAAGGTACCGTTGAAATACAAGCAATAGGAGCAGGAGCTCTAAACCAAGCTATTAAAGCAATCGCAATAGCAAGGGGCTTTGTGGCTCCATCTGGTAAAAATTTAGTGTGTATTCCAGCCTTTACGGACATCGTAATAGAAGGCGAGGAAAGAACCGCAATTAAGTTAATCGTAGAAGCAAGATAAGCTTCTTTTTTTTATTTTCTTAACCATAAGGATCTTGGAAGTATAAATAGATGCACTATAAAAACATAAAATAATTGTCTACGTTATTTTTTTATGCTATAATTCTATGTAGTTTAAAAAGGAAGTTATTATGAGTATTTTTAAGAAAGAAAAAAACATATTTAAAAGAATATTTAAAAAGAAATCAAAACTAGAAAAGTTTTATTATAAAAATGAAGAATTTATAAAGTATTGCTTAGTATCACTTGTTTGTACGGGTATTTTATACTTGGTGTTTTTTATTGTGGATTTAATAACGGATGGTAATTATTTAGTTGCAAATCTTTTTTCATACGTTATTTCTTTTTCTGTTTTATACATATGGGATCAAAGTATATTTAAAGCAAGACCAATAACTAAAAGAAGAAAACTAGAGCAGCTTACTAATTTTATAATAGTAAGAGTAATAGGATTTCCACTTGACTCACTTGTTTTATCAATATTAATTAATAATTTTGAAATAGGGAACATGAAAGCTAAAATAATAGGGTCTCTTATTATGTTTATGTATAACTACGTTACTAATAAATTATTTGTATTTAAAAAGAACAAACTTATATAATTGGGTATATAAGTTTTTTAAATTGACTTTCTGCCTTTAAAAGTGTTATTATTATCACAGAATAGGGGTGGTGTTATATGGCTAATAAAAAGTACACACTTTATTTTAAAGGAACTAACAAATACGGACATGATCATGAGTTTCCTATTGTTTCATTATACTTAAAAGAACTTGACATGTATACGAGTAACTCGGTTGATTTTGTTGACTTATTTAAAAACTTACCGGTAAACGTTAATTCGTTCATAAAAAAAGAACTCGGATTTGGTGTTGATTTTGAAAGTAACGAATCACTAGGCAGACGCTTTTTTATTACTGATAATGACTTTACGCCAATAATGAACGTTATTTTCGAGGATGATATTGATGTCTTGTACGTAGAACCAAAAGAACTCTTTGATTTAATATGTAAAGTAAAGATGAGTTATTTTGACTTCCAAAACGTACTATTAAACACACCAACTTCATACGTTAATGAAAAAAAGTATGAGTTTTTTACTTACTTATACGAAACTTATGTTAAAGATAAACCAATATTAAAAATGATTGACACCTATGACGCTAAACGTGCTTTGTATAATTTAGACCATGATAATTTATATATTGCGTCTATTGCAACCGATGATGATAACATAAAGGTATTGGGAAAGAAATTATCTCAGACCATAGAGTCAAGAAGAAACTTAGCATTTGCTTTTAAAAAATTATTCAAAACGGTTAGTGATGGAAAAACTTTAATAAATTATGCTAAAATGATTGAAAGAAAGAACAAGGATCTTAACATGGATATCGTTTTGTTTGAAATGAACGAAAACTTAAGCTCGTTTAAAAATAAATACAAAAAAGAATACGAAGAGAACCAGTAAAAAAGGTTCTTTTGTTTGTATAATTAAAGTTTTAATGATAAACTATTATTAGTGGAGGCAGTATGAAAGATAATGTTTATGTTTTATGTTTTAAAGGAAAATTAAAAAATGGTAAAGAAGAAATATGTCCTTTATACAAGGGGAGTTTAAACTTCATTGATAAGTTTACTACTTATGGTTGTGATAGTTATTCATGTATAGATGAAGAATATTTATTTAAATCATTACCAAAAAACGTACAAGCATTTATTAATGAGTGTTTTGTTATTGATGAAAAAAATCTTAAAGGTTGTTTTTTCATAAGAAAAAGTACCAAAAACATAAGAATGGGAAAAAGTGATTTGCCAGTTTTATTTTACAATGATGCTGATGTAGTTTATGCAAATAAATCTGAGTCATTAAAAAGCTTGTTATCATTACGTATACCATTAGAAGAATATGATAAAAAAGATGATGCAACAGACTTAAAAAAGCGATTTTTTAAAGAATTATTTAAATTATTATCATTGGATGAGAATAACAAACTAGCTAGATACTTGGATGATGTATTAGAGAAGAAAGATTATTTGTTTTTATCTAGAGAAAAAGGTTTAAGAGTGCTTCCAGAAGTACTAGAAAAACTTATAGAATATATTTTTGAAAATTATTTATTGAAAAGAAATACACTAGCTTTAATAAAAAAATACAAAATTAAAATAAATGAAATAACCGGTTGTGAAATTAAATTCTTGAAAGATAAAGAACTTAAGGAAGGGATAAGTAGTAAAAAATATAAATATATTTTTGATGAGTTGCTACAACAAAATAAAACTTTTTTTGCAGAAAAGTATGGCTTCACTTTTGAACAATCAAAAACCGAAGAAATCAAGCTTGAAACTAAAGTTAAAACCGACGATGAAGTTATGAAAGATTTAAAAGAAAAATTAAAATCATCAACGTCTGAAATATATCAAAAAATAATTACGTTGTTAATTGAACAAATGAACTTAAAAAAATCGATACAAGAAAAATCAGATGATGAACTTTATCGCTACAATAAGAAAAACGATTATGAAATCGATTATGATAGATGTAAAGAGAGAATATTAGAATTAAATACCTTAATGTTAAACTTCGAAAATTTACGTAATAAAACTCCTAAATCTAAAATGCATTATGAGGAGTTAATTCGTTTGAAAGTTAGCAAGTATGATTTGGAAAAGTCCTTGGAAGAATCTCTAATAAGAAATGATCAAGAATTAATTGATTATTTTAATAAAAAAATTGCGGATTTAGATGAACTAATAGAGAGTTTAGAAAATGGGGATATTAGTTATAGTGATGCTGGTTTATTAATAGAAAAAGATGATGACATGAAAATGTAATCATCTTTTTTTGTGATATAATTAATGTGGTGGTAATATGAAAAATATGATAAAAGAATTTTTAGATTATTTAAATAATGAAAAAAATTATTCTTTAAACACTACTAAAAATTATGAGATAGACATATTAGAATTTAAAGAGTATTTAGATAAAGAAGGTTTTGGTTATTTAGATATTGATTATGATTTTATTAAAGGTTATTTAATGGAGTTATATAACAAGAAATTATCTAGAAATTCTATTGCTAGAAAATTATCGTCCCTTAGAAGTTTTTATAAATACTTGTTTAACAATGACTTAATTAAAACCAATCCGTTTAAGTATGTCTCAACCCCTAAAAAAGAACGTAGGTTACCTAAGTATTTGGGAGTAGAAGAACTAGAAGTTATTTTTAACGTTCCTGATATAAATACACCTTTAGGTCAAAGAAATAAAGTTATATTGGAGGTTTTGTACGCGACTGGAGTAAGGGTAAGTGAACTCGTTAACATAAAGTTAAGCGACATAGATTTTTACAGGAAGGAAATCAAAATACTAGGAAAAGGGAACAAGGAAAGGATGGATCCTTTTGGTGATTATTGTTTAGAAGCAATAAACATGTTTTTGAATGACGGAAGAAAAAAGCTTTTAGAAAAGCACCATACCTCTAGTGAGTATTTAATAATAAATGAGCACGGAGGAAAAATAACCACCCGTGGAGTAGAAAAAATAATTGATGGCATTGTAAAAAAAGCGTCGCTAAAGAAACATGTCTCTCCCCACATGTTAAGACATTCTTTTGCAACACACTTATTAAATGAAGGTTGTGACATCAGGACCGTTCAAGAACTTTTAGGCCACGAATCACTTGAATCAACGCAGGTTTATACGCATGTTTCAAACGAAAGATTACGTGCTGTATACTTAAAATGTCATCCAAGGAGTAAAGAAAGATGATTAGTAAAAAGAAATAAGGATATTTTGGTTAATAAATTATTTTGTTCTTAAGAATTATATTGTTATCAATTACATAAATTTTATTGTAAAATCGTAGCATTTATTATTGTAAGTGCTATTTTTTTTGTGCTATAATAAACTTGTATTGACTAAAGAAGGAGGAATGTAAATGAAAAAATGGGTTTACCTTTTTAAAGAAGGAAACGCAGACATGAGAAACCTTCTTGGTGGTAAGGGTGCTAACTTAGCAGAAATGACTAATATTGGTCTTCCAGTACCACAAGGTTTCACAATAACTACGGAAGCATGTACTCAGTACTATGAAGACGGAAAAGAAATCAATGATGAAATTCAGGCTCAAATTAATGAGTACATCGGTAAGATGGAAGAGATTACTGGAAAGAAGTTTGGTGACAAAGAAAATCCACTTTTAGTTTCTGTAAGATCTGGTGCTAGAGCTTCTATGCCAGGTATGATGGATACTATTTTAAACTTAGGTTTAAACGAAGACGTAGTTAACGTTATTGCTGAAAAGTCTAATAATCCACGTTGGGCTTGGGACTGCTACAGAAGATTCATTCAAATGTATTCAGACGTAGTTATGGAAGTTGGTAAAAAATATTTTGAACAACTTATTGATGCAATGAAAGAAAAGAAAGGCGTTACACAAGACGTTGAACTTGACGCTGAAGATTTAAAGGAATTAGCTAACCAATTTAAAGCTGAATATAAAGAAAAGGTTGGAACTGATTTCCCAGATGATCCTAAAGAACAATTAATGGGAGCAGTTAAAGCCGTATTTAGATCATGGGATAACCCAAGAGCTAACGTTTATAGAAGGGATAATGATATTCCATATTCATGGGGTACTGCCGTTAACGTTCAAGCCATGGCGTTTGGTAACATGGGTGATGACTGCGGTACTGGTGTTGCGTTTACACGTGATCCTGCGACTGGTGAAAAAGGTTTGTTTGGTGAATTCTTAACTAACGCACAAGGTGAAGACGTTGTTGCAGGTGTTAGAACACCTATGCATATTGCTGAAATGGAAGAAAAATTCCCAGAAGCATTTAAACAATTTAAAGAAGTATGCAAAACTCTAGAAAACCATTATAGAGATATGCAAGATATGGAATTTACCGTTGAACATGGTAAGTTATACATGTTACAAACTAGAAATGGTAAAAGAACTGCTCAAGCAGCTTTAAAGATTGCTTGTGATCTAGTAGATGAAGGAATGCGTACTGAGGAAGAGGCTGTTGCAATGATTGATCCTCGTAACTTAGATACTTTACTTCACCCACAATTTGATGCAAAGGTATTAAAAGAAAGCACTCCAGTAGGTAAGGGACTTGGTGCATCTCCAGGTGCAGCATGTGGTAAGATCGTGTTTACCGCAGAAGATGCTGTAGAATGGAATGCTAGAGGAGAAAAAGTTGTTTTAGTTAGACTTGAAACATCTCCAGAAGACATTACTGGTATGAAAGCTTCTCAAGGTATTTTAACCGTTCGTGGTGGTATGACAAGCCATGCTGCAGTTGTTGCTCGTGGTATGGGTACTTGCTGTGTTTCTGGTTGCGGAGACATCGCAATGGACGAAGAAAACAAAAAGTTTACCTTAGCTGGTAAAACTTATCATGAAGGAGATTACATCTCAATTGATGGTTCAACTGGTAACATTTATGATGGTCAAATTCCAACCGTTGATGCTACTATCGCAGGAGAGTTTGAACGTGTTATGAATTGGGCTGATAAATACAGAACGTTAAAGGTAAGAACAAACGCTGATACTCCAGCAGACGCTATTAAGGCTCGTGAATTAGGTGCTGAAGGTATAGGACTTTGTCGTACTGAGCACATGTTCTTCGAGGAAGATAGAATTGCTGCGTTTAGAGAAATGATTTGTTCTGATACAGTAGAACAAAGGGAAGCAGCACTTGAAAAAATCTTACCATATCAACAAAATGACTTTGAAGCATTGTACGAAGCTTTACAAGGTTATCCAGTAACAATTAGATTCTTGGATCCACCTTTACATGAGTTTGTTCCAACCGAAGAAGCTGATATTAAAAAGCTTGCGGACGCTCAAGGTAAGACTGTTGAGGAAATCAAAATTTTAATTGATTCACTTCATGAGTTTAACCCAATGATGGGACATCGTGGATGCCGTCTTGCGGTTACTTATCCAGAAATAGCTAGAATGCAAACTAAGGCTGTTATTCGTGCGGCAATAAACGTAAAGGAAAAACATCCAGACTGGGATATTAAGCCTGAAATTATGATTCCACTTATCTGTGAAGTAAAAGAATTAAAATTCGTTAAGAACGTAGTAGTAGAAACTGCTGACGCTGAAATCAAAGCATCAGGTATCGATTTAGAATACGAAGTTGGTACCATGATTGAAATTCCAAGGGCTGCTTTAACCGCTGATGAAATAGCTAAAGAAGCTGACTTCTTCTGCTTTGGAACCAACGACTTAACGCAAATGACCTATGGATTCTCAAGGGATGATGCTGGTAAGTTCTTAGATGCTTATTATGATAATAAGATTTTTGAAAACGACCCATTTGCAAAGTTAGACCAAGTTGGTGTTGGTAAGTTAATGGAAACTGCTATTAAATTAGGTAAACCTGTTAATCCAAACTTACACGTTGGTATTTGTGGTGAGCATGGTGGAGATCCTTCATCTGTTGAGTTCTGCCACAAGATTGGTCTTGACTATGTATCTTGCTCTCCATTTAGAGTACCTATAGCAAGATTAGCAGCTGCGCAAGCAAAAATTAACGAAAATAAATAATTATAAGGAGCCATACAAGGCTCTTTTTTATTTTGAATTTCATGTTTTTTAATCAAAAGTAAAAAAGTGTGTTATAATAATATCCCCAGATGTGGAATATTATATATAGGTCTTTAAAATTGAGGTGGTAAAATGACTTATAAAAAAATAAAAAAAGATTTTGATGGTTATGAAAGTTATGCTAACACGGCTTTTCAGGAACGTGGAGAAGGAAATGGTTCTAACTATACCAAGGATAGAAAATACATAAATGCGGAAAACAAACGTGATGCTGCTTTTGCAGCGCTATTTGATATTTATAATTGGTATAAAAACGAAGTAACAATAACCAATGAGAAAAAACAAGAATGGTTAAACAACTTTGAACAAATGTTAGAAGAACAAATAGATTCTCTAGAGAAAAAGGTAAAGACTAGACGAATATTAGAAAAAATAGAAAATCTTAAAATTATAAAAAATGTTTATTCAAAAACGTTCAAAAAAATATTAAGTTTAAACAATGAGGAATTTAGTAAGTTAATGACTTACGCAGAGAAAAAACTTAATGTTCTTAACAAGATATATACAAAATCTAAAACACTTAAAGATAAAGAAATTGTTAATGAGTTGACTAATGACATAAACACAAATTATTATATGTTTAAACAAGATGAAGCAAGAAGAAAAAACCGTGTTCATCACGTTGGTACTTCACTAGAATATATTAAGGCTTATGAAGCTAAAATAACCAAGGAGAAAATCAAATATGATTTACTTTTAAATGGTGTTAAAGATGGGTTAAACGCAAGTTGTGATGATGTTAGTAAAGAGGCTATTTTAGAGGCTTTCTCTAGGTTGGAATCTTATCCTGATGATGAGGTGTTTTACGCTGATGAAGAAGCGTACGATTTGAGTCAAAATACTTTTGGTTTATATGATAAGACTTATAAACAAGTGTTTGTTCTTTCTAAAGCTGCTAAAAATAAATTGCGTAAGAATTTAAAGAATAAATTGAATTAAAAGAATGCTAAATTGCATTTTTTTTCTTGTCTTATTTTGCTATAATATTATTTAGAAGAAGGTGTTATGTATGATTAAGATAGTATCGATGGAAGACATTTTAAAAGCAGATAATTTAACGGTTATAATACCTTCTAAATATGAAATTTATTATAAAAGAAAATTTTTAGATAAATCGTTTAACTTGTTAACGTTAAAGAATTTTCTATTAAACTCTTACGATGGTAATAAACATCTTGTAACAAAAGAAGAAAATTATATCATCATGTACGATGCGCTAAAAAATGTTAGTGATAAATTAACGCTATATAAAAATGACTTATCAATAGTAAATGATTTAATAAGTACTTATAAAGATTTTAAGATGCTAAGTTTAAATGATTCTGATAAGATAAAAGACTTATCATCAATATATGAAGCATACGAAAAAAGACTTGATGATCACTTACTTATAAACGAATGGTTATTATATTTTTACGTACTAGAAAAAGCATCGTTTAATAATAGCTATTTAGTTTTAAACGTCTGCGACATGGATGATGTTATATATCCATTAATAAAAAAGATGAATGAAGAGGGAGAAGTTTCTTTATTTTTGGGAGGAGAAAATAAAAACACCATTGATGAGTTAAAAAAGTTCGGTTTAGAAATAAAAGAAAACATCGAAGATGTTATGAAAAAAGAAATTAACTACAAGGTTTTAAACGACGTATCAGACGAAGTTGAGTTTATAAGTAATGATGTTTCTAAAAGAATAATGGATGGTGCTAGTTATAATGACTTTTTAATAGTAACTAACGCTTTGGAAGATTATTATCCGTATTTTGATACTTTATTTAACCATCCGTTTAGTAAAAAGGAAGTAACTGGTACTTTGACTAATCGTTTTGTTAAACTTTTTTGCATGATATTAGAAGGGGACTTTAGTTCTAAAAACTTTATTTCTTTATTAAAGTTAGGGCTTATTAATGAGTCTTCCATAATGGTTGATAAATTCGATAATTACGTTTATAGCTGGAACCTAGAGGATGAAGATTTTTATAAAGCGTTTACTCATAATCCAAACGGCGATAAAAATAAATTAAGTGAAATTGATAAATCAGATTTAGAAAGATTAAATGAAGCCAAGGATAACGTGATTACCCCGATTAAGTATTTGTTAGAAAATTTGGTAGAAGAACGATCTACCACGGAAATTCTAAAAAACATTTACACGTATTTAAGTGAGGAAGGAATAATTGAAAAACTCTTCGATGAAGATTATGAAGGTGCTTTAAAGCTGACTAACACACTTGATTATATAAATGATTACCTGGGTGAAGAAACGGCTTTATCAGACGTATTAAACATCCTTAAGAACGTTTCTTTTGAAACTTCTAAGATAATTCTAATGAATGATACCGTTACCATATCTTCTTTAAAAGATGCTCCCTTTTTTAATAAAAAGTACGTGTATATAATTGGCGCACAAAATGATCTTATACCAATGCGTTTTAACATAAAAGGGTTGCTTGATGAATATGACGTTTTAGAAGAGTCTTTAACCAACCTTTTAGAGAAACACGAAAAAGACGAACACTTTTATTTTTACAGATTAATACAAAGTGATTCGGTTACCATAACCAATCATAAATTAGGGTTGGATTTAAAACTTAAGCTGCCTTCTTCTTATTTAAACGATTTAAACTTAAAAAAAATAACTTATGATAAGTTGTATGATAAGCATTTAATAAGGATGGATTATGCACTTAAGTTATCAGATGATAGAATGATGCCCTATGATGATGAAACTTTTAATAAGATTAACGAGTCAAACAAAAATGATTTGAATTATACCATCCTGGAAAATACTGCTTTTAAACTTTACGGTAATGACATATTTTTAAGTCCAAGTCAAATTGAGACTTATGCGAAATGTCCTTTTGCACATTTTTGTGAAAAGGGACTTAAGCTTAAAATAAAGGAAAAGTATGTTTTTGATAACCGAAAGATTGGTACTTTCGTACATTTTATCCTTGAAAAAATAATAAGAAATGATTTTGATAAAGTAAATGAGAAAAACATACTTGATTTTGTTATTAAGTATGAGGACGAGTATTTAAGTGAAAACGAAATTACCGATGAAACGGTTAAGTACGTTATAAAAAAATTGGGATTTAACGCGGTGTTAATAATTAAAAACATTTTAAAGGAAACGGACGTAAGTCTTTTTAAACCAAAGTATTTTGAGTTTAAGATAGATGATAATAACATAATAAAACCAATCGTAATAAACTTTGATGATAAAAAGTTAACCATCTCTGGTATAGCGGATAGAATAGACGTTTACGAAGATGAAGATAAGTATTATTACCGAATAATAGATTATAAAACTGGTGATAAAAAGTTTCGTTTAGACGACATATTAATGGGACTTAATCTTCAAATGCTTTTGTATCTTTTAGCGATAAAAGAAAACAAGGATAATATTACGAAAAAAAAGCTTGCACCATCCGCGATCCTTTATTATCCAGCTGGTGTTAAGGAGTGCACCTCATCACGCGGAATATCTATAGAGGAAAAAAGCAAGTTGATTGATGATAGACTAAAAATGAATGGCCTTGTAAATCGTGATAAGGACGTTTTAAACGCTCTTGGAGAAGAACAAATAGGTGATTTTATATCGGTTACCACAAGGGGTAAATTAAATGAAGAATACTTGTTTGATAATGAATCCTTAGACCTTATTTTTGGCAAGGCTAAAAGCGTTATAAAGAATTTTGCAAGTCAAATTACAAAGGGACAGATTTACGCAAACCCAATTGGTGGAAGAATTGATTCATGTGCTTATTGTAAGTATGCTTCTGTATGTAAATTTGATGAAAAAGTCTCAAAGAAAAGAAAACCGATGAACTTTAAGAATAGTGAGATTTTAATGATGTTAGAAGGTGATAGTGATGCCCAGTTGGACCATTGATCAAAAAAGCGCCATCGAAAAGCGCGGTGGAAAAATAATTGTTAGTGCTGCTGCAGGATCTGGTAAAACAGCGGTTCTATCGGAGCGGGTTATGAAACTTATAGAAGAGGGTGTAAGTGTAAGTGAACTTTTAATCGTTACTTTTACTAACGCTGCTGCAGAAGAAATGCGAGTAAGAATAAAAGAAAAACTACAAAAAGCGTATTTAAACAGCAATGATGATAAACGTTTAAAAAAAGAGTTGGCATTAGTACCACTAGCTAAAATAACCACGATGGATGCTTTTTATGGGGACGTTGTTAAATCTAACTTTAGCAAGTTACAAATAGAAAAAAACTTTAATATTTTATCAAATGAAGAAGAAACAATCTTAAGTGATAAGGTGTTAAAACGTACTTTAAAAAACGCGTTTAAAAAGTATGATAATTACGTAGAAGTTTTGGATATGTTTAACGCAAACACCACCGCTTTAATAAAAAACGTTGTTTTAAAAGTTTCGTCGTTTTTAGATACCATTGCTTTTCCTGATGAATTCATAAGTAAAGCAATTAATAACTATGATGAAAAAAATACTTTTTACATGGATTTACTCTTAAAACAAATAAAAGATAAGATGGCGTCTTACGGGGGACTTTATAGTGAACTTATAGAAGAACTTTATGATGCTTCGGATGATTTTGATAAGGTCTTGGAACTTGTTCGAAAGGAAAAAAACTACGTTACGGATTTTCTTTTGATTAGTAATTTTGATGATTTAGAAAGAAGGCTTAGGACCATAGAGTTTGATACCTTAAGAACGCCAAAGGGACATAAAGACGACGCGGTAATGATTAAATATAAAACGATAAGGGACGATCTAAAAAAGGACATACGAAAAAACTATAATGAATTATCCTTCATTAATAACGAAACCTTCTTTGACGAACAAAGAAAAACAAAAAACGTAGTAAAAACGCTATTTGAAATCGTAAAAGATTATAGAGAGGATTTGTTACGAGAAAAAAAACTGGTAAATTCGTTTTCTTTTAGTGACATAGCACACTTTGTGATTGACTTATTGATTAAGGACGGAAAGAAAACTCCTCTTGCAAAGTCATTATCAAAACGTTACAAGGAAATATTAATCGATGAGTATCAGGATACTAATAACTTACAAAACGTTATTTTTAATGCTATTTCTAATAATAACGAAAATTTATTTATCGTTGGAGACGTAAAGCAAAGCATTTATCGGTTTAGGAGCGCGTGCCCTGAGATATTTAACGAAGATAAAAAGGAAGCCAAAAAAGATGGGTTCCCTAACTTAATTACCTTATCTAAAAATTTCAGAAGTAGAAAAGAAGTCTTGGATTTTTGTAACTTTATTTTCGAAAACACGATGAGTGAATCATTTGGAGAAGTAAATTATGACCATGATGAAAAACTTTATTTAGGTGCTTCGTTTGAAGAAGGTAAGAATTTAGAAACTGAGGTTTTAATAATAGATGGGATGGAAAAAAGTGAAGACGAAGAAGACGATCTTACCAAAACGCAAAAAGAAGCCATCGTTGTAGCAGACAAAATAAAGGCGTTGTTATTTTCTGGGTATAAAGTTTTTGACAACAAGCTTAACTTATGGAGAAAGATAAAACCAAGTGACGTAGTAATCCTCTTAAGATCTTTAAAAAACGCGGATGTTTTCGCGAGTGCTTTGAAAAAAAGAGGCGTAAGTGTTTATTTAGAGTCAGCTTTAGAATATTTTGATAACTATGAGGTTAAGCTCGTTATAAGCCTTCTTAAAACGATTGATAATCCGTTTGATGACGTTTCTTTAATGAGTGTTTTAAATTCTTCCCTTGTTAACGTTAGTTTAGATGAGGTGGCAAGTATTCGTGCTGATAATAAAAACGTTAGCTTGTATGAATCTTTAAAAGGTTCTTCTAACTTAGCGTTGTCTAATTTCTTTAATGCGATTTTAAACATTCGAAAATACTCTAATTACAATTTAATAAGTAAGACACTTTCTAAGATATATAATGACTTTAATGTTTTAGAAATACTTTCATCGCAAAAAGGTGGAACCTCAAGGTTTAAAAACTTAATGCAAATGATAAATCATGCCGTAAAGTTTGAAAACAAAGATAAAAATAGTTTACATGATTTTATAGAATATTTAGAAAACGTTATTTTAAATAAAGGTTCTTTAGAAGGAGTAAACCCATTATCAGACGGAGATAACGTGTTAATAACAACCATTCATAAATCAAAGGGACTTGAGTATCCGGTAGTAATATTAAGTGAAACTGGTAAAAACTTTAACTTTAAAGACGTAAGAAGCGATGTTATGATAAATGATAGTTTAGGTTTTGTATGTAACATAAGAGATAACGATTATAAAATAAAGTACGAATCAGTTCCAATAATGGCTTTTAAAGAGTATGAAAAAAGCAAGATGCTATCTGAAGAACTACGGGTTTTATATGTTGCTTTAACCCGCGCTAAGGAAAAGTTAATAATAACTGGTTTTACTAGTAACTTAACGAACCTTGTTACTCGGGCATCATCAAAGATGGGTGATAAAACACTTGTTTCTAAACTATATTTAAATGGCGTTAAAAACTATTTAGACATATTAATCGCTCCTTTACTAAGACATCCTTCCTTAAGGGATTTAAGAAGCCTTAGCATGGTTATTCCAACGACGTTCGCAACCGAATCAAAAGTAATATTAAAGGTTTATGATCAAAAAGAAATAGATGAAAAAGAGTTCTTGAAATTTGAAACTAAAACTAAAGAGCAATTTGATTATGATTGGTACGATAAAGTATCTGGTTATGAATGGGATAAGGATAAAGTTTATTTACCTCTTTACGTAAGCGTAAGTGATCTAAAAGGGGAGCATAATTTTATAAAAAGACCACGCTTTATGAAAGAAAAAATAGGTGGTACAAGTCTTGGGACGCTTTACCATCGTGTCCTAGAGTTATTACCAATAAAAAAATATGGTATAAAAGATTTAGAAAACGAGCTTGATAGCATTGTTTTAAACGGTAAAATTACCGAAGAAGAAAAGAAATTATTAAAATTAGATGACTTGTTTGCGTTTTTAAATTCTGATTTATACGATGAGGTTCTTTTGAGCGATGAAGTTTACAAAGAAATGCCTATTAATTTTGAAATTCCAGCATCGTACTATGATAAATCGGCAAAAAGTGGTAAGATATTAACTAGTGGAGTAATGGATTTATTGTTCGTTAAAGACGGAGTTTACACCATCATTGATTATAAGAGTGATGATGTCTCATTTTTAGACGAGCTTAAAGAACTTTATAAAAAACAACTAGATTTGTATGAAATTGCACTTACCCAAAAGATGAATGCTAAAAAGGTTAGAAAGTTCATATACTCTATAAAACTAAAAAAATTTATAATGGTTTAGGAGATGATGTAAATGGTTGACAATGTTTTTAAAGTTATTGAAAAAGAAAAAGAAAGACAACAAAACACGATAGAGCTAATCGCTTCTGAAAATTTCGTAAGTGAAAACGTGCTTAAGGCTCAAGGAAGTATTTTAACTAATAAATACGCAGAAGGATATCCTGGTAAAAGGTATTATGGTGGGTGTAAGTTCGTTGATGAAATAGAGAACATGGCCATTGATGCGGTAACCAAATTATTTGGCGTTAGGTACGCGAACGTACAACCTCACTCTGGTTCTAGTGCCAACATGGCGGTTTATCGTGCGCTATTAAAAAAAGGTGATAAAATTCTTTCGATGAGCTTGGATGAGGGTGGTCACCTAACTCATGGCCATGATCTTAGCTTTTCTGGCCAAGATTATAAATTTGTTCATTACGGGGTAGAAAAAGAGACGTGTCAGATTAACTATGATGCGTTAAGAAAACTTGCCATGAAAGAAAAACCTAAGCTAATTTTAGCAGGGGCTTCAGCTTATTCAAGAGCGATTGATTTTGCTGAATTTAAAAGTATAGCAAGGGCTTGTGGTGCTTACCTTATGGTTGATATGGCTCATATTGCTGGTATTGTTGCGGCTGGTCTTCATCAAAATCCTTGCCGTTATGCTGACGTTGTAACTTCAACTACGCATAAAACGTTAAGAGGGCCAAGGGGAGGAATTATTTTAACCAATAATGAACAAATAATAAAAAAGGTTAACAAAACCGTGTTCCCTGGAATTCAAGGTGGACCATTAATGCACGTTATAGCTGCCAAAGCAGTTTGTTTTGAAGAAGCGATGACACCTGATTTTATTAAGTACCAAAAAAGGGTGGTTAAAAACGCAAAGGTTTTATGTGATGTTTTAAAACTAGAGGGATTTAAGGTTATTACTAACGGAACTGATAATCATTTGATTTTAATAGACGTTAAAAAATCCGTTAACTTAACCGGTAAGGAAGCAGAGGAAATATTGGATGACATCGGTATAACTTGCAACAAAAACATGATTCCTTATGATCCTACAACACCATTTATAACAAGTGGTATAAGGCTTGGTACCGCTGCAATGACAACTCGTGGCTTTGATGAAAACGACTTTAAAGAGGTTGGAAAAATAATTAGTACTTGCTTAACTAATTATGATAACAAAAAAATATTAGAGGACTTAAAGTTAAGGGTTAAAAAGTTATGCGATGAGCATCCGATTTATACGGAGGTGCATTATGAATAACATAATAGATGGTGTAACAGCTAGTTTAGAGTTAAAAAAGAACATAAAAAAAGAAATAGAAAAAGATGGTCTTACCCCGTCCCTTGCCGTTATTATGGTTGGTGATAATAAAGCCAGTAAAATATACGTAAGAAACAAAAAAAAGGCTTGTGAGATGGTTGGGATTAATTTTACTGAAATTAATCTTCCAGAAACCATATCAGAAGAATTAATAATAAATGAGATAAGAAGGTTAAACGAAGATGATTTAGTAAACGGAATACTAGTTCAATTACCACTTCCGAGTGGTTTTGACGAAGGTAAAATCATAAACGAAATCAGTCCTTTAAAAGACGTTGACGGACTTACTTATCAAAACGTTGGAAACTTAGTTTTAGAAAACGAGTGCTTGGTATCATGTACTCCGATGGGGGTTATGGAATTATTAAAAATGTATAATGTCCCACTTAAAGGAAAAGACGTTTGCATTGTTGGCAGAAGTAACTTAGTTGGTAAACCACTTATTCAGCTTTTGCTTCAACAGGATGCTACCGTAAGCATTTGTCACTCTAAGAGCGTTAACATAAAGGATTATACCAAGCGCGCCGACGTACTTATTGTGGCGGCAGGACATCCTAACTTAATTACTAAGGACATGGTAAAAGATGGTGTTGTTGTAATTGACGTTGGTATAAACAAAGAAAATGATTCTTTATGTGGCGACGTTGATTTTAAGGAAGTAAGTAAAAAAGCATCGTTAATAACACCAGTACCAGGGGGAGTTGGTCCGATGACGGTTGCATCGCTTTTAAAAAACGTTGTTAAGGCTTATCGGGTACAAAATAGATAGTTATGAAAACTTCCATGGATGATGTTTTTATAACCAATTTACCATCCTTAGATCTGCATGGTGAAATAAGAAGTTCAGCGAGGGTTTTAATAAAAGAATTCGTTGAGGATAATTACTTGCTTAAAAACGAAAAAGTTATTATAATTCATGGTGTAGGAACTGGGGCTTTAAAGGATGAAACATATAAAGTTTTAAAATCTAATAAACATGTTGAGGACTTTCACATTAATCATTACAATCCAGGTTGTACACTTGTATACATAAAAAAAAGATTTGATCTTGAATAGGTCTTTTTTTTATATATTTAAAGTATTATAATTATAGAGAAGAGTAGTTTTTGTGTACTTGTATAAATGTTGACATTTTATGACTTTTGTGCTAGTATATATGGCATTCAAACAAAGGGGGAGTTTTGATGGAAGAAAAAAGAGGCTTAACCATAAAAGATTTACTTATAAGACTAATTCTAATTATTGTGTTTATCTTTTTACTTATTTGGTTATTTCCGATGCCTGATTTAAAACCACTTAACAATCAGATTTTCGCTGATAACATTGACAGGATGAAGGATGTTGCAAAGTCTTATTATACTTTAGAAAGATTACCTAAGGATATTAATTCTTCAAAGCGAATGACCTTAAAGGAAATGATCGATAATAAGCTTATATTACCGCTTATGGATTCTAATGGTAAATATTGTAGTGAAGATGATTCATACGTTGAAATTACCAAGTTAGAAAACGAATACATAATAAAGGTATATTTATCATGTACGGATAAACAAGATTATATAATTGAGCATTATGGATGTTATGATATTTGTAGTGACCAATGTCAGATTTTAGCTACTACGTCAAAGTCTGGATACGCTGGTGATATAACAAAAAAGACAACTAAGAACACAGGAAAGGTAACTACTAAAAAAACTAATACCATTTATGAGTATCAATTCGTAAAAAACGAGTGTACCGAAAAATTCGATAAGTACGTTTGTCCTTCTGGATATTATCTAGCGGGAGATACGTGTATAAAGCATGGCTCTGAGGTAATTAAGGTGGATGCAAAGAAAAACATAACAAACGTAACTTCTACTGATACTAAGGATGCTAAACCGGTTGTTACAAGTTCTACTGATCTTATAGATGCAACTTGTAGAACTGATTATAAAACTTCCACCATTAATGCTGGTTACAAGAAAACTACTTATAGTGCAAATAAAAGAACTGTAACCCAGAAGGTAACCGCTAATAAAGTTAATAGTTACGATGTTAAAGGTGCCGTTAAAACAACAAAAAGACAAGATGTAAGCTATAAAGAAGTCCAAAATTATGACGTAATTAACGCTGATGTAATTTATTCGGGTTATAAATGGGTATACGTATCAACGCTTACAACAACGGAATCTAATTTACAATTTGTTGGGGAAGACGAAAAATTAGAACAAGTTGATTCATGGTCGGAACCTGTTTGTAAAACTTGTACCACTACGAGAATCGTTTATAAATACTGGAGATTTAAAAAGGTAGCAAACGGAGATCCTACGTATTCATGTGATGCATATCCAGGATATTCATTGTATGACGGAAACAAATGTAGAAAGGCAACTACCATAACGAAAGTTTGTCCAGCTGGATATGATGAAAACGGTGACGTATGTTCTAGATGGTATGATGAGTATAGTTGCTCTAAGTATGGTTCTGATTACAAGTTAGATGAATCAAAGAAAACCTGTACGAAAACAACCACAACGTACAACTGTGATGGTATTGGAACAGCAACTTCTGATCCTAAGTATTGTAACAAGACGACGACTGAATACTACTGTCCAGCTGGTCTTGATATGATAGATGGTAATAAGTGTGTTAAATATCATGACTATTATTGCCCAGAAAATACTTCAACTAAAACTTATACGTTAAACGGAACTAAATGTACCGTTAAAACCAAAGTTAAAGTATGCTCTTGTCCAAGTGGAAGCGTACAGACGGAAGATAAACTTCATTGTGCTATAACTAATTCTGATACTAAGTATACGTGTGAGGATTATCCAGGATATACGTTAAACGGTAAGAAATGTACTAAGACTACCGTTACGCAGAAGGTAACGTATTCATGCGATACTGGTTATACTTTAGACGGAACCACTTGTATTAAAACAGTGGAGACAACGGATAGTAAGAAAGCTGAAAAAACATATAAAACTTACTGTGAACAAAAGTATAAATGGTCAACTCAAACATCGCTTGATGGATGGACGTATACTGGAAATAAAAGACAATATAATTAGTTTATAAAAGAATAAAAGGGGAAAGAAGACTTAATTTAGTCTTCTTTTTTTGGTATAATTATTTTGTATAAAGGAGATGATGGTATGTATGTAAAAGTTCTAATTGAAACCAGAGTAAAATCAAACGACATGACTTTTACTTATCATGTCTCTAAAGACGCATGTAATAACATAATAGGTAAACGTGTTTTGGTGCCATTTTCAAACCGTATTGTTGAGGGGTTTGTTTTAGATTATGACGTAAAACCAGAAGATTATGACGTTAAGGGTGTTCTTAAGGTCATTGATGAAGAACCAGTGTTAAATGACGAGTTAATTAAGCTTGGTAAATTCATGAGTGAACGCTATTTGTGCTCTTTGATATACACCTATCAAGCGATGCTTCCTAAAGCTTTGAAAGCAAACCATAAGACGAGTGCTAAAGCTAAAACCAAAACATATGTAAAATTAAATGAAAACGTTAATCACAATGAGGTAAAAACTAAAGCACAATTAGAAATAATTAAGCTTTTAACAGATAATGAGTTGGTTTTGAAAAGTGAGATAAAAAGTAGGTCATCACTAAAAAAACTTATGGAAAAAAATATTGTAATGGAGTTTAAAGAAGAGATCTATCGGAAGGTTTCTGGAACGGTTGATTTAAAGACTGTAACTCTTACCCAAAGCCAGCAAAAAGTATCAAACGAGATAAAACAAGGACTTAATAACACTTTGGTTTATCTCCTTTATGGTGTTACTGGCTCTGGTAAAACAGAAGTTTATATAGACGTTGTAAAAGAGGTTTTAAAACAAGGTAAAACCGCTATAATATTGGTTCCAGAAATAAGTTTAACCCCTCAAATAACCGCTCGTTTTAAGGGCGTTTTTGGGTCTCTTATCGCAATTCTTCATTCCTCATTATCAGATGGTGAAAGGTATGATGAATTTAGAAGGATTAACCGTGGTGAAGTAAAGTTAGTTATTGGGGCTAGATCTGCCATTTTTGCGCCACTTAAAAACATTGGTATAATAATAATTGATGAGGAACACTCGGAAAGTTATAAACAGGAAAATAATCCAAGGTATAGCACGTTAGATATTGCTTCCAAAAGATCTAAAACTCATAATTGCCCAGTTGTGCTTGGTAGTGCAACACCTACGATTGAAAGTTTTGCGAGGGCAAAGAAAGGTTATTATAGATTCCTTGAATTAGACAAAAGGGTTAATGATAAACCGCTTCCTAAAGTTGAAATAGTGGACATGAAAAAAGAAATTCGAAAGGGAAATAAATTATTTTCAGAAAGTTTAATAAGAAGCATCAAAGAACGTTTAAATAGAAAAGAACAAATAATGCTTTTATTAAACAGAAGGGGATATGCTAATTATTTAACTTGTCCTTCCTGTGGTTACGTTTTTAAGTGTCCTAATTGTGATATAACTTTAACTTATCATAAAACTTCTGGGATGATGAGGTGCCATTATTGTGGCTATGCGGAAGTAAGAAAGGAAACGTGCCCTAGTTGTAAAGAGGGGAAGGTAAGAGAGGTAGGCTCTGGAACACAAATGATAGAAGAGGAAATAAAAACCTTATTTCCTTTCGCAAACGTTGTTAGAATGGACGCTGACACAACTAGTAAAAAAGGTTCTCATTTTAAAATAATTAATGATTTTAACGATGGAAAATATGATATATTAGTAGGTACCCAAATGATTGCTAAAGGTCTTAATTTTCCAAACGTTACCTTAGTTGGTGTGATAAATGCGGATCAAGGGCTTAACATTCCAAACTTTAGAAGTAGTGAGCAAACGTTTAGCCTACTTGATCAAGTAATAGGGCGTGCCGGACGTGCCGAAAAAGAAGGAGTAGCTATAGTTCAAACTTATAATCCGGAACACTATAGTATTGTTTGTGCAAAAAATCATGATTATAAAGGATTTTTTGCAAGGGAAATGTTTATTAGAAAAAAACTTAATTATCCACCATATTGCTTTATTATGCTAATTAAAATAACATCTAAAGATTTTGACTATGGAATAAACGAAGCAAAGAAGGTAAGTTTGTTTTTAAGGAAAAAATTAAGTAGTACGACAAGTATTTTAGGTCCTTCAATGGCTAGCGTTCTAAAAGTAAATAAAAACTTTAATTTCCAGGTTATTTTAAAATATAAAAAGGATGAAAAACTATATACTGCCTTAAATGATTTAATAAAAATATACGAGGGAAATAGCAAGCTAAAAATAGAACTTGACTTTAACCCGATTAATTTATAGGAGGAATTATGAACAAAAATGGTAATATTATAAGATTTTACTTACTGGCTAACAAGCTAAAGGAAAAGGTAAGAACCGGTTGGATAGAAATGGAAATAAAAAAGGAAAGATTAGAGTCAGTAGCAGAGCACATATATGGATGCTTAATTTTAGCAATTGCAATTGATAGTGAGTATAAACTTGATTTAGATATGTATAAAGTTCTTAGAATGTTATCCCTTCACGAGCTAGAGGAAATATTGATGGGAGACCTTACCATAAGAACCGATATTACGAAAGATGAGAAAAAAGAGCTTGGTAAAAAGTACGTTAAAAAGATAACGAATGGTTTATTTAAACAAAGAGAAATAGAAGAACTTTTAAATGAGTATAATGATCAAACAACAAAAGAGTCTGTCTTTTGTTATCACATTGATAAAATAGAATGTGATTTTCAGGCTAAGGTCTATGACCTAAAAGGCGTTTTTTCATACGAAAGAGCAAGAGAAGACTTACCTTTTTATGGAAACAGAGCATCTGAAATAGATAAAGCTTCTAATTGTGCTAGTGATTTTTGGGTAGAATATGACAGACCTAAGTACGATGATGACGAAATATTTAAAACTTTAATAGAAGATATTAAAAACATAAAGGAAATTAAGAATGCAGAAGATATTTAATAAATTAGTAAGAGATAAAATCCCAGATAAAATAGAAAAGAATGGTGAATATGCATTAATCGAGACATTAAATGATAATGATTTTGAAAATGCATTAGATAATAAGCTTTTAGAAGAAGTAAAAGAAGTTATAGCATCTAGAACACCTGATGAAATAAAAGAAGAGTTAGCAGACTTACTTGAGGTAATGTTGAAAAAAGCTGAGGTAAATAATATTTCGTTTAATGACATTGAAGATGCAAGAAAGCAAAAAAAAGAGGCAAAAGGTGGCTTTGATACGAAGACGTTTTTAATTAAAACGGTAGATCAAAGTGACGCAGACAAAAATTAGACTGTTTAACTTGTAGCTGTATAATTCTTTATAAAGAAAAGATAATTTAAGGAAGATAGTATACCAGATGGCCATAAATATCTTGGATATATTTCATTGTAAAAGAAGAAAAAAGCAATAAAATGGTTTATAAAAGTCATAAAAAGTCTGATTTGATTTCTTGACTTTTTAAATACAATAAGTATAATAACCATAATATTTTTTGTATTTGATGGGGGAAAACATTAAAATGGAAACTTATAAAGATGAAATTATGTGCGCCAAATGTAAGGGGAGCATGCTGTAAAACAGTAGGCTGTATATATTCTATAAGACAGTTTTATGATAAAAGAACAGGATTAGAAGTTGAAAAAATAAAAGAACTTTTAAAACAAGGAAATGCATTAATTTCATGCCAGCCTACTACTGGTTTTTGTGGTGATGCTTGGACGTTTATTTTATATTTAAAGGCAAGAGATGAAGGTATTGATGTTATAGATATATTAGGTAAAGGTGGACCCTGTGTTAATTTATTAGATAGTGGTTGCAAATTAGAAGAAGAACAAAGGCCTTTATTTGGTAGAAGTGTTAAACCAACTAAAATAGGTGGACCTTGTGAACAGACTGCTGACGCAGAAAGTTTTGTTTATGATTGTCTTTTGTTTCATGACCGCCTAGCAAGAATATTAGAAGAGTACACAGGAATAGAAACTGAAACATATCTACTTGATAGATTAAAAGAAGATTCTGAATATTTGAAGAAAAAAATTAAAAATAAAGAAACACTAACTTGTATGGAAAAAGAAAAATATGATTGGTATATTAATATAGTAAATGATAAACCATATGTTGATAGTAAGTTTGCCTTGGACTGGATAAATTCTTGTATGGGCTTTTAGTGTTATAAAGCGTAAAAATAAAAAAATCACATTAATAGTTTGATTAAACAATAAGAATCAAATGAGGAAATCGGGCTTTAATTAGCTTGATTTTCTTTATAAAATATAAAAAAACACCTTGTAACATATAATAAATATGTGTTATAATATGCATGGTTTTTCTTAAAGGAAAGAAAAAAATACACACAAGTTTGGATTTGCACCTCACGTGTCCGAAGAGGATGAGTTTGCAAAGATGAAAAGCTTGGAGGAGAAAACAAAGGAGGAAAAAAGAAATGCCAGTTGTATCAATGAGCTATCTTTTAGAAGCAGGTGTTCATTTTGGTCACCAAACTAAAAGATGGAACCCAAAAATGAAAGAGTATATCTTTACTGCAAGGGATGATATTTATATCATAGACTTACAAAAAACAGTAAAGAAAATCGAAGAAGCATATGAAGCTTTAAAGGAAATTGCCGCAAACGGTGGAAAGGTTATTTTTGTAGGAACTAAAAAGCAAGCTGGGGAAGCTACTGAAGAAGAAGCAAAAAGATCTGATAGTTACTACGTTTCAAAACGTTGGTTAGGAGGTACTTTAACTAACTTTAGAACGATTAGAAGAAGAATTAACCGTTTGGATCAAATTGAAAAAATGGAGAAAGATGGAACTTTTGATAAGTTACCTAAGAAAGAAGTAGTTAAGATTCGTAAAGAATATGATAAGTTAAACTCTTATTTTTGCGGATTAAGAGAAATGAAAAAGTTACCACAAGCAATGATTATCGTTGATCCTAAAAAGGAACTTAACGCAATAAATGAAGCACATAAATTAAACATACCAGTATTTGGTATCGTAGATACTAACTGTGATCCAGATTTAGTAGATTACGTGATTCCTGGTAATGATGATGCTATTCGTGCCGTTAAAATCGTGCTTGGAGTTTTAAATAATGCTATTTGTGAAGCAACAAATAAACCAACTGAAGATTACGTAACAGAAGAAGATAAAGCAAAGGCTGCTGCAAAGGAAGTAGTAAGTGATGTTAAAGAATTAGCTAAGGACGTTAAAGAAGTTATAGAAAAGAAAGTAAAGGAAGTTACTCCAGTAGTAGAAGAAAAGATAGAAGAAGTAAAAGAAAAGGTAAAAAAGGCTTCTAAAGAAGCAGAACCTAAGGTAGAAGAGGCTAAGAAAACAGTAAAGAAGGTAGCTAGTAAAGCTAAAGAAGAAGTTGTTGATTTAGCAAAGAAAACCGTAGTAGAATTAAAGGCTATGGCAAAAGAAGCTAAGATTGAAGGTTATTCAAAATTAAAGAAAGATGAATTAGTTAAAGCTTTAACAAAATAATAAATATAAGATGATCGTTAGAATCATCTTTAATTATAAAAAGGAGAAGAAGGATATGAACGCAAGTTTAATTAGAGAATTAAGAGATATCTCTGGAGCTGGTATGATGGATTGTAAAAAGGCTCTAGAAGAAAATGATAATGATATTAAGAAGGCAACCGAATGGTTAAGAGAAAAGGGTATTGCGAAGGCTGCTAAAAAGGCAGGAAGAATTGCTGCTGAAGGTTTATCTACCATTAAAATAGATGGTAATAAAGCAGTTATTCTTGAAATTAACTGTGAAACTGATTTCGTCGCAAAGAACGAAAAGTTTCAAAAGTTCATGGATGACGTTGCTACAACAATCTTAAGTAGTAATGCTAAGACAAACGAAGAGGCATTAGCTCTTTCTTATGATCAAGGTACGTTAAATGATTATGTTACTTCAATGACCGCAACAATTGGAGAAAAAATTTCATTTAGAAGATTTACATTACTTGAGAAAAATGATGATGAATATTTTGGTTCATACATTCATATGGGAGGTAAAATTTCTGTTTTAACATTACTTAAAGGTGCGTCTGAAGAAGTTGCAAAAGATGTTTCTATGCATGCTGCTGCAATGCGCCCAGAATATGTTACTAAAGAACAAGTACCAGCTGATCAAGTAGAAAACGAAAAGAAAATTTTAACTGAGCAAGCAATGGCAGAAGGAAAACCAGCTAATATTGCTGAAAAGATGGTAATGGGTAGAATTAATAAGTACTATAAAGAAATATGTCTTGAAGAACAAGACTTTGTTAAGGATAATAGTGTTACCGTTGGAAAATTTGTTAGCAATAATGGTGGTAAAATTATCGATGTTATCAGGTACGAAGTTGGTGAAGGATTAGAAAAGCGTCAAGAAAATTTTGCTGAAGAAGTAGCTGCTCAAATGAATGGTGAATAATAATGAAAAAGTTAGTGGCAGTAGTACTAACTTTTTTACTTATATTAACTGGTTGTGATACCATAGAAGTTACAAAAGTAGAAGATGATATTAGTACGGATAGTATCAGATTTAAAGATGAATATAGCGAAGTAAAAAAAGATAATATTTACGAATATGCTACTTATAATAACGTTATAGATACAATTAACGATGGCACTGGTATTATATATCTTGGGTTTCCAACATGTAGTTTGTGTAAGGAAATAGTTCCAGTCTTGGATGAAGTTGCTAAGGATAAAAACGTTGAAAGTATTTTATACTATAACTTTAAGGACATAAGAGATAATAATACAACAGAGTATCAAGAACTAGCTAATCTTTTATCAGATTATATAGCATCTGATGATGAGGGGAACAAAAGAATAAGTGCCCCAACGATAATATTTGTAAACAAAGGAAACATAGTTGGTGTATACATCGGAACCATTAACTCTGATAGTGAAGAAATAATAACGGACGAACAAAAAAATACTTTAAAAGATAATTTTTCTAGTTTAATTAATAAAATGTTAATAGAAGAAACAACGACAAAAGAAGCTGATAAATAGCTTCTTTTTTAGTAATAAATTATCAACAGCATAATTTAATTGACAAGTGGGGGGGGGGGTATATGATATTATA
>CALVIH010000009.1 GCA_944329445.1 uncultured Bacilli bacterium | reverse complement strand
TCATATTACTTATAATAGTAGTCATAGTGATTGTTATATAACGTAAGAAAAACAGAGCCAGGTAAATACTAGCTCTGTTCTTCATTAATGAATATTAATTGGAAAACAACTAGTAAGCTGCTTCCTTACATTTATATTATATCTAAAAACGAATTTAATATCAACATAAAGTAAAAAATTGATAAAAACAGAATTTTTTAAAAATAATCAGGGGTATTTTAAAATAAGTGTCTAATTATAAACATGAAGGATGAGAAAATATTTACTTTTTTTCATTCATAGCCGTTCCTTTCTCTTTTTTAATTGTACAAAGCATTACCTATTTTTTCTTATCCTTCAAAATATAAAAGTGATATTATGGGCATATGCTAGATTAAATTCTTTATTTTTGTTATAATTTAATAGGTGATAAATATGAAACTACTTGATAGGTTCAACATTAAAACTAATAATATGCATATTTATGATACAGCTTTTTCACATTCGTCATATTGTAATGAACATCATTTGAAAGAAGATTATCAAAGATTAGAATTTTTAGGTGATAAGGTACTAGATCTTATCATGAGTGATTATCTTTATAATACAACTGATTATGAAGAAGGAAAGATGACTAAGATTAGATCAATGTATGTGTGTGAAAATGCTTTATACGAATATGCTTTATTACTTGACTTCCCAAGTTATGCAAAAGTAGGAAAGGGCGAGGAAGCTCATGGTGGTAAGTACAGAAAAGCAACGCTTGCGGATATGTTTGAATCGTTCTTAGGAGCGGTATACTTAGACCAGGGATACAAAAAGGCAAGGGAAATAGTTTATGAGATAGTTATACCTTTTATTAAGGAGAAACCAGAAACGTTTTTTATGGATTACAAGTCAAAACTACAAGAAATGGTTCAAACAAATAAAAGGTCGGTTACCTATGAATTGGTAAATGAAGAGGGACCTTCACACGACAGAACTTTTACCATGAACGCGGTGGTGGATGGTATTGTTCTTGGCACTGGGGTAGCTAAATCAAAAAAAGAAGCAGAGCAAGAAGCGGCTCATCACGCAATGGAAAAGTGCGCAAAACTTTAGTTAGGAGTGTATTAGGATGTATTTAAAGGAGATAAGGGCATCAGGTTTTAAATCTTTTGCGGAAAAAATAAAGTTGGAATTAACTGATGGTATATCTGGGGTAGTAGGGCCTAATGGTAGTGGTAAAAGTAACGTTGTTGATGCTGTTCGTTGGGTTTTAGGAGAACAATCCGTAAAGCAACTACGTGGTGAAGGAGCGATGAGCGACGTAATATTTTCGGGTAGTAAATCAAGACGTGCTGCATCGAGTGCCAGCGTAACTTTGGTGTTTGATAACTCTGATAAATATCTACCGATTGATTATACGGAAGTATCAATTAAAAGGTGCATATATAAAACTGGAGAAAATGAGTATTACTTAAATAATGAAAAGTGTAGGCTTAAAGACATACAGGACTTACTTGTTGATACTGGTGTTAATAAAGAGTCGTTTAACATTATATCTCAGGGTGATATAGCATCTATTTTATCTAACAAGCCAGAGGAAAGAAGAATTATATTTGAATCGGCAGCTGGTACGTTAAAGTACAAAAAAAGAAAGGATGAAGCATTAAGAAAGTTGGATCGAACCCATGATAACATGGCCAGGGTAAATGATATTATTTTGGAGCTGGAAAGTAATCTTAACCCATTAAAAAAGCAAAGTGAGGATGCTTCGAAGTACTTGGAAAATAAAAAGAAATTAGATGAAATAGAGGTATCTTTAATCGTAAGTGAAGTTGATGAAATAAACCGAGAATATCAAGAAAATAAAAAACTTGCGTCTGATTTAAACGAAGAAATAATTAAGTTAGAATCAGAAAGTAACGTTGATAACTCTAGAATAATGGAACTAAAGCTAAACCAAACGAAAAAAAGCGAGGAACTTTACCACTTGCAAAACAAGTTAACTAGTGTAAGCTCCGAAGCGCAAGGCCTATTGGGTAAAAAGGACCTTGTTATGGAAAGGCAAAAATATAATTCTGAAGATTCTAAAGTAAAAGAAAACTTGATGAATTTAAAAGAAAACGTTTTAAGAAGAGAAAATGAAATCTTTGGTGCCAAAAATAACGTTAGTATAATAAACAAAAAATTAAATGATGTTAATTTAAAATTAGAAGAGAAAAACAAACTTTATGATGAGGCTTTAAAAGCGCATGATGAAAGTGAGAAAAAATTAACGCAACATAACCGGTTAGAAAATGAAACTAGATATAAAATAGAAATGCTAAGAAACACAATAGAAAATAATGCTGGATTACCTTACGCGGTAAAAAACGTATTAGATAATCCTAAGCTAGCTGGTATTTATGGTGTTATCGCGAATCTTATTGAAACGGAAAAAGAGTATTCTGTTGCAATTTCAACCGCTTTAGGAGCAGCTTCTAATTATATTGTGGTTGCTGATGAGTTCGTGGCGAAGGAAGCTATTAATTTTCTTAAGGTTAATAAGTTTGGTAGGGCAACGTTTTTTCCGATTAACATTATAAAAGGAAGAGAAATAGATAATGCTACATATCAATTATTAAGAAACCAACCAGACTTTATTGGTGTTGCATCGGATTTGGTAAGTTACGAAAGCACCTATGATAGCGTAATAAAAAATCAACTTGGAACAACGATTGTTACAAATAATATTGATACTGCAAACAGTATTGCAAGAAAGATAAATTATCGTTATAAGATAGTTACCTTAGACGGGGAATTGCTTCACGTCGGAGGGTCTTTAACCGGTGGTACTGTTAAGAATTCCTCTAGTTTAATAACACAAAAGCATGAGCTTTTAGATAATGAAAAACTATTAAAAAGCCTTGAGGAACAAAGAGCCTCATTGGAAATGGGTATTAACGAGGCTGATAGTAAGTATAAAACTATCTTAGAAGAAAGAAACGAACTTTTAACAACGAAAACAAATTTGGAAGCAAACCTTAAGTATGAGAACGAACGAATACGCAGTTTAGAAGAATTATTAGAAAAAACAAAGGACGAAGTAAAAGACATTGAGAGTTTATCAAATAACTTATTAAGTAAAGAAGAAGAAAAAATAGTTTCTTCTTACTACGATAAAGAAAAAGAGAAAAAAGAGTTAGAAATAGAAGTTAAGTCGTTAAAGGCTGAAACAACCGAATTATCTGATGAAATAGAAAAACTTGAAAGAAATTCAAAAGTTAACAATCAAGAGTTTTATAAAAAGAGTCAGGAGTTAAAGTCTTTAGAAATAAAGATAAATAGAGCCGACGTAGCTTTAGATAACCTACTTAATACTTTGACAGAAGATTATGCAATGACGTTTGAAAAGGCTAAGGAAAACTATTTTCTTGAGATGGATAAAGAAGAAGCTAGAAAAATAGTTGATAAGTGTAAGATAGAAATTAAACGCTTAGGTGATGTAAACATAGGAGCTATAGAGGAGTATCAAAGAGTTTTAGAAAGATACGAGTTCTTATGCGGGCAAAAAGAGGATTTGATAAAGGCAGAAGATACCATTTTAGAAATAATCAAAGAGTTAGATGGCATTATGAAAGAAAAGTTTATGGAAACTTTTGACCAAATAAAAGTTAAGTTTAAAGAAGTGTTTAAAAAATTATTTTCTGGGGGAGATGCCGAACTTAGGCTTACTAATCCTGATGATGTACTTCAAACTGGTATAGATATAAAAGCGTTACCACCAGGAAAAACACTTAAACACATTTCACTTTTATCAGGCGGTGAAAAAACGCTTACGGCTATTTCGCTTTTGTTTGCAATATTAGAAACTAGACCAGTTCCGTTTTGCATTTTAGACGAGGTAGAAGCCGCATTAGATGAAGTAAACGTTGATAACTTCGGTAAGTTCTTAAGTGAGTTTAAAGGTAAAACTCAGTTTATCGTTATTACTCACAAGAAAAAAACAATGGAATACGCTGATGTTTTATATGGTATTACGATGCAAGAATCAGGAGTTTCAAAGCTTGTTAGTGTAAAGTTAGAAGATATTAAGGATGAAAATGATAACAGTTAATTGACTTGGTTTATATTTAATTGTTATACTTAGAACATAAGGAGTGATATAAATGGCAAAGTTTTGTTCAGAGTGTGGAAAAGAATTAAAAGAAAATAGTAACATATGTGAAAATTGCGGAAAAAAAACAGAGGAGAAAACTAACCCTAACGTATCAGTTAATAATACCGTATACGTTCAGAAAAAAACAAACGGATTTGCGATAGCTGGTTTCGTAATATCTTTAGTTTCACTTCTTTGCTGTGGTGGAACTTCATGGTTAGGATTAGTTTTTTCAATAATAGGCTTGGTAAATGCTAACAAAAATGAAGGTGAGGGTAAGGGACTTGCTATAGCGGGCATCGTTATTAGTGCAATATTGCTATTATTACTTATTTCACTTTATGCACTTGGTTTTGTTACTTCGTTTGCGGAGGGCTTTGACAGAGGATTTAACGGAGGATATTATTATTAAAACTATGATTAAATTCATAGTTTTTTAATTAATTATGAAAAAAAGAATATTAATAGCATTGGGTATTTCATTAACATTATTATTGTTACTTATAATAATAATGAAGTTTATGGAACTTATAAACTTCAAGTGTATATTTAAGTATTTGTTTGGAATTTATTGTGCAGGTTGCGGAACAACTAGAATGATAAAGTCATTGTTCTCGTTTCAATTTTACCAGGCTTTTAGGTATAATCCTTTTGTTTTTATATTACTTGCTATGGGAATATTATATGCTTTGTGCGTGGTGTTTATATACGTAAAAACTGGAAAGGTTAAACCACCGTCTTTTAAAGTATTATTAATAATTATTGCCTTATTATTTATTTATATGATACTAAGAAACATTCCTGGTTTTGAGTTTTTAAGGCCAACAATATTATCATAAAAAAAGTGAAGACTAATTCTTCACTTTTTATATTGCTCTATAAAGTTCAGCATCTTTATAAGGATTTTTCTTATCAATTCTATCAATGAATAAAATACCATTTAAATGATCTATTTCATGCTGAACGCAGATTGCTAAATCCTCTCTTAAACGTAATTTAAACTTCTTACCATCCATGTCTTGTGCTTCTATTGTTACCCTTGCGTATCTTGGTATTATACCTGGTACTTCACGGTTAACACTTAGGCATCCTTCCCCTTGCTCAACGTATATTTTTTCAGTGCTATTACTAATTATTTTAGGATTTGCAAAGAAATAATTTTTGAAAGTGCCATCATCTTGTTCTTCAACTATAACAAACCATCTTTTTGAAATTCCAATCTGGATAGCACTCATTCCCCAACCGGCTCTTAAATTGTATTTTTTTGCGTACTTTTCTATTTGGCTATATCTTAAATAATCCATGGCACTATTAATGGTTTCCTTTTCTTCTTTAGAAAGCGGGAAGGTTACTTCTTTACTTATAAGTCTTAATCTTTTATCTTTTTCATCTAAAATTTTTAAATTTTTAAACATATTAACACCCCAAATCAATAGATATTCTATCATAAAAAAAAAGGAAAGTAAAACTTTCCTAGTTATTTCCTAACCATCTTGCGCCGATAACGATAACTAACAAGATGAATAAAACTAATATAATAGCAGCTCCGTATCCGGTTCCACCTTGATTTTGGTATCCGTATGCTGGATATGCATATCCACCGCAACATGGAGAGTTGTATCCATAGCCACCTTGGTAACCATAATAGTACATATTATTTTCCCTCCTCCCACTTTATCTACTATATTTTACTCAAAACGTAAACTTTGTGTTATATGAAATACCTATATTAAAAAAAACAAGAAAATGTGATATCATATTTATGATGGTGATAATATGAAGAGAGTACTTAACAAAGTGGATAAACCGCTTCTTATTTTAACTATTATATGTTTAATATTTGGTCTTATGATGGTAGGAAGTGCTTCATCTTTAAAGGCCTATATGTCAATGGGAGATAGCTATTACTATTTTAAACGTCAATTATTGTTTATAATTGTAGGATTAGTGGCTTTTTTTATCGTGGTAAAAACTCCTATAAAAAGATATAAAAGTATAATATACGTGGTAGTTTTAGGAGTAATAGGTGCGTTGGTCTACGTCCTTTTAAAAGGGGATGAAAGTAATGGTATTTATGGATGGATAAACCTTGGATCAGTTTCTATTCAGCCTTCTGAATTTGCTAAAACAGCGTTAATATTATTTATGGCGCTTACTTTTGAAAAGTTGATAAGGATTCGAAACTTAAGTAACGCTTTAAAAGTTGCACCATTTATCGTACCATTGATATTTATATTTTTAGTGTTTGAGCAACCGGACTTTGGTACGATGATGGTTTTGGTTGGGATAACCGTGGTAATATTTCTTATGATTCCTTATGACAGAAAAACTAAGTTTGTCATGATTACTTTTACGATTATATCGATATTATTATTAGCTCTTGTTATGGTACTTACTGGTAAAGGTTTAAGCGAAAGCCAAATGGCGAGGTTTAACTATAAAAATCCTTGTACAAGGTACCGTGAACGTACGGGATATCAAGTTTGTAATGGATATATTGCAATAAATAGTGGTGGATTATTAGGTAGTGGTTATGGTAATAGTAAACAGAAATATTTATATTTACCAGAAGCACATACTGACTTTATATTTGCAATCATAATTGAAGAAATGGGGCTTATTGTAGGAATTATTATGATATTAGTATACTTCATAATAATATGGCGAATCTTAATGATTGGTAAAAAATCTTATAATTTACAAGGTACCATAATATGTTATGGGGTTGCTACGTTAATAGCACTCCACGTAATGATTAATTTAGGCGGAGTATTGGGCGTTATACCACTAACAGGAGTACCACTTCCATTTTACTCATATGGTGGGTCCTTTATGTTAAACCTACTTATCTGTTTAGGTTTGGTACAAAGGGTATCCGTTGAAAATAAAATGTTTGAACAAAAACACTTAGTTAGATAAAATAACTAAGTTTTTTTATTACTTTTGCCCACACTAAAGTCTATTTATCATAATACCTTATTATAGGGAGGTTTTATGATAAATTTTATGGAAGGGTTAAATCCAGTTTTGGGTGCTTTTATTGCAACGTTATTTACTTGGTTTATTACTTTGCTTGGGGCAGCCTTAGTATTCTTTTTTAAAAAGCCTAACAAAAACGTTTTGGATGCTATGCTTGGCTTTGCTGCAGGAGTTATGATTGCTGCTTCTTTTTGGTCACTTTTGTCGCCGGCTATCGACATGGCAGAAAATTTGAATATGATACCTTGGTTGGTTGCTTTCATAGGTTTTTTTTCCGGCGGAGTTTTATTATTTATTGGTGATAGGATATTTTCTTTTATAGAAAAAAGAAAAACTAAAGATAATAAGAATCCAAAAAGTTTTAAAAGATGTTTAATGCTTATACTTTCAATTACCTTACATAACATACCGGAAGGATTAGCCGTAGGGGTAGCATTTGGTACGGCTACATATGGTTTAGATGGTGCAACACTTGGAGCGGCATGTGTATTAGCACTTGGTATCGGTCTTCAAAACTTTCCAGAAGGAACGGCCGTTAGTGTTCCTTTAAGAAGGGAAGGAATGTCTAGAAAAAAAGCCTTTTTCTTTGGACAACTAAGTGGGGTAGTGGAACCTATTTCGGCGGTTATCGGAGCACTTTTAGTATTAAAGGTTCGTTTTCTTTTACCTTATTTGCTTGCCTTTGCAGCGGGTGCAATGATTTACGTTGTGGTTCAAGAATTAATACCTGAAAGTCAAACAAATAAGAAAAAAGATATAATGGCATTATTTACCTTGGTAGGTTTTTCGGTAATGATGATTTTGGACGTTGCTTTAGGTTAAAAGGGTAACTTTTGTTATCTTTTTTTAATTTTTTAGGGATTTTTCAGGGATTTTTCAGGGGTATTTTAAAAAATAAGGCGAACTATAAACATGAAAGGAGGATAAAAAATGATTTATTTTATTAGAAAGTATTGGAAGTACATTTTTATTTTTGTTTGTGTGACAATAGTTTTTGTTGGTACGTACGTTTATTATGAAAATAATAGAGTTAGTACCAGTAGTGCCAAGAAACTAATGGTTACAAAAAACAAAGATGATGAAAATACTTCCAAAACGGTATTCGTGGATATTAAAGGTGCGGTAAATGCCCCAGGAGTATACGAACTAGAAGAAGGCAAGAGAATAATTGACGTTATAAACTTAGCTGGTGGTTTATCAGATAATGCTAATACCATTAATTTGAATTTAAGCAAGAAACTTACTGATGAGATGTACGTTGTCGTTTACACCAAAAATGAGATAGCAGAATATAAAAAGAATAATGGCAACACTAACGAAATTATTTGTGCTTCTAACGAGTGTGTATGTCCTGATACCAACAATGATGCTTGCATAAGTCAGGGTGGTAGTAAAAATAGCACTTCTAATAATGCTAGTGATGGAATAGATGGTAAAGTATCTATTAATACGGCAGGGCTTGATGAGTTGATGAAACTTTCTGGAATCGGAGAATCAAAGGCCAACGCAATAATAAGTTACAGGCAAGAAAACGGATCTTTTAAAACCATAGAAGAAATAAAGAACGTATCCGGAATTGGTGATGCAGTTTTTGAAAAAATTAAAGATGATATAACAATTTAAAATGAATAAAAAGATATGGATATTTATTATAATTTTAATAGCAATACTAAGAATTATTTTGATGTTCACATTTGATGATGGTTCATGTTATGAAGAAGAGAAAAACGTAATTGGCAAAGTAACATACATAAAAAAAGAAGATGATAAAACAACTATTGATATTAAAGAAAAACAAAAATATAGAATAACAATTTATGATAGTGTGAGTTTTGAATACGGAGATGAACTACAGGTTACAGGCTTATTTAAAACACCCAGTGATAATACGGTATTTAATTTATTCAATTATCGAAAATATCTTTTATCAAAAAACATAAAGCAAATATGTACGGATTGTAATGTAAAGATAGTAAGTAAAAATAAAAATATTTTCTATTTTGTTAAAAATGCAATCATAAAGCACGTTGATAATTATAAATCAAATGATTACTTAAGAGCATTTGTAATTGGTGATACTTCTTTAATTAGTGAAGGTGTAAAAGAAGCTTATTCTAACACTGGTATAAGTCATTTACTTGCTGTATCAGGTACTCATGTTTCGGTGTTCTTGGTAATAATTAACTTTGTTTTTAAAAAATCTAAGTTGAAAAACATTATTCTATTTTCCTTTTTGTTTTTCTTTCTTTTTATAACAGGTTTTGTAGAATCATTACTAAGATGTTTTGTATTTATGTTATTATCTCATATAAATAAACGTTTAAAACTTAAGATAAGTAGTGAAGTTTTACTCGTTTTAACCGCAAGTCTCTTATTAATAACTAATCCATACTTAGTATATAGTGTGGGATTTATGTTTTCTGTTGTTATAACCTTTTTCATAATATTAATAAGAGATAAATTAAAAGATAAAAACTATTTAAGCAAAACATTCATAATTTCTTTAATCAGCTTTTTAGCATCCGTTCCTATTCTTATTTATAATTTTTTCAAAATAAACGTTTTATCTATTTTATTTAATGTTATTTTTGTCCCTCTTGTATCAATTATTGTATTTCCGTTAAGTTTAGTTACTTTTATAATACCTTTGTTAGATGAACTTTATTTTATAATAGTAAATATTTTAGAAAAATGGGTATTATTATTTAATAATATTAGAATACTTTCATTCGTAGTAGCAAAACCAAACATAATTATCGTATGCATTTATTATTTAATAATTTATTTATCTGTTAAAGTAAACAAAAGATGGATGATTATTTATATAATTATGTTGGTGATAAATATAAATGCCAAGTTTTTAATAATTAATCCAGAAGTTACGTTTTTAGACGTGGGCCAAGGTGATAGTACCATCGTTATATTACCTAAGGGAAAAACTGTTTTAATTGATACTGGTGGTAATTTTTTAAGTGATTCATCGATAGTTTCAAACAAAACGATTCCATACCTTAATTCAAAGGGAATAAACAAAATAGATTTACTTATTTTGACTCATGGGGATTATGATCACATGGGAGAAAGTGTTAATTTAGTTAATGGTTTTGAAGTAGAAAACGTGATATTTAATAATGATGAATTTAATGATTTAGAATTAGAGCTTACTAAGGTTTTAGAAGAAAAAAACATACCTTATCACCAAGGTGTTAATGAGCTTGTTTTAGGAAGACAAAAAATACGTTTTTTGAATCGTAATATTTATGATAATGAAAATGATAATTCTATTGTTTTGTACACGGAGTTTAATGAAATAAAACTATTATTAATGGCAGATGTAGGAACAAAAGTAGAACAAGATTTGTTAGAAAAATATAACTTAAAAGATATAGACGTGCTAAAAGTTGGACATCATGGAAGTAAGACAAGTAGTAGCAAAGAATTTATAGATGAAGTAAATCCTAAATATTCAATAATTAGTGTAGGTAAGAATAATAGATATGGACACCCAAATAAAGAAACATTAGATAATTTGGAAGATAAAAATGTTTATAGAACAGATCAAAATGGAAGCATTTGGTTTAAGAAGAAAAATAATAAGTTAAAAATAAAAACGTGTATAAAAAAGTGAAAAATAATTACGAGAAAGAATAAGAAAGACTTAAAGAAAAATTATTTTTTTAGTATAATTTTTTTAAAATGGACATATTAAAAGTAGAACATGGATGTTCTAAAATATGAGATAAAACTAATCTGTATTGTTAGGTTAAATATATGTATGATCATACTAACAAAGGAGAATTATAAATGTTTTCGAATACAAATTTAAATGGTTCAAAGTAATTAAATTTGCATTTGAAAAAAATATGGTTAACAAAATGAATTGTAAACCATATATTATTGTAGAACGCTGATGCATGATAAGGCGTTTTTAGATAGATTGAGAAACTAAAAAAAGAGAAGTTTTTAGTTTCTCTTTTTTATTAATATTAATACTTATTTTTAAAACTTTCTATATAAACCAATTGCTTTACCAAGAATTGTACAATTAGGTAAGATAATTGGTTTCATCGTGTCGTTTTCAGGTTGTAGTCTTACATGGGTTGTTTCTTTGTAAAACCTTTTTAAAGTAACTTCATTATCCATTGTCATAGCAACAACTATATCACCATTTCTGGCAACACTTTGCCTTTGTACTATTACAATATCACCATCAAATATTCCGGCGTTAATCATACTTTCTCCACTTACTTTTAAAGTGAACACCTCTTCTTTGCTAGGAATTAAATAAGCGGGTAAACTAAAATATTCATCAGGAGTTTCAATTGCTTCGATTGGAGATCCTGCGGTTATTTTTCCTAGTAATGGAACCTCCACAACATCTTCGTTTAAGTATTCATTATTTCCTACTATTTCAAGTGACCTGTATTTTGAATTTGTTTTTTTTATATATCCTTTAGACTCTAACGCGGTTATGTGTGATTGAATAGTAGCAGGTGAGTTAAGACCTAACGCTTTACCTATTTCTCTTACTGCAGGCGGATAGCCATGTTTTGCTACGTAACTTTTTATATAATCTAAAACATCTTTTTGTCTGTTGGTAAGTTTTTCCATAATGCCTCCCTTTTTAATTACACTTTAATAATATCACACTTACTTTACGTTGTCAAACATTTGTTCAATAAAATTGTTGACACATACAATTGTTCGTGTTAAGATTAGAGTGTAATAAAACGAAAAAAGGGAGTGGTTAACATGAAGTTATTAAAAGATTATAAAGGAGTAGCATTAATTTATTTGGTAATTACGCTCGTAAACGTTATTTGGGTTGTTAATTATAATAAACCAGAAGACGTAAAACAGGTTAGTAATGAACGAAACATTGTATTAAACGCATAAAAATTATGCTGTTGATAAATAATTCTTTTTGACTTATAATAAACGTATAAGAGTAGAAAGGATATTTTTTATGAATGACGAAAGAATTATTAGTGCGATAAAAGCACTTTCAATAGCGGAAATTTCTAAGGCAAAAAGTGGTCACCCTGGAATAGTTCTTGGTGCTGCACCAATATTATATACACTTTATTCAAGACACATGAACATAGATGTTACCGACGATAAGTGGATAAATAGAGATAGATTTATTATGTCGGCCGGTCATGGATCAGCGCTTTTGTATGCGGTACTTTATATGTCGGGATTTGATCTATCAATAAAGGATTTAAAGAATTTTAGACAAATAGATTCTATTACTCCTGGGCATCCCGAAGTTAATGTAACACCTGGAGTTGATTGTTCAACGGGTCCTTTAGGTCAAGGAATAGCAACCGCGGTTGGAATTGCAGCAGCAGAGAAATATTTAAAGGAGAAATTTAATAATTTATTAGATTATAAAACTTATGTCTTATGTGGTGAAGGCGACTTAATGGAAGGTATATCATATGAAGCATGTTCATTAGCGGGTAACTTAAAATTAGGGAACTTAATTGTTTTATACGATTCAAATAACGTCACCTTAGATGGTGATGTGAATAAAAGCTTTAATGAAGACGTTTTAAAAAGGTTTGAAGCGATGGGATGGCATACTGATTTAGTAGCGGATGGTAATAATCCTGTATTAATAGACATGGCCATTTCAAAAGCGAAAAGGATAACTGATCGTCCTTCATTTATACAAATCAAAACCATAATAGGTAAGGACTCACTTTTGCAAGGAACGAATAAAGTTCACGGCTCACCACTTACCAAAGAAGACATAAGACAGTTAAAGGATAAGCTTAAACTTGATAACGATTTATTCTCTAACATAAGTGGTTTGAGACGAGAAATGGCTAATTTTATAAGAATAAGAGTAGCGCATGATAAGAAAAAATGGGATACTAAATATAATGCTTATGTCAATTCTTGCGATGATGCAACTAAAAGGTTTTTAGAATCTTTAAGGGAAGATAAGAAGTATGATGTAACAAGATTGTTTAAGGATAAAAAATTTGAAGATGATGAATTAAGGAACGTTAATGGTAAAGTCATGAACGAAATAGCAAATAATTATCCAGCTTTTTTGGGAGGAAGTGCCGATCTTTCATCTTCAACCAAAACATACTTAAGTAATTTTGGAGATTTCTCAAGTGATAATTATGGAGGAAAAAACTTTTGGTTTGGAGTAAGAGAACACGCAATGGGAGCGTTTATAAATGGTCTTGCTTTATCTGGGTTAAGGCCATTTTGTTCAACGCTTTTAGCTTTCTCAGATTATTTAAAACCATCTATTAGAATGGCTAGTTTGATGAACGTTCCAAGTACTTTTGTGTTTACGCATGATTCCGTAATCATAGGAGAAGATGGGCCAACTCACCAACCAGTAGAACAGCTTGCTATGTTAAGAAGTATCCCTAATCATTATGTTTATAGACCTTGTGATGCAAATGAAATAATAGGTTCATGGCAGACAATTTTAAATAATGATAAACCATCTTCAATTGTGCTTTCAAGAAGTAAGTGCCCTAATTTAGAGGTAACTGATGCTTTAAGTGTAAAAAAAGGAGCATATATAATTCGAAAAGAAAAGAAAAAGCTTTTTGCAATTATTATTGCAACTGGATCAGAGGTAGCTTTAGCACTTTCTATAGCAGAAAAGTTATCTTTAAAAGGTATGGAAATAAGAGTAGTATCAATGCCTTGTATGAGACTTTTTGAAGAGCAACCTAAAACTTATCAAGAAGAAGTTTTACCAATAGGGTATAAAACATTTGTAATTGAAAGATCATCTAAATTTGGATGGCATAAATATGTATATAATGATAAGTATATAATGGGAATAGACGAGTTTGGTTATTCAGGTAAACCACAAGAGGTTTTAGAAAAATTAAAATTAGATGATGATAGTATAACTAAAAGAATAGAAAGACTTCTAAAATAATAATATATTAATATATAATTCGACATCTTTTTTATAGAACAAATATTATTCTATAAAAGAGGTGTTTTTTTATGAGGGTATATTATTTATTTAAAATTAATGATTCTTTTTCTAAACTTTATTATAATAAAACTTATTATTTATATAAGATGCTTGAGCAAATATCTTTATCTAGTAAAAATGATTTTATAATATCTTATAGACTATTTGAACAAATGGCTGTTGCATTTAATAAAACAGAGATAAATAGTAAAATATATAGAAGATATGCTTTTGATAGTAACTACTTAAAAACACTTAATAAACATGTGTTAGATAATAAAGTAGAAAAAACTAAGCTTACCGTTTATAATACATACATAAAAATAAAAACAAATAAGAATATAACGGAGTTTTTTAAAGTGTTATCCAATGAAGAAAATATCTTCGTATGTGATTTTAATAATAAAGATTATTTTTGGCTTAGTAAAGTTACTAGCAAAAATTATGTGTAAAAAAACATATACGTTTGTATATGCTTTTTAATAGATTTTTATTTTTATACTATTTGCTAAATCATTATTTAAATTATAAGTTAAAGAATACACTAAATAGTAACTTTTAAGACTTAATTCGTCTAATCTACTATCATTTATATTTGTAAATTCTTTTAAAAATTCTCCTAGACCTAATATTTTTGGTAAAAGATTATTACTTTTTTCTGTTCTTTCATAGTCATTTATTATAGCATAAATAAAACTTCCTCCAAAAAACCAAAAACCAGTTAAGAATATACAACTAAGTGCAATATAAGAAATTATATCGTTGTTAATTTCACTACCTACGTATAATAAAATAAAACCAAATATAACTAATCCTAAAAATATTAAAGACTTTTTAACAAAGTTATTTTTTTTCTTTTTTATGTATCCATTATCTAATAATTCTTTTTCCACTAATTTTTTAAAATGACTACCACTAATTCCTCGGTTTAAATTTTTTATTAAATATAAATCTGATTCCGGTAGATATGAAATTTGTTTATCAGTTTGCACAAACATATTATTTTGTCTTTTAACATATCCATCCATTTCTAAGCTAAGTAATTCAGCTATAATATCATTTTTAATATTTAAATCTAAGTTTATTATGTATGACATAGTTGTAGGTGGGATAGTAAGATAATCTCTTATATATTTGATATCTACTTTTTCATATTTTTGATTTTTTTCTTTTGCAAAAAGTAATGAAATTCTAAATATTGCATAAATTAAAACTATAATATTTAACATAAAAAATATTAAATTTAAAAACATAAATTTTATTTTAAATGGTTTTAATAAAATTTGAGTTAAATTAAAATTATCATGATAAAAAATTATATTTAGAATAACATATAAAATTACATAAATTATTAATAATATATCCATTTTTTTAGTTAGTTTTTTAAATCGTTCAATCATTATTTTGTCTCCTATATTATTATTTTATCATAATAAAACTTGTAATAACATATTTTTTTTAGTAAAATATATTAAGAAAGGAAATGATATTATGTTAGGAAATATATTATGGTGTTTAATAGGTCTTGTAGTAGGTTTAATTGCAGGATTTTTTGGAGCTAGAGCATTCATGAAAAAGTATTTAAAGAAAAATCCACCAATAAATGAAAAAATGATAAAGATTATGATGCAACAGATGGGAAGAACACCAAGCCAAAAACAAATAAATCAAATGATGAAAGCGATGAATAAAGTACAATAATTCATTAGCTTTTTTTATTTCGACAATTTTTTAAAATTCAGGGCATATAATAGTTAACCAATTGAAAGGAACTATTATATGAATTACTTTGACGAAATAAAAAGCATAATAGAAGAAAAAGAAGTAAATGAAAAAGTAAGATACATTGAAAGTAATAAAGAAACAGTAAAGACGTACTTTGAGATAGGCAGATTATTAATAGAAGCTCAAGGAGGAGAGAAAAGAGCAAAGTACGGAGATAAATTAATTAAGGAATGGTCTAAAAAGTTAGTAGAACAATATGGTAAGGGTTACAGCCAAAAGAATTTAAAAAGAATGAGAAAATTTTATAGTTATTTTAAAGATAAGAAAAGGTCAACGCTGTTGACCCAATTGAGTTGGTCTCATTGGAATTATGTTCTTTCTTTTGATAATGAAAACGAAAGAAACTACTACATAAATAGGTGCATAGAAAATAATTTATCAGTAAGGGGATTAATAAATGAAATTAAAACTGATTCATTTAATAGGCTATCTTATGCTGATAAAAAGAATATAAAATTAATGAGTGAAAGACAAAATGGTGAATTAAGAATAAAAGATATGTTACATGACCCAATAATAATAAACATAGTTGAAGAAGAAAAACTAAGTGAAAAGGTACTAAAAAAATACATTTTAAAAGAATTAGAAAAAGTATTTTTAGAACTAGGAACAGGCTTTACTTTTGTAGGAAGTGAATATAAAGTAACGTATAATGATAAGAACTATTTTGTGGATTTACTATTTTTTAACTATAAATTAAATAGGTTTATGGTGTGTGAGTTAAAAAAGAATGAAGTAACTGCGAAAGATATAGGGCAAACACTCAATTATATGAAAGTAATAGATAAAACGTTAAAAGAACCTTATCATAATAAAACGATAGGGATAGTAATATCAAGAAAGAATAATAAGCTGATATTAGAATACGTAAGTGATTTAGATATTTTTATTACTACCTATAAGTTAAACAAAGTAAAAGAAAAAGTTAATCAGAATTAAATGAATGACAAAAAGTGTAAAGAATTTTGCACTTTTTTAAATTCTTATGTTATAATGCTTTATAGGTTAAGAAGATAAGGAGATGATTTTTTTATGCCAAAGTATGATGAATCATCAATTAAAATATTAGAAGGTCTTGAAGCGGTAAGAAAAAGACCGGGTATGTACATTGGTTCAACTGATAAAAGAGGTTTACATCATCTTGTCTGGGAGATAGTTGACAATGGTATTGACGAAGCGATAAATGGATATGGTAATCATATAAAGATCATCATTCATAAAGATGGCTCTGTTTCTGTTTCTGATGAAGGTCGTGGTGTGCCGGTTGGAAAACATGCGTCTGGTAAGTCAACTCCGGAGGTTATTTATACCGTTTTACATGCTGGTGGTAAATTCCAAGAAGGTGGCTATAAAGTATCTGGAGGATTACATGGTGTTGGTGCATCAGTCGTAAATGCTCTTTCCAAATGGATGAGGGTAAGTATAAACCGTGATGGTGGAAAATATGAAATTTCATTTAAGAATGGTGGACATTTAGACGAAGATTTAAAAAAGGTTGGTACAACCAATAGAACTGGTACAACCGTTAGGTTTATGCCTGATGATAGTATTTTTTCAACAACAACTTTTTCGTTTACCACGATATGTGAAAGGATGCAGGAATCAGCCTTTTTAATAAAGGGATTAATGATCGACGTAATAGATGAAGAGGATGAAAAAGAAGCTCATTTCCATTACGAAAAGGGTCTAGAAGAATTTGTATCATACTTAAATGAAGGTAAGAAAACAATTCATAACGTTGTTGGTTTTGAAGGAGTAAAAAATAAGATTGAGGTTGAATGTGCACTTCAATACACGGATTCTTATAACGAAAACGTTGTATCTTTTGTTAACAATGTTAAAACCTCGGATGGTGGAAGTCATGAAGTTGGGCTTAAAAGTGCTTTAACAAAAGTATTTAACGACTATGCTAAAGCTAACGGATATTTAAAAGCTAAGGATAAGAATTTTGAAGGTACTGACGTAAGAGAAGGGTTAACTGTTATCTTATCATTAAAAATCCCAGAAGAGTTATTACAATTTGAGGGACAAACCAAAGGCAAGCTTGGAACACCGATTGCTAAAACGGTGGTTGAGCAAATTGTTTACGAAAAAATGCAGTATTTCCTAGAAGAAAATAAATCCGTTGCAACTGACATTATAAATAAGGCATTAAAAGGAAAAGCTGCTAGGGAAGCAGCTAGAAAAGCAAGGGAAGAAGCTCGTAAGGGAAAAACGAAGAACTCTAAGGAAAAGAACTTATCGGATAAACTGGCTCCAGCAACAAAAAAGGATGCTAAGAAAAACGAGTTGTTTATCGTAGAGGGAGATTCGGCAGGAGGTAGCGCAAAAACGGGCCGTGACAGGGAGTATCAAGCAATTTTACCATTACGTGGTAAGGTTCTAAATACCGAAAGGTGTACGGTTGAAGAGGCTTATAAAAATGCTGAAATAAACACTTTAATATATACGATAGGAGCAGGTGTTGGGCCGGATTTTCACCTTGAAGATTGTAACTACGATAAGATAATTATAATGACCGATGCCGATGATGATGGCTGCCATATACAGGTTTTACTTGTTACGTTCTTTTATCGTTACATGAGACCTTTAATAGAAGCAGGGCGTGTATACATAGCAAACCCACCACTTTATAAAGTTACTTTTTCTAAAAAAGAAGAGGTATACGTATATTCTGATGATGAGTTAAAAGAAGTAACAGCGGGAAGAAAAGTAGAAGATTTACAAAGGTATAAAGGTCTTGGTGAAATGGATGCTACCCAGTTATGGGAAACAACCATGGATCCAGAAAAAAGAAGTTTGTTTAGAATTAAGATAACCGATGTTGCATTAGCGGAAAAACGGGTATCCATACTTATGGGAGATAAGGTTGAGCCAAGAAAAGAATGGATAGAAGAAAACGTAGACTTTACGCTTGAAGATAACTATGAGATGTTAAAGTAGGTGAAGTCATGAAGCAAGAAGTAAAAGATTTTAAAAGAAAGAAACTTTTTGATTACTATCATAAAAGAACAAACCCATTTCTTTTTGTAACTACTAAAATAGATATAACTAACATAGTAAATTATTGCAAAATACATAAAAATCATTATGCAACGATCGGATATTTTATTTCACTTGCAGTAAATGAATTAGATTGTTTTAAGTATCGATTTGAAAATAATAAAATATATAAATATGATAGTATAAGGCCTAGTTTTGTTCAAATGCTTGATGATGATAAAATTGGATTCTTTAGTTACGATATGAAAAATGATTTTAAGGAATATATAGAAAGTTTTGAATGTAACCAAACAAAGCTTTTAACCAAGGGAAAGTCAATTGATGTTCCTGACCAAGGGGAAGTTTGGTTTTCGTGTGCTCCTTGGTTTGAATTTACATCGCTTGTTGTTCCGTTTGATAAAAATATAACAATTCCTCAGTTTATATGGGGGAAGTTTACGGAAGAGAATAACAGGTATTACACTAATTTAATGATCATGGCCCATCACGGATTTGCTGATGGTAACCATATAAGTAAGTTTTTAAAACTATTAAAAGATAAAATAGATGATTTTGATAAGATAATAAAGAAGGAGGTGAATCGCTCGTGAAAGATGTTTTAAAAAGAATAGAAGAATACTCACTTGAAGAAATAATGGGAGAACGGTTTGGTAGGTATTGTAAAACTATTATTTTAGACCGTGCCTTGCCTGACGTTAGGGATGGTTTAAAACCTGTTCAAAGAAGGATTTTGTACGGAATGTATAAATCAGGTAATACCTATGATAAAAAGTATCGTAAAAGTGCTAAAGCAGTTGGTGAAATAATGGGTAATTATCATCCACACGGAGATTCTTCAATTTATGATGCAATGGTAAGAATGAGTCAGGATTGGAAGATGGCAACGCCTTACATAGACATGCATGGTAACAATGGTTCAATGGATGGTGATGGTGCTGCTGCAATGCGTTATACCGAAGCTAGACTATCAAAGATAAGTAACGTACTTTTGAATGATATTAACAAAGATACGGTTGAAATGGCACCTAACTATGATGACACCTTAATGGAGCCAATCGTTTTACCAGCAGGATTTCCTAATCTTTTGGTAAATGGATCAACTGGTATATCCGCTGGGTACGCAACGAACATTCCACCACATAACTTAGGAGAAGTAATTGATGCAACCATCAAAAGAATAGATTCACCTAACTGTAGATTAGATTCTATTTTGGAGGTTATGCCTGGGCCTGATTTTCCGACTGGTGGTGTAATTGAAGGCACAAAAGAAATAAAAAACGCTTACGAAACAGGTAAAGGTAAGATAATCGTTAAGTCTAAGTATGAGGTTGTTAAAGAAAAAGGTAAACAGATGATTGTTATTACCGAAATACCATACGAAGTTAACAAGGCAATGCTCGTTAAAAAGATGAATGATATTAGAATCGATAAAAAAATAGAAGGTATTTCTGATGTAAGGGACGAAACGTCTCGTGGTGAACTTAGAATTGTTATTGAACTAAAAAAAGACGCTAACGTAGAATTGATTACCAACTATCTACTAAAAAATACTGATATGCAAATATCATACAGTTTTAACATGATTGCAATAGTTAATCGTAGACCAAGACAAGTTGGTGTACTTGGAATAATAGATGCGTTTATCAATCATAAAAAAGAGGTAGTAACAAGAAGAACGAAATTTGATTTAGAACATGCTAAGGATAGATACCATATATTAGAAGGTTTGATTAAAGCGATTAGTATTTTAGATGAAGTTATAAAAGTGATTAGGGCATCTAAAAATAAAGCTGATGCGATAATTAACTTAATAAAAGAGTTTTTGTTTACTGAAAAACAAGCAACGGCAATCGTAATGTTACAACTATATCGTTTGACTAATACCGACATAACCGACGTTGAAAATGAGATGAGGTCGTTAGAAGAAGCAATTAAAGAGTACGAACTTATTTTATCTGACGAAAATGAATTAAAAAAAGTAATGAAAGATGAACTAAGAAAGGTAAAGAAAGAATTTACTTATCCAAGAAAAACTCAAATTAAAGACGAGATAACTGAGATAAAAATAGATATGACTCAAATGATACCTAAGGAAGATGTTATCGTTGTTGTAACGAATGAAGGTTATGTAAAAAGAGTATCTAAAAAATCGTATAAGGCATCAGAAAATGAAGCAACTGGTGTTAAGGAAGATGACTACGTAACTGGATTATTTGAACAAAACACGTTAGATACCTTGCTTTTATTTACCAACAAAGGTAATTACTTATACATTCCGGTTCATGAGCTTCCCGAACTTAAGTGGAAAGATCTTGGAAAGCACGTAAGTAACGTGGTACCGATTAAGCAAGATGAAAAAATAATTAAAGCCATACCAGTCTCTAATTTTGATGATCGTGAGATAATTACGTTTACTAAAAATGGTATGACTAAAAAGTCTACTCTTTCTGATTTTGTTGTACAACGTTACTCAAAACCTATTATGTACATAAAACTCAAGGATAAAGACGAAGTAACAAACGTTACGATGGATTTATATAATGAAGTATTTATCGCTACTAAAAAAGGTTATGGGCTTTGGTATGATAGATCTGAAATACCTACGATTGGGCTTAGAACCGCGGGAGTTAAGGCCATAAATCTAAAGGACGATGAAGTAGTAGGAGGATGTGTGTTTGATGGTAATAGTGAGTACGTTACCATAATTACTCACAAAGGACTTGCGAAACGAATCAAGTTATCGGAGTTTGAAAAAACTTCTCGTGCTAAAAGAGGTTTACTACTGTTAAGAGAAGTAAAAAGTAATCCACAGGAAATAATAAAAGTATACGTTGGGGATGCTAAGAAAAACATTATAATTAAGTCTGGCGGCAAGGAGAAAACTCATAAATTAACCGAAATATCAATCATGGATAGGTATTCAACCGGATCAACCATTTCTAAAACATTAATAGATGACGTTTATGAACAAGCAGAATTATTAAAAGATACTAAAGTAAAAAAAGAAACCGTATCAAAACCGGTTACTAAGCAAGAGGCCAAAGAAAAAAAAGAGGTTTCTTTAAAAGAAATTGATGATAAGTTTATGACGATTGATGACTTTTTAGATAACTTCGATTAAGTAATAAAGGTCAAGAATATATTTTTAAAACAACTAATTACAAAGAAGGTTTCTCGTAAAAAATTACCTATTATTGGTAATTTTTTCGTTTACAATTATTTATAATGTAATTTAAAAAATACAAATAATTTGTTATAATGATAAAAGAAGACAATTTAATTGCTTTTGTTTTTGTATTATTAACATGGGTGATAATATGAAAGTTAAGGTTTTTGATTGTGATTGTGAAAGTGATTTAGAAGAAAACATAAATGATTTTATAGCAAGCAAAGAAGTTGTTGATATAAAATATCAAGTATCTATTGCAACTTATGGTGAAGAACAACTATATTGCTTTTCAGCGATGATAATTTACATAGATAAGGGATGATTTAAATGAAAAAAAACAGTTTCATAAACGGTGCTTTAATAGCAACCGTTGGTATTGTTGTAACCAAGTTTTTAGGAATTATATACGTAATACCTTTTTATGCCATAATAGGTGAAGAAAACATCGCATTATATGGTTATGCATACACTATTTATAATTTGTTTTTATCCTTATCAACGGTAGGAATACCTCCTGCTATGAGTAAGTTAATTAGTGAGTACAACACATTAGAGTATTATGATACCAAGGAAAGGGCATACCGGCTTGGTAAAAGATTGTTGGTAATCCTCGGGGTGATATTGTTTGTAATAATGTTTTTAGGGGCACCCTTTATCGCCAACCAAATAATGGGAGATAACACTGGCGGTAACTCAAAGGAAAGTATTACTTTTGTAATTAGGGTTATATCAACCGCTATTTTAGTAGTTCCTCTTCTTAGTGTTACCAAGGGATATTTACAAGGACATAAGTTTATGACCCCATCATCGGTTAGCCAAGTAATCGAACAAGTGGTTAGAATAGCAGTTATTCTTATTGGTAGTTACTTGTGCATGAAGGTGTTTAACGTGGGTGTTACAAACGCAATCGGGGTAGCGGTATTTGGAGCTACCATAGGAGCTATTTTTGCGTTGGTATACTTGTTAGTTAAGATAAAGAAAAATAAAAAAGACATAATAAGAAAAACGGAAGCTAAAGAAATAAAAGAAAAAGAAAAGGAAATAACAAACAAACAAATAATAAAAAAATTGCTTATTTATTCAGTTCCTTTTATCTCTTTTGGACTTGCACTTTCCGTATATGATTACATAGATATGACCACCATTATTGGGGCTCTTACGGACTTAGGTTTTAAAACGGTTGATGCTGAAAGCGTACTAGGGGTAATAAACACAACCGGAAATAAATTAAACAGCGTGGTACTAGCAATATCAACCGGGCTTATGACTAGTTTGGTTCCTAACATAACAGCAAGCTTTGTAAAAGGAGACAAAAAAGACGTTAAGAAAAAAGTTAATCAATCATTTTTAATGCTTTTATATGTTACCTTGCCAATGACGGTTGGACTTTCTATTTTAGCAGGCCCAGTGTTTAACGCTTTTTATGGAGCAAGTACTTGGGGACCAAGAGTATTTTGTTTTACAATCTTCATAGCACTATTTAGATGCATGTTTACAACTTCTATTTCGATTGCTCAGTCCCTAAATAAATTTAAAAACGTATTTTTAAGTATAATAGCGGGTATTGTTGTTAAATTAGTACTTCAAATACCACTTATGCATGCGTTTAATGCTTTAGGATTATATCCTTTCTGGGGATCAACGCTTGCTACCTTAACAGGTCTTTCAACATCAGTTATAACTAACTTAATAGTTATTAATAAAACAGTTGAATTAGATTTTAAAGAATACTTCAAAAAGATGTTTAAATTTATTTATCCATTAATTATAATGATAGTGGTACTTCTTGTTATGAAAAGGTTTATACCACTTACCGTAACTAGTAAGTTTAATTCGATTATTTTAATTATCATTTATGCTTTTGTAGGTGCTTTAATATATTTGGGCATAACCATAAAAAATGGAACATTTAAAGAAATATTTGGTAATAGATTATTTAATAAACTAAAAAAAGTAAAACAAAGGTGATACGTTGTTTTACTTTTTTGTTTACAGTATAAAACTAATTGAATTTTTAAAAAAATATTTTTTTGTTATATTATAATTAGAGGTGTGATTATGACTTTAAGAGATTGTATAGGATTAACCATAAAAAAGCATCCTGATTATAATTGTGAAGCAATATTAAAAACTTACTTTAGAATAAAAAACGGAATCATTCCAAGTGATGGAATGGTTAATTTAAACGCTTTTTCTTCGCTAGTTGATCGTTATAAACCAAGAGAAGAGATAAGTAAACTTGGTAGACGTGGGGTAATAAGCGAACTTGAAAGAGAAACCAATATGCAAGCTAATAGGGTTGGGCTTTTGAAATTAATAGAAGAATATAGTACAAGGTACTATACAAATAGCAATAATAACGTTAGTAAAAACAACGTAACAAATATAATTTATGATGGTTATATAATGGTTCGGGTTAACGATATAAACGAATTAAAGAAAATAATAGATGATTTGGACTCATTAGGATATAAAAACGAAGTTAAAGAAAGCATTTTATGTAACTCGTATTTAAAAAATCCTAGTATTCAAAAAATAATAGACAAAGCAAACGAAGATTTTAACCTAAGTCATCATGTTTTATTAGGCAATGAAGTTAATACAAGAATAAAGAATTTTCTTAACTATATTAATAATTATTATGATGTGATTAACGAAGAAAATCATAAGTCACAAGTAAAGAATAATTCAAAAGAATTAGATTCCATATTAAAGCTTAATTTAAATAATAATTTAAAAGCTAATATATTAACCAATTTATATTATGGAAACGATACTAACTTTTCCGATATATTACCTTATATTGAAAAAGAAAAAGTTATGATAGCACTAATTAGAAACGCGATTCAAGTAGGGTTAGTTAGTACTAACGTAAGAGATAGAAGTAACGAAGAATACGTTGTATATAAAAACGTACCAAACAAAGAAGATGCTTTAATTTGGATAAAACGAATTAAAGATAAGTTGCTAGCAACTAAAGCGGATTACTATCTATCAGAGATAACTCCAGAAACGTTAAAACAAACAATTGATAATTTGGAATATCAAGACGTTCAATTTTTATCTAGGTTATACTTACAAACAAGGAGTGATTCAAAAAGCGTGGAAATATTAGAAATGGCTCAAAATCGTTCGTATAAAATAGAAGAAGGAAATATGATTGAATATGAAAATTCTAGTCAACTATTAAAAATTCTAGATTCAAAAGAGTTTATGGAAACTTTAAAAGATAATTATCACATGTAAAAAAGCCTTTTTATAGGCTTTTTTTTACATCATGTACATTTCACCGTTATATCCGGTATTATTTTGGGTTGTTTGGTATGGTGTTGTACTACTTTGGGTGTTTGTTACCGTGTTTTGATAACTTTGGGTATTAGTATTTTGGTAAGGGGTTTCTAGTCTTGAAATTCTGTTTTCTAAAACATTTACTTTTTTCTCAAGAGAGTTAACTTTTGTTTCTAAGTTGTTATAATTGTCGTTCATAAAGTTTGGGAACATCATCATGTTTGTTGGTATGTTTCCCATACCTGGAAATGGCATCATTTGTGGCATGAAGTTATTTCTTTCACTTTTCATATATAATTCCTCCTAATAAAAAGCTTTCATTTAATTATATGCATATTTTGGGTTTTGGTGTATAATTATACATGGTGATTAATTTGAGATTAAAGAACGTTAAAAACGCTGCTAGTATAATAGATTCCTCTGATTATGTTGTTTTAAATCCAAAGAAGATGATTGGTAAATGGAATGATGTGTTTAATAATAATCATCAAATTGATGTTGAAATCGGAATGGGGAAAGGTGATTTTATAATTGGTATGGCTAAGCAAAATCCAAATATAAATTACGTAGGCATTGAAATGTATGATAGCGTGCTAGTAAGGGCCGTACAAAAACTTGAAAATGAAAAACTTCCTAACTTAAGATTAATAAGAATGGACGCAAATGATATAAATGAGGTGTTTAATAAAGAAATAAATACCATATACCTTAACTTTTCTGATCCGTGGCCTAAAAAAAGACACGCTAAAAGAAGGCTTACTTCACATGATTTTTTATCTAAGTATGATAGTTTATTCACTAGTGATAAAAAAATTATTCAGAAAACGGATAATATAGATTTGTTTGCTTTTTCTATCGAGTCATTAAGCACGTATGGCTACACCTTAAAAAACGTGACCATGGATTTATATAACAACATGATAGAAGATAACGTTGCAACCGAATACGAAAGAAAATTCCATGAAAAGGGTATTAGAATTTGTAGGCTAGAAGCGTATAAGAATAATTAAAAGGTTTTATTTTTTTTCTTTTTTTGTTATAATTGTCTTAAAGTAGGTGAAACCATGAAAAAATGTTTATTACTACTTCTTTGTATTTTTATATTATCAGGGTGTACGATTACAAGAATGGATACAAAAAATTACGAAGAAGTAATGGATGAAATTTTATCTTTGGATATAAACCTTTATAATAAAGTTGGTAAAGGATATAAGTATTATGCTCCACGTGGTGTTGTTAGAACGGATGCTAATACTTATAACGACGTATTAAAAAGAGGCGATATTACCTATTATTTATACGTTGATGTTGTGAGTTATTATTATAAGGCAGACTATGATTATAAGGTGTCAGACGATTCTTATTATTCATCATTATTAAAGGAAGGTAAGAAGGAAGGCTACGTTGACATTACTGAAAAAGATGATAAATTATATGTTCAAATGGTATATAATTATGCTAAAATAGAAACGTATGTTGAAGAAAGAGAACTTAAAACAGCGATAGAGGACATTAGTTATATATTATCAAGTGTTGAATTTAACGATTCTTTGCTTAAAGAAATGCATGAAGCTGGTGAGTTTGGGTCAAAGGAAGAAGTTTATAAATTATTTGATAATAAGGAAAAAGAAGGAAACTTCTTAGAGTACATCGAAGAGTATGATAAATACGAAGCTGAAGATGAAGACGTTGCGCCAGAAAGTGAAATAGAGGTTAAAGAAACGACAACAACGAAAGAAAACACAACTACAAAGACGACAACGACGACTGAAACTAATGCAAGTAGCGAGTAAGAGAAAGGTGTGATTCGAGATATGGGACTTATGAATAAATTAAATAAAATGAAAAGTTTCTTATTTGACGAAGAAGACGACGAAAAGGAAGTAAAAAGGCCGTCAAAGAAAAAAGAAAAAGTAGAAGAAAAAATTGAAAGAAAAGATAAGGTAGAGATTTTTGAACCAGAACAAAAGGATAGCATTGAGAAACTTGATTTTGATGATGTTCCAGAAGAGACGATAAAGGTTCCTAGTAAAGTTCATTCAAGAACCGAAAAAGTTGAACAAAAATTTTCTTTTCCAGAGTTTGATGATGAGGATTTCATGGTTGCTAGTAAGAAACCAGAACCAATAATTCCGGTGAAGAAAGAAGAACCTAAAAGAGTGCTATACCAAGGAAGTAGAAGAAAAGAGGAAACTAAAAAGTTTAAGCCAAGTCCTATTATTTCTCCAATATATGGTTTGTTAGATAACCAGGGAAACAGTATTAAAGAAGAGGTAGGATCCGATAAATTGTCAAAAAGTGATGAAGTTACAATAGATGAGGTAAGAAAGAAAGCCTATGGTGCTTTGGATGATGAATTAGAAGATACGATAAAAAGATTAAGTACCAAAACGATTGAAGAGGCAGAAAAAGAAATAGAAGTAGAAAATAGAGAATTATCAAGAGAAAAGAAAAAACGTGAAAAAATAAATGAAGAAAAGCCCGTTGTGGCATCTTTAGATGACGAAGAAGACGATAATGATATGATTTTACCTAACGTTAATTTTAAGGAAATCGACGTTGATAAAGAAACTAAAAAAACTTCTAAGAAACAAAGTAAAAAGAAAGAATCGGTAAAAAGTCCTTTAGAAGAAGACGATGATGACGATGATACAAAAGAACAAGATTTGTTTAACTTAATTGATACAATGTATCAAAATAAGGAGGATGAAGAATAATGCAAGAATTTTTAAGTGCATATTTACCAATCTTAATTTATATATTATTATGTATCCTAATTGTTTTACTTATAATAATTTCAGTTAAGGTTATTAAAACAATGAATAGGGTTGAATCAATTGTTGATGACGTTGATGAAAAAGTAAAATCCTTAAATGGTGTTTTCAACGTAGTTGATGCGGTAACTGATAAATTGTCAGCTTTAACGGAGGTTATTTCTGATTCCATTATATTATTTATAAAAGGAATCTTTAAAAGAAAGAAAAAGAAGTTAAAAGAAAAGGAAATGGAGGACCAAGAAGATGGCGAAGAAGAAGAGTAACGCAGGAAAGTTTTTCTTAGGAGCTGCTATTGGTGCGGCGTTAGGTGTTTTGTTTGCACCAAAGTCTGGAAAGGAAACACGTGCTGCTTTAAAGAAAAAAGCAAATGAACTATTAGAAAAGGCAAGGGAAATAGACGTAAAAGAAGTAAGGGAATCAATCGAGGAAAAAGTAGTTGAATTAGTAGACGAAATGAAGAGTTTGGATAAAGAAAAAGTTTTAAAAATTGCAAAGAAAAAGGCTGCTGATTTAAAAAAGAAAGCTGATGAGTTGGTGGCGTATACAAAGAAAAAAGCAACGCCTATCGTTGAAGAAGCAGCTGAGAGTTTAAGAGAAAAAGCAATTGAAGCAACAAAAAAGGTATTAGACAAGTTAGAATCTAAATAAAAAGTGCTAAATTTAGCACTTTTTTTAGTGCGTTAGCATAGATTAAAACGAGGAGGAGATTCTAATGTTTAAAGAGATAGTTACAAAAGCAGTAATTGGGAAGGGTAAAAAATATTTTAAAAATAATTATAACCTTCTTGCGGAGCATAACGCTAATACAATTCTTGGTTGCTGGGTTATAAACCATAAGTTTAAAGGTTCTGTTGTAGGAGAAAAAGTTGTTATTGATGGTGATTTTGATATTAATATTTGGTATTCATATGATGATGATCAAAAAACCGCGGTTGCAAGCAAGAACATACCTTATACAGAAACAGTTAGTATAAAAACAAAATCGGGAACCTCAATTAATGGAAGTGACATTATAGTAAGATCATTAAAACAACCAAGTTGTAGTAACGTTACCGCAAAAGATGACGTAATTGAATTTGATATTGAAAAAGAATTAGGAATAGAAGTAGTTAATGATGCAAAGGTTAAAATAGCAATTGAAGATGATGAAGATCCATGGGATACCATAGAAGACGATGAAGAAGAAGTAGAGAAAAAAATAGATGAAGAAGTTAAAGAGGATTTTATTTAGAATCCTTTTTATATATAAAAAAATATGGTGTTAACAAAAATAGTTGACACATAAATACATGTATGATAAAATTGATTTGTATGAAGGAGGAATATTACTATGGCAGTTAAATTAAGATTAAAAAGAATGGGTGCTAAAAAGAAACCTTTTTATCGTATTGTTGCAGCTGATTCTAGAAGTCCAAGAGATGGTAGATTTATTGAAACTATAGGTACTTATAATCCTTTAGTTAATCCAGCAGAAACTAAAATAAATGAAGAAGTAGCAATGAAATGGTTGAAAAATGGAGCAACTCCAACTGATACCGTTAGAAACATTTTATCTAAAGCAGGTATTATGACTAAGTTTGCTAATGAAAAGCAAGGTAAGTAATTATGGAATTAGTTAAGTTAACAGAAACCATTGTTAAAGAACTTGTAAGTGATCCTGAGTTAGTTACCGTAAAAGAGTTTCCTAGTGATGAGGAAGATACCGTCACTATAGAGGTAATGGTACCGGAAGATCAAATGGGAAGGGTAATTGGAAAAGAAGGTAAGTTGGCAAAGGCGCTTAGAACTATTGTTCAAGCGAGTTCATACATTAACGATAATAAAAAAGTAAATATAAACATTGATTCGTATTAAAAATTAGAAATATTTCTAATTTTTTTTATTATTTTAAGGACATTTTAAAAGAAACGTCTAAATATAAACGTGAGAACACCTAAGTGGAGGGTGGCTTTCCTCTGATTAGTTTAAAAAAGAATGAAAAGAGGCGATGTTTATGAAAAAAGAAAATAAGTTTCTTAGAGTAATAATTATTCTTTTAATTTTGATACTAGTTTTACTAATATTTAAAATATAAAAGAAAAAGCGTACTATCCCATAAGGGGACATACGCTTTTTCCTGTTACCAAATAGGAAAGCTACTAACCTTAAGTTAGGTGCTCTCTTCATTTATAGTATACAATAATAAAAAAATAATGTAAATATTATATTTGGAAGTTTAATTTAATTGTTAAAAAATGCTAATTGTATTATAATAAAAACATAAGGATGTGATTGTATGAAAAAAAGGATTATTAGTGCGGTTGTAGCTTTAGCTATATTTATTCCACTTGTATTAATAGGTGGTATATGGTTAAAATTAGCAGTGTGCGTTTTGGGAGTATTAGGAATGAAAGAATTCTTGGATTTGCCACATAAAAATAAGAGACCTAAGTACGTTGACGTAATAATTTACGCATTAACTATTTTACTTGTTTTTATGGACGAAAGAAGAGAAATATATTATTTACTTACCATTTTAATACCAATGCTTGCGGTAATATATTGTAATGATAATAAAAAATATAATGCTGATGAGGCTTTTAAACTTATTGGTATGAGTATTTTAGTTGGTACGGTATTTCACACGTTTTTAGTTATAAGAGAAAAAAGTTTAATGTTATTTATTTATCTTTTCTTAATAACGATGTTAACAGATACATACGCTCATTTAGCGGGAAGTTTAGTAGGTAAACACAAGTTTGCTCCAAAAATTTCTCCTAACAAAACATGGGAGGGCGCTATAATTGGAGGAATATTTGGTACGTTATGTGCCGCAACCTTCTATTACATTGGAATCGATGATAACGTAAATGTATTGCTACTACTTATTGTAACGTTATTATTATCTTGTTTAGGACAACTTGGTGATTTATTTTTCTCTGCTGTTAAAAGAAATCATGACATAAAGGACTTTTCTAATATAATGCCAGGACATGGTGGTATATTAGACAGGCTAGATAGTATTATTTTTGTTATTATTGGATATATTTTACTATCAGGTATTTTTTAGGAGGAATAGATGCTAACTTTAATATATTTTATATTAATGCTTGGAATAATTGTTTTTGTGCATGAATTAGGGCATTTTTTCTGGGCAAAGAAATCTGGAGTTTACTGTTATGAGTTTTCTTTAGGATTTGGTCCTAAACTTTTCTCTTTTAAAAGAAAAAATGATGAGACGTTATATTGCTGGCGCCTTATTCCCGTTGGTGGTTACGTTGCCATGGCGGGTGAAGAGGTAGATGATGATAAGAGTGTTCCAAAAGACAAAAAAATGTATAACAAACCATGGTATAAGAAATTAATAATCGTGCTTGCGGGTGTAACAAATAACTTTATTTTAGCTTTCGTAGTTTTATTTTTCATGGCTCTGTGTTATGGTTCTTATACTACAAAACCAATCATAGGAGAAGTTGTAAAGGATTCTGCAAGTGAAAAAGCAGGATTACAATCAGGTGATGAAATAATTAGCATAAATGGAAAAAGAACTAGAACCTGGGATGATGTTACTTTAACGCTTACTTTAGAGAATAATGAAAAGGTTCAAAAGTTAATTGTTGAAACTGATTCTGGTGAGGAAAAAGAAATAAAGATAAAACCAGAGAAGATAAAAGATGACGAAGGTAACGTATCTTATGCGTATGGTATGGGGCTGGACGATACTAAGTACCACGGCATTGGAAACGCATTTAAGTACGCGGTAAGTAAGTTTGGATCTACTTTTAATTCAATGATCGTAACCATCAAGGCTTTAGTTACTGGTGACATAGGATTAAATGCTTTGTCTGGTCCGGTTGGTATTTACTCAATTGTGGGAGAGCAAAGCAAAGCTGGATTACAAGGATTACTTTATTTGCTTGCATATCTTTCGATAAACGTAGGTTTTATTAATTTGATTCCTTTTCCTGCGTTTGATGGATACCGCGCGGTTATAATTATAATAGAAAGAATAACTAAGAAGAAAGTTAATGCAAAGGTGGATGCAATAGTAAATAACATAGGTCTAATGCTTTTATTTGCACTTATGATATTTATAACGGTAAAAGATGTTTTGAAACTTTTCTAGGGAGAAGTTTCTTTTTAAAAAGGAGGTTTTAAAGTGAAAAATTTAAAAGTTATTTTTATGGGAACACCAGAATTTTGTGTTCCGATATTAGAAAGTTTGATTAAAGAATGCGACGTAATAGCGGTAGTAACTAAGCCGGATAAAGAAGTTGGAAGAAAAAAAGAAATTGTATATTCTCCAATTAAAAAAGTTGCGTTAAACAATAATATAAAAGTTATTCAGCCAATAAAAATAAGAAATGAATATCAAGAAATACTTGATTTAAAACCAGATATTATAATAACTTGTGCTTATGGTCAAATAATACCAGAAGTAATATTAAATGCTCCAAAATATGGTTGTATAAACGTTCATGCATCGCTTCTACCAAAGTTAAGGGGAGGAGCACCAATTCATAAAGCAATTATTTATGGATACGATAAGACGGGGATAACCATTATGTACATGGATAAAGGAATGGATACAGGTGATATGATATCGAAGGTAGAAGTGGTAATTGAAGATAATGATACTACCGAAACGCTTCATAACAAACTACAAAAGGTTGCGGTTCCGCTTCTTATGGATACTTTACCAAGTATAATTGCGGGTACTAATAAAAGAGAAAAGCAAAATAATGATGAAGCTACTTATGCGTATAACGTATCTAGGGAAGAAGAACACGTAGACTTTAATAGTACTTCAAAAGAGATATTTAACAAAATAAGAGGACTTAATTCTTGGCCTGGTGCTTACGCCATTTTAGATGATAAAAACGTTAAATTATGGATGTGTAAAATTAATGGTAAAGTCTATGATAAAACACCTGGTACCATAGTTAATTTAAGTAAAGAAGGGATGGAAGTAGTAACAAAGGATGGAAGTATTTTAATAACAGAGTTACAACTACCTGGTAAAAAGAAAATGAGTATTAAAGATTTTGTAAACGGAAATAAAAGAGAAGATTATTTAAATAAACTTTTTAAATAATCTTTTTTTAGTGGAATTTAAAAAAATATGTCTAAATATAAAGAAGAAAAATTATCAACAGCATAATTTAATTGACAAGTGGGGGGGGGGTATATGATATTATAAACATGTAATAAGATAGAAAAGGAGTAAGAAGATGGGAGTAATAAAAAACGAGGTAGGAAGACCAAGTAAGAAAACAAAAATAATAAGAGGAATGTTAAGATTAATAGGAATATTAATAATTGTAGCAGCAGGATTATACATAGGATATGTAATTGGAAATGATCAAAATATTAAAGAAGAAAAAGAAAATGACAATATAAATAAAGTAAAAGAGGAAGATAAAGAAGATCTTGACTTGATGGAAGCAGAGGATATTGTTAAAAGTATATTTACAGACCAATATAAAGCTGATATGCACTATTTAGGCTATTATAATGGTGATACAAATATTTTTAATAAAGATTTTTATAAAACTTTATCTGCCATAAGAAATACCAATAAAACGGATAAATATTCATGTGAAGATACTTATGATGAAAGTAATATAAATGATTATTATTGTGATGGAGTATATGATTATAATGATGTTAATTTGGTTTATAATAAATTATTTAAAACTGGTAATGCAACAAAACATTCAATGAATGATCTTTCTTGGTTTGATACAAAATATGACTATTCTAATGATAAAAAGGTTTATACTATTTTAAGACAAGGCAATGGAGATATTAATACTTTTGTAGCGGGTATTTATAAAGCTTACAAAACTGGAAATAAAGTGTACATAACTATTGCTTTTAATCATTTTGATTATAGTGAAGAAATGGATACTAATGAATTTATTACCTTAAAATTAAATGATGGAACCATTATTAATAATTATAAAATAACTTATGAAGATGATGAAAATCCTAATCTCTATGGATTATACAGTAAAGATTTAATAAGTGATTATGGTAATAATATGGAAAATTACGAACTTGAATTTGAAGAATTAGATGACGGATATGTATTTGTTAATTCAGAGAAAATAAAATAAGTTAAATTTTAATTTAATTTAAAAAGGCTTGTAATAAAGTCTTTTTTTATTATATAATATTTACAAGAAAGAGGGATATGATGACAGACGAGATTTTATTGGAAGCAGAAGATAAAATGCAAAAAGCAATAGAGGTAATGGAAAATAGATTTTTAAACGTTCGAGCAGGACGAGCTAATCCAAGAATACTAGATAAAGTAGAGGTAGAGTATTATGGCGTTCCAACTCCGTTAATACAGTTAGCAACCATATCGGTTCCTGAGGCACGTAAGATAGTGATTAAACCATTTGATAGAAATTCAATTGGGGCAATAGAAAAGGCTATTTTTGAGGCTGATTTAGGTCTTACCCCTAATAATAATGGTGAAACTGTTATGCTTGTTATACCAGAACTTACTGAAGAAAGAAGAAAAGAATACGTAAAAGAAGCAAAAGCAATCGCGGAAGAAGGAAAGGTTGCACTTAGAAACATAAGGCAAGATGCTAATAATAGTATAAAAAAACTTGAAGATATTCCTGAGGATGATCAAAAAAGAGCGCAAGATGAGGTTCAGGATTTAATTAATAAATATAATAAGATAGTTGATGAAAAAGTAAAAGAAAAAGAAAATGAGCTTATGAGTATATAAACAATAGCGAAATGTTATTGTTTTTTTTCTTAATAACTTGTATAATTATTGTAGATTAGGAGATAAGCATATGAAAAAAGATAAAAGGAATATTTTAATTCTTGTAATAATGGTGGTTCTTGTTGTTATTATAAGTTATTTTATATTTAAAATAGGATTAACAGATAGATTAAAAGCAAGTGTTCAAAGTTTGAGTGCGGTAACAAATGATGAGGTTAATGCAAGTGATTTACCAATTATAAATAACGTTATAAATTCTAGTGGTGAAACTTTAGTAAACACGGACGTTGCTCTAATTATTGATGCTTCTAGTAATTATAACATTACTAATCTTGAATATTCTGTTGATTTAAAATCTTGGAAAAAAATTAAAGGTGATTTTAATGATAAAGAAGTTAGTGCTAAATTAGTATTTTCTAAAACAATGAACGAAACAATTTACATAAGAGCAACTAACGATCATGGATATAGTAGTTATGCTTATGCCACTAAAGTTATGATTGATAAGGAAGAACCTAGCTTAAAGGTTACTAAATCATCATCTGATATAATCATAAAAGCAAGCGATAATGACGAGCTAGCAAGCGTTCAGTTTTCTACTGATAAACTAAATTGGACGGATGAGGAAGTATCGGGTGAGAGTATAACGTTAAGAAAACAACTTAATGGTGAGAAATACATAAGGGTTGTTGATAAGGTTGGAAACATAAGTAATATAAAAGAAATAGATGAATAAAATTATTGAAGTTGTAAGATAAAAGTGTACACAAAAAGAAGTGTATGCTTTTTCTTTTGATATAATTTAGTAAAGGAGATGAAAAAAGTGGCAAGAAAAGGACAAAAATTTAAAACTTGGACAACAGAAGAAAAATATAAAATTATTAAACCAATTATAGAAATGGAAACCAGTCTTTCAAAAGTTGCAAAACAAAATATTATTAGTAATAGTATGTTACATAGATGGGCAAAAAAATATAAAGACGAAGGAATAAAAGGTTTAGAAAATAAAAAGAAACCAGGTAATCCAATATGCAAATATTCAAAAAGAAAAAATTTAACTAAAGAAGAACAATTAGAATATGAAAATATGAAATTAAGAATTGAGAATGAAATGTTAAAAAAAGGATACCTGGTGAAAGGAGATGGTACAATTGTAAAGTTCATGAAGTAACACAATTAAAATTTGAAATAATTGAACTATTAAGTAATGAATATAATATAAAATCTTTATGTCTAATTATGAAAGTTTCAAGATCAGGTTATTATAAATGGTTAAAAAATAAAGATATATTAAATAATTATGAAATAAATAGAAAAGATTTAGGAGAATTAATAGAAGACATACATAAAAGAAAACCAAGTTATGGATATCATAGAATAAATGCAATTATAAAACGAGAAACTGGTTGGTTAGTATCGGATAACTTAGTTCATAAAGTATGCAAGATATTAAAAATAAAATCAAAAGCTAAACATTATAAATATAAAACCACTGGCGAAGAATCAATTAAATATTCAAATATTATAAATGGTAATTGGAATACAAAAAGACCTTTTGAAAAAATAGTTTCAGATACAACTACTATTGGATTCAAAGGCAAACCATACGATTGGACTTTTTATTTAGATGTATTTAATAATGAAATTGTTGGATATGATGTTAGAGAATCAATGCATGGTAATGGTGTTTTAAACCATAGAGAAGCTTTAAAAAATATGTTGAATAACAAAATAAAAAGAGGATATAAAGATCTTGATACAATTGTTCACACTGATCAAGGTTCTGTATATTCCTCAATGTCATTTAACAATATATTTAATTCTTATAAAGTAACCAGATCTATGTCTAGGGCTGGTACACCAACAGATAATCCAGTAATTGAATCTAAAAATGGCTGGATTAAAAAAGAAATGTATATTGATTTTGACAAGAATAATTATAACACAATTCAAGAGTTTGTTGATGATATAGTTAAAGATAATAATTATTTTCGACCATCATATGCATTAAATTATAAAACCCCAGTAGAGTATAAAACTCAACTAGGGTTTCGATAACATTCTTTTAGTGTCTACTTTTTGTTGACAACTTCAA
>CALVIH010000008.1 GCA_944329445.1 uncultured Bacilli bacterium | reverse complement strand
CAAATATAATCGTTATTATTTATATTTGCTATATTTACTTTAATGTTTTGAACTTCAATTATTTTGTTTGCCATATATTCGCCTCTTTTCTATATTTTAATATAAATCTTGTAGAGAGGTTCAACGTCGTAATCACCTTTCTAAATCTACCACAAAATATCATTGAATTTGCTATATTTATATCTATTTTGAATAATTTTAGCACATTTTTATCAAAAGCGTGTAAGATCAAATATTAAGAAAAAACTTTATTTATAATGATTACTCTGGGGTTGCAATAAATCGTAATCAACCAGTTGATACTTCCTTTTTGGAAACTTTTTTCTTCATTTGCCATAGAATCACTTCCTTGCTACAATTTCTTAATTAGTCTATGAAATTATTCTTCCGATTTACTTAAATTATTACTCTTGGTCATATCAAACATTCTAATATAATAACCATGACTTTTATAAAATTCAACGGCTTTATCGTTATAAGCAAAAGCCTCTATTAGTATATCTTTACAACCAAAACTATATAAATAATTTTCCATGGTACTCAATAATTTTGTACCTATTTTATTTGATCGAACATCTTTTAATACAATTAATTCTGTTATTCTACCTCTTTTTGGCGCACTAAAGTCATATGTTTGTTCTATTTCGTTGTTTACTAAGCCTACTATAAGCCCCACTATTTTTTCATCCTGTTTATATAGAAATATTTTCCCATCGTGCTCATTAACTTCTTTCATGTTTTTTATGTAAACCTCTATACTCTTCCACCAAAATATTATAGTTTTTAATATCTATGTTTTTATATTTTTCAAATCACTACTTAATCTTATTTATTTCGTTTATAGGGAATATCCTAATACTTGCATGACCTAGTATATCTTCTTTATTAACAAGACCAACACCAAGCCTTGAATCAGTAGAATTTGGTCTGTTATCACCAACGACGAAATACTTATCACCTGGTATTGTTAAATATCCTATTGTTTCTAGTTTAAAGTTGCTGGTTTCTTCATGTTTAAAGTTTTCCTCCACAACGAAACCATCAATGTATAAACTACCATCTTTATACTCAACGTGTTCTCCTGGAAGGCCAATTACTCTCTTTATTATTTTTTCACCCTTCCAATCAATAACAACCACGTCAAACCGTTCAATACCATTTAACTTATAACTAAGTTTATTTAATAATATTACGTTGTTATCATAAAGTGTGGGCTCCATTGAAGGCCCATCCACGATTGCTGGAGTAATTACAAACGTTCTTATTAATATAACCATAACCACAACTATTACGTATGGATATACGTCTTTTACAATCTTTTTTATTCTTTCTTTATTCATAAGTCCCACCTAACAAAAAATAAGGCATAAATAGCCTTATTAATTTCTTTCTTTTAATTTCCATTGGCCAACTATATTTCTTGCGTAATATAACTTAGCACGTCTTGCTTTACCTTTTCTTACAACGGTAATAGAATCAAGCTTTGGAGAATGAATTGGAAAAATTCTTTCAACACCAATACCAGAAGACATTTTACGAACCGTAAACGTCTCAGAAACACCAGTTCCTTTACGAGATATTACAACTCCTTCAAACGCTTGAACTCTTTCTTTTTTTCCCTCAATTATTCTAACTCCAACTCTTACGGTATCTCCTACCCTAAATTCTGGAACTGAAGGATTTAATTGTTTGTTTGTAATCTTTTCAATCTTATCCATTTTTCTTTAGTCTCCTTCCTAAAATATATAACCAGCAATCATGCATAAATAGTTGCGGCGGATTGCCTTTTTTCAAACATTAAGATTTTAACATATAATCAAAAATAGTGCAAGACTTAATTTTAAAAGTGATCAGCACCGCGAGGCCCCATTTTTATTGGCCTTGCTTTGGTGTAAGCTTCAGGTGGTCTAGCAAAAGAACTTGCATTTTCATCCTTATAATGATTTTTGGTTTTAAAATCATCATTATCACCATCTTCTTTATTTGCTAAATCTAATTTTACTAACGCATCTAAAGCGTCATCAATAATATCCATTTTACCGCGATGGCTAATGTTTAAACTATTTACTTCACTTGCGTATAAACCAAAAGGAATTTTTTCTAACACTTCTGGAGCGTATTCATTTATTGCGTCTAAAAACAAGTTTTTAGCTTCCGAAGATTTTTCCTTTAGTTTTCCTAACTCGTTTAATATTTTACGTTTATTAGAATCTTTATATTGTATTAAATAATAAAGAGATGAATAATCCTCGTTTTTAATTGCCATTTCTTCAAGTTCTGAAGTTGGAATTAAGTATATTTCATAACTTAGTTGACAACTAACAAAATCATCTAAAACATTTGGGTCATCTTTAAGTATTTGTGGAACGTTTTCTCTTATGTATTCTTTTTCTTCATCAGTATTGGCCGATTCATACAAATAAAATATGTCACTCATATAGCCAACGCTGTTTAAGAAAGCTTTAATGTATTTTTTTCTTTTTTCAAACGGTAAAGATACAACTTTAAAGTTAGTTAATATATCATCAAACCACCTATTATTAAAAGAGTTATCTTCATATAAATCATCTAATAATTTTATTACGGAATCATCTGGAAGACATTCTAATAACCTTAGTACCTCCGCCTGATCATACTCATTTTTAGCTAGTTTCTTTAGTATTTACATTCTTATTAAAAAGACAGTTTTCTTACTATCAGAGTGATTTCCGTTTAATATTTCTGTTGTTAACTTACCATATTCTCCTTTTTTAATAAGGTAATTAATTTTTAGTTCTTTTAAGTATTCATTCATTACTAATCCTCCTTAATTATACACATCAAATGATAGCTAATTACTATGCAACGTTTTGCTTCTAACAAACTCAGAAACCAACTGGTTGATGTTTTTTATTATACCATCTAAACGTTCTTTTCCAATGTAATCTTGATACGTGTTTATTATCATTTGTTTTAACATCTCCGCTTCTGCTAAAACCTTTCTTGTTTTATCCTCGTCAATCTCAAATAAAGCAGTGTTAAGACGATTTGCCAAAACATCTATTTTCTTACGGATGTTTTTTAGCGCCACCTTAAATGCAAACGCTTTCTTAACAATTAATATCTTGGTTATTCCACCATCTTTACTTTTACCTTTTAATTTATATCCCTTTAACTCTTTCGGATTAAAAATCGTTATAGCAACTAATTTTTCTTCCTTTGTTACCTTGTAACTTAAGTTTTTATTGTCTTTTATTATGGTTACTTTTATATCCTTTACATCATCAATTTTAATTCGTCTACCAGATTTTTTTAAACCTTCTTTCTTTAATACAAAACGTGGTTTAATTAGGTCAGGTCTTTTTTCTTTTGTTATCTCAAGCTGCTTTTCTTCTCTCCATTTTTTTATTTTTTCGTGATCACCAGAAAGAAGAACTTCAGGAACCTTCATTCCGTTATAATCCCTAGGTTTTGTATACGTAGGATAATCTAATAAGTTATTATTAAACGAATCATTTAAGTGGGATTCTTCGTCTATTACTCCAGGAATTAATCTTACAACTGAATCCGTTATTACCATTGCTGGTAACTCACCACCAGTTAATACGTAATCCCCGATGGATATTTCCTCATCGCAAACACTTTTTATTCTTTCATCAAAACCCTCATAATGACCACACACCAAGATTAAATGTTCTTCCTTAGATAACTCATACGCCATTTTCTGGTTGTATGGCACGCCTTGCGGTGAAAGTAAGATAACTTTACTATTTTCTTTTTTTACGCTTTTTAACGCATCGAAAATAGGTTGACACTTTAATACCATGCCAGCTCCACCACCATATGGTGTATCATCTACTTTTTTATGTTTATCTTCCGAAAAATCCCTGAAGTTACATGTGTTTATGGTTACTTTTCCCAAATCAATTGCCCTTTTAATAATTGATTCACTTTTAAACCCATCAAACATTTCCGGAAAAAGTGTTAGTATGTCTATTTTCATGATAACAGTCCCTTCACATCGTTTACTATAACCTGTTTTTTATCCGTATCAATTTTCTTAATAAAAGCACTTACGTACGGTATTAATCCTTTGTTATCCAAAACCAAAACTTCATTAGCAGGGGTATCCATTACATCTTTTATAACCCCAACCTTTTTATCATTTATTATAACATCATATCCAATTAAATCAACCGATAAAAAAGTATTTTCATCTAATTTTAAATCTTCCTTATTTATGTATACCAAAGATCCTTTTAAGTGTTCTATTAAATTTATGTCGTGATTATCCTTAAACACAACCATATCGAAATTTTTGTGGCGTCTATAACTTTCTACTTCATACTTAACCCGATCTTTTCCAACGTAAAAGAAAAAACCTTTAACAAACACTTTATCTTTATGCCTAAAGTTTGAAATTATTCTAACTTCCCCTTTTATACCATGGGTATTAACTAGTTTACCAATGTATAGATACTCCATTTTATTCATCTCCTTTGGCCATTTCATACATTAAAATGGACGCTGCTACCGCAACGTTTAAACTCTCACAATCATCATTTATTTTTATGTATAAATTATCATTTACCAACTCTTTTATATCCTGTGAAACACCATTGCCCTCATTACCTAAAACAAGCGCGACCTTACCCTCCAGATTAACGTTTTTAACGTCTTTTCCAGCAACAACATCCGTACCATAAACCAAGTATCCATCGTCTTTTAAACGAGGAATAAAAGTCTTAAGATCTTCTTCAATTATGTTTACTTTAAAAAGCATACCTTGTGAAGAACGAATAACTTTTTCATTATATTTCTTAACCGTTCCTTTACCTAATACTACGGTATCAACGTTAAAAGCCTTGGCACTTCTTATTATCGTACCAATGTTTCCGGGATCCTGAACGTTATCTAAAATTATTATTCTTTTTCCAAGTTCTTCTTTATTATCAATAAACTTACAAACACCTATAACATCGGTAGATGATGGTAAAGCGCTAATATAATCCATTACGTTTTTACTAACGACGTTATTTAAAACACCATAATCCCGTTCATAAGTACTATAAGTTTCTAATAAAACACCAGATAATTTAGCCTCTTTTACTAAATGGTCTCCTTCTACAACAAACTTTTTTTCTTCCTTCATAAACTTGTTTTCTCTTAGGTGCCTTATGTATTTTATCTTTTTGTTTTCTTTTGACTCTATCATGGTACTACTCCTTTAATTCTTTCCTAACCTTTTTGTATTCAGGGCAATATTTTTCAACCGTATTCCAAAATGATTTACTATGATTAAAATAAACAAAATGAGAAAGCTCGTGCACGATAACATAATTTAAGTATTTATGATCTTTTTTTATTAAATCCAGATTAAGTGTAACCGAATTATCCCTTTTGTTACAAACTCCCCACCTTGTTTTCATGCTCCTTACTTTAATCTTTGGATAAGGTATATCCTCATCAAATACGTAATAAGCTTCATCTAAGTACTTTCTAAAAACTTCCTTCGCTTGTTTTTTATACCAGTTATTAAGCATGGTATCATCTCTAACCACTATTCTATCATCGGTTATTTTAGGTGTTCTAACGTTTTCATACGAAACGTTTAGTTTTCGTCCCAGGTACATATGGTCTTCTTCTTTTTTTACAATAGCCCTTTGTTTTTGCTTTTGAATCATTCTTATTATTGAACGCTCATTTTGTTTTAAAACATTTAAGATTGCATTCTTAGTATAGAAAAATGAGCAGGTAACCTTTATTTTTAAATCATCGGTAACCCTAATATATAAATTCTTATTATTTTTCTTTTCAATAATTACTTCATAAGAACAATTATTTATTTCTAATGTCATAATTACCACCTAAAATATTATATCATAAATAAAAGAAGATAAAAAATTATCTTCTTTTGATTCTTTCTAAGCCACTTATTATCTTTTTATTTAATGAGACCCCTTCTTGATTCAAATCACGGAATTCCAATTCTTTTATAATCGTTTCTATCATAATTGGATCGTCACTTGGAACATAAGATCCTGGGTTCTTTAAAAATTCGTTTACGGCATCTTTATCATAACTGATTAATTGTTCTAGCGTTATATCTAACCATAAAGTTGACTCCTCATCAAGTTTACCTCTTAAATCTTCTATTGTTTTTTCTAATCCTTCTTTTTCTTTGGCCTTTTTGTAGTCTTCTTTTCTTTCTTCACGGCTTCCGAACTTTATAATCTTAACGTCATCTGAAACGTTGTTTCCTATTTCTTGTTTCTTTTTATCCGTATTATAACTTTTTACAATACTCCTTAAATATAAATTTAAGGTCTCTAATTCAGGCTCTTGCAAAAATGGATTATTTCTAATGATCTTTGAGTATGCATTAACCAACTTTTCATACTCTTCTGGTTTTTCATTTATATCCATAATCGTCAAAACATTCAATATTGAAATTAAACTAGAATATTTAACACTTTTGTTGCTTAAATTTTTTAGAAGTTTTTCAAGAACTTTTCTAAAATCGATATACAAAAATGCTATTATACCTCTTAATGAATTATAAATACTATCAGAATATTCTTTATACAATAAACCAAACTTATGTTTTGGAGATGATTTCTTAGAGTTTATTTTTTCAAAATATTTTAACATGTTGTAAAGATTTTCAACCAAAGATTTATAAGATTCAAAATCTTCAAATTTATTTCCGTTCATTTTAACTTGTGATAAACCTTTTTCTAACCCTTTTTTCAAAGTTTTATTAAGAAATCCTTTTTTTTGAGAAATTCGATATATTCTATCTTCTATTTCTTTTTTTGTAAACTTTGATCTCACAAACTCTACGTATCCATACTTTTCAATTAAATCAAATCCATCATTTAGACTTTCTAAATCACAAAAGCCCTCATTATTAAAAGAGTTATTAATTACTTTTATCTTATCTTTGCAAATCTCAATTTCTTCCTCAAGGGAATTTCTCTTTTTATATAAATAGTCTTTTACTTCTTCAATGTTTTCCATTTTATTCACCTTCTACTTCTTGAATATAATTTAAATCATATTTACTTTGGCAAGTTCCTCTTTCGCACGATTCGCATCACTATATATTCCTTTATCATACATGTAAGATGAGCAATCCATCGATAATCCGTTTATGGCACAATAGTACTCATAACTATTACCTTCCCATGCTTTTTTACCTTCCTCATCTAATAAATATTCTAATATTATTAAGAATAATTCATTATCCTTATGTTTATCAAGTTTTCTTAACATTACTTTACTTACTGAATCTAGTTTTTTCTCGGCGTCGTCTTCGTTTGTACCCTTTAGTTTTTTTACTAACTCTGTGCTATAAGAACGAGCCTTGTTAACGATTATTAAATCATTATAATGATTTACAAATCTTAAAACTAAATTTCCATATAAATCTTTTATGTCTTTATTTTCTAATATTATATTTTCATTTAATTCTTTTATTAATCTTTCTTGATCATCTAGTTTTATTAAACTCCCCGTACCTTTTTCTACAGCCTTAACTATCTTTGATAATTCATCATAAGCTTTTCTACTATAAAATCTTAGTTTCATATCGTCACGTAATAAAGTATATATTGAATCCATTATTGAGATAACGGCCGCGATAACCTTACTTTTGTTTTCTTTATCTATTGGCATTATGTAATTATCATAAGTAATTATTTCTTTACAGCAATCAAATAGTTCCATCACGTTTTGAACATACCTATTTATTTTTTCTTTATCGTCTAAGTTTTTCTTTTCACTATCAGTTAGACTTGGAGTTTTTATTATTCTTTTGGTTACTGGAGTGGTTAATCCAACACAACCTTTACTAAGTTTTTCTAGCTCGGTGCGGTTAGCCTCCACGTCAAATACATATTTCGTCAAATAATAAACATTATCTTTGAATTTCTTAGACTTCATACAATTTAAAGTGTTCTTATAAAAATTATCAAATCCTCTAGTTCTAATAAGGGCCGGTTCAACATCCTCTAATATTGGAATACCACCAGTAAGTTCCTTCGTGCATTTATCTAATGCATTAACGATGTTTTTAACATCGTTTAACGACACACAAACATCTTTTATACTCTCATAAATCTCCGCAATGGTAATATCTCTAGTTTTTTCCATTCAAAACACCCCTTTGTTTTTTCGAGTTGCTATAGTAACAAAAAAGAGCGATCTTGTCAAATTAATTAATTTGACGATTGTGTATTACTTCTTCAAGTAATATTCATAAAAAGTCAACTTAGAACAAACTAAGTTGACTTGATTCTGGTAACTGATCTAATATGCCCATCATCCTCATTTTATCAGTAAGAGTAAGTGAAACTTTACCTCTTACTTGTAAGTCTTCAATGCTTATAAAATCTCCTTTTTCTCTTTCTTCAACGATTTTTTTAGCAACGGTGTCGCCAAGACCATCAATTGAAGAAAAAGGAGGATATATAGTTTTTTCGTCTTTTACACCCCATACGGTTGCACCACTTTTATAAAGGTCGATAGGTGCGAAAGTAATTCCTCTTGCGGTTGCTTCTAAACATACCTTAAGACTTTCTAATTGACCTTGCTCTTTATTACTAGCATCAAAACCTTTATTTTGTATTTCAATTATCTTTGCTTTAATTGCATCATAACCTTTAATCATTACTTCAACGTCGACGTCGGTTGCTTTTGAAGTAAGCCATGAAGCATAAAAATATACTGGCATATGAACTTTGTACCAAGCTATTCTAAAAGCTGATATAACGTACGCTGCTGCGTGAGCCTTAGGGAACATGTACTTTATCTTTCCGCAAGAATCGATGAACCAATCGGGAATTCCAGCCTCCATCATCGTCTTTTTATGTTCTTTCCATGTTTCTGGATCCTTTGATGCTCTTCCTTTACGAACAAACTCCATTATTTTAAATGCTTTTATTGGTTCAACACCATTATACATAAGATATACCATTATATCATCACGACACCCTATAACATCTTTAAATGGTACGATGTTGTTTTTAATAAGATCTTGTGCGTTTCCAAGCCAAACGTCCGTACCGTGTGATAAACCAGATATTTTAATAAGTTCGGCAAAGGTAGTTGGTTTGGTTTCTGCAACCATGCTAATGGTGAATGGTGTTCCAAACTCTGGAATACCAAGCGTACCAGTTTTATTCATTATTTGTTCGGTTGTTACGCCAAGTGCCTTGGTTGAAGTAAATATACTCATGGTGTCTTTGTCATCTAATGGAACCTTAGTAATATCAGTACCCGTTAAATCTTGTATCATCCTAAGCTGCGTTGGGTCTGAATGTCCTAAAATATCCAATTTAAGTACGCATTCGTCGATCGCGTGATAATCAAAGTGAGTTGTTCTCCATGCACTTGAAGCATCTTCCGCTGGGAACTGGAAAGGAGTAAAATCAAACACTTCCATGTAATCAGGAATAACAACGATTCCACCTGGATGCTGTCCAGTTGTTCTTTTAACACCCGTACATCCAAGCGCAAGTCTTTCGATTTCAGCATCCCTTTTATTTATTTCTTTATCCTCACAGTAACCTCTAACAAAACCAAAAGCGGTTTTTTCAGCTACAGTACCAATCGTTCCAGCACGATAAACGTTATCATCACCAAATAACACCTTCGTGTAAGCATGTGCTGATGCTTGGTTTAAGTCACTAAAGTTAAGGTCTATATCAGGAACCTTATCAGCGTTAAAGCCTAGGAAAGTAGCAAATGGCATATCTTGTCCATCCTTGTACATTAACTCCCCACAGCAAGGGCACTTTTTATCAGGAAGGTCAAACCCGGTTGAATACTCTCCACCAAGTGGTTTTCCATCATCGAAATCAAAGATACTATGTTGACAATTTAAGCAACGGTAATGTGCAGGAAGCGGATTTACCTCGGTTATTCCCATCATCGTTGCAACAAAAGATGAACCTACCGAACCACGAGATCCAACTAAGTATCCGTCATCATTTGAGTGCTTAACAAGCCTTTGGGCAATTAAGTAAATAGGATCGAAACCACCGCCTATTATTCCTCCCAACTCCTTTTTTACTTTCTTATCTAAATTTTCTTCGGTTAATTCTTCTTCACTATTCCAGTTTTCTTTAAAATAAGTTTTTAACAAGTCCTTAACCGCGTCAAACCCTTTTAATATGACTTCGTGCAGGCTTGAAAAAGTGTTCTTTCTTAATGTTTCATCATCTATGCTTTCATTTTTTTTCTTTTCGTTTTCCTCACAAACTTTATAAACGATGTTACCATACAATTCCATGGCTATACGTTCTTCTATGTTATAAGGAAGTGGATCTCCGTACCAAGCCTTTGCTTTGTCATAAACAAGATCCGTAACAACCCTTGGACAATCAAGGTAACTTTTTCCATCATCAGATTTTACCCTTGGCGAAAAAGGTATACCATGAGTATCTATTATTACTTCTATTTCATCCACCATATCAAGAATCTTATTGGTGTTAGTAACAACTATTTCTTGTGCTAAATCCTCACCTAAGAAAGAAAAATCATCGAGCATTTCGTTAGTTGTTCTAAAGTGTTGACTAGGAATTTCTTTTATATCCTTTTTAGCTAGTGGATGCCTTCCACCACCTGGGACTTTTTGGTTAACGATTATTTCGCGATATATTTTATCTTCCCTTCTAAAATGATGGACGTCCCCGGTTGCAACTATTATTTTACCCGCTTGACGAACGCTATCTACGATCTTTCTTATGTGACCTTTAAGTTCCTGTTCATTTTTAAAATCACCAAGTTGAATTAAATGGTTATAAACTTCTGGAGGTTGTACTTCTACGTAATCATAAAAGTTAATTATGTTGGTTAGTTCTTGACCCTCTTTACTTCTGGCCTCTATAAAGACCTCGGATTCATAACAACCACTACCAATTAATACTCCCTCTCTTAGTTTTTCTACCTCACTACGAAGTATCCTAGGTGTTTTATAAAGATAAATCGTATTAGCAAGCGATATCATTTTAAAGATGTTTTTAAGTCCTTTTTTATTAACCGCGATCGCATTAAAATGATAGGTTCTACCAAATTTATGAATTTCATCTTTAGAAACAAGCCTATCTAAATCACTTATTTTTTCATAGTTTTGTGAATCTAGTTTTTGCAAAAACTTATGAAATACTAACGCCGTTCCTTCCGCGTCATAATCAGCGCGGTGGTGAGCATCTTCATCCCATGGAACGTTATATCTTTTAACAAGTGCGGAAAGACCATGTCTTGCGTAACCCTGGTCTAGTGTCCTAGATAATTCTAAGGTATCTATAACGGTGTTTTTAAATTCTCCTAAGTCGTATTTTTTCATTGCCATTTCAATGAATGATATATCAAACTTTGCGTTATGAGCAACCATTGGAAGGTCGCCAGTCCAATCTAAAAAGCGTTTTGTTACCGTCTTTTCATCATCACAACCCGCTACCATTGCATCGGTTATTTGCGTAAGCTCGGTTATCTTATCAGGAATGTGTCTTTTAGGATCAATTAACTCATCAAACCGATCAATAATTTCTCCGTTAGATATTTTAACCGCACCAATTTCAATCATCTGGTCAACCCCAGCCGCGTTAAAACCAGTAGTCTCCGTATCAAATACAACGTAAGTGTTATCCATAAGCGAATCATCCGTCGGTCTTACCACGATGTTTACCGTGTCATCAACAAGTGTTAACTCTGTTCCGTACAAACCTTTAAAGTGTTTACTTGGATCCTCTATTTTTTTATTATGAGCCTTTATTATTCCGTAAGCAATTGGGAATGCTTGACAGCCATTATGGTCCGTTATCGCAACCCCACGATAACCCATTTTTATAGCCTTTTCAACAAGCTCACAGGTATGTTTCCCTAAATCTAGTTTTGTTAAACCATCCATTTGGCTCATCATGGTATGAGCATGTAACTCTACCCTCTTAATTGCCGCATCATCGGTTATTTCTGTATCTTTTGATGGTATTTTCATTACGTTTCTAATGTTTAATACCAAGTCCTTAGCATATACGTCTTGTTTAACGTACCCGTTTATTCTAAACCAACCAGACTTCATTGATTTAGAAAGTTTCTTAAATAAATCAGCGTCCTTTGTAAAGTATTTTGCGTATATGCTATCAGTATTATCACTTATTTTAAACGTTAATATTTTAAACGCACTTTTACTCGATTCAAACTCATCAACTCCAAATACGTATGCTTCAACCGTTATGTTTCCCTCTTCAGCAATAATATCTTTTATCTCGGTTATGTTACCTTTTGGTTCGTCTCCTAAAATTACTGGATTATCCTCTTTTGGTTTACTTACAACCTCTTTTTTTATTTCCTCTTCAAGTTCTTTTTTTACCTTTATAGCGTTTTCTTCGTTAATAAAAACATCTATTTTTAAATCCCTATATCCTATTTTTTGGTAGTATTTTAAAATGCTATCAACGTGGTTTATAAAGATGTTTTCCTCCGCGATATTATCCACTTCAACAATAAGTTTACTGCCATCCACTTTAACTTCTTTTTCTTTAAATAATTCCTTCATCGGCTTGGTTAAGGTACTTGAATCAACCGCATCAAAAAAGTATTTACTAGAATTAGTATAATCAGCGTTTCTAACGACGAATTCAGCTCTTACCAATTCCATGTCAGGAAATCCATTTTGAATGTTTTCGTTAATGTATTTCAAAACGTCATCGTTTAGTACGTTTTCTATTTCTATTACAAAAACACCTTTTTGCCTAGTGTGATCTAATTTTAATTTTAAAATTTTACCGTCCTTAAAATAATCATAATATTCTTCCGGAAGATTAATTTTATCTAAAAATAACTTTAACTTATCATGCATTATAAATCACCTTACTTCAGTCTTAAATATTATAACATTTTAAGTTTTTTAGATAAATAGAAAATAATTAAAAAAGCAACTTTTTAATTGCTTTTTTAATTATTGTTATCATTATTATTTAAAAACTTATTTTCTTACTACTCTTTTATTAAGTCCGATAACCCTACTATTTCGTAACCCCTGCTCGTTATCGTGTTAACCATTAACTTAAAGTTGTTGTAATCAAACTCACTTGCATCAAAAACTATCATTTCTCCTTTGTTAAGTTTCTTTTTTAGTTCGCTTATACTTGGATTAATTATGTTTGGGGTTATGGTATGCATCTTTCTTTTGGCGCATAACTCTTTGTCATCATCATTTTTTTCTACGTTTAAACATAAGTTAGAATCCTTTAAAGTAATGCTTTCAATTAAGTTGTTCGTAACACTTATCATCGATTTATCATAGGCTCCGTCATATCCTAGATTATATATTTCAGCATCTAAATTATTCATTGAAAAGGCCCTTTCCACGTTTTCTTCTAACCATGAGCCGTCAACGAAGAAATTTACTGAAACGTTCGTTTGCGCAACTAAACTAAGTAATTTATCCACGTAATCGTCACTTGTGATTCTAAAAATTATTGACACTAATTCCTTACTATCATTTCCTTGCGTTATATAATAATCATAATTTTTACTTATACTATTCTCGGGTAATTTGGTATCATACACAATCTTATCCTCACTAAACTTATCATCTTGTTTCATATTTTTATAAGAAGCTCTGGCATTAACCTCCAACCCTGACAAGCCTAATATCATCTCATCATCTTTTATTTTTGGTTCAACTGGTCTTACGTCATTTTCTTTTTTATAGCTCATAACCGACTTCATTACCGGATCACTATTTCTAGCTTCACTAAATACTTTATCGGTATAAATAAAACTTAGTAACAAAAGTAAAAAAAGTCCCAATAATTTACTTGCACTTTTTAACAATACAATCACCTAATTAATAATATGAAGTAAAAAATAAAAAAGACTTAAAAGTCTTTAGTAATCATAAGTTTGTTCTGGTTTTAACAAATAAGTATTAGTTATGTATGAATTACCATTTTTATCTTTGTCTTCCTTCCAATTTGAAAGCTTAAGACTACTTAGGTTATCACCATATACTTTTACCGTTACGTTAGTTATTTTATTAATGTTAGGGACCTCGTATTCATTCTTTCCGGATACCTCTTTATCATCCGCAAGTACAACCTTTTTAGAGTACGTATCCGTGTAAATTACCTTAACGTCGTAAAAAGATGAATCTGGTAAATTAATGGTTAATAACCTTGGATTACTTCTTTCGGTTGTAACGGTTATTTTATCTTGATTTTTCTTTGCTTCATTTATTTCTTCAAAGGTCACCGGACTATAATAACCCTTTACGGTAAATACCTTGTACGCGTACATGTCTTTGTTTTCCCCGGCGTTCATAAAAGTCCACCCAGCAGGAGCATAAGATTCCTCTATTTTCGCAGCATCAAGTATTTGAAGTTTTATCTTCCACGTTTTATTTTGGTTCTTTTCGGATTTAACCGTGACCTTAAAAGCGCTTGTTCCTTTATCTATCCTTTTACTTTCTACTTCTTTCCACTCGTTTTCGTTCATTTCATACAAGGTATATTCATAACTTCCAGAATAACGATCAATGGTTTGTGGAATCTTAAACTCCATTACGTAATTATAATTATCATCATATTTGTAATTAACCAAAAATCCGTTTTTATTTTCTATTGCACCAAAAACCTTTTCTAACGATACATGGTATGCTAATTTTAAAGGATTTTCACCAGTTATTACACCCGCGAAATAAAACGAAAATAGAACACATAAAAAAAGTGATAAACATATTGTTAGTTTAGCTTTTTTTAAAACGGTTTCATCAGCAAGTTTGGGTCTTCCTACTTTTGCTTTTTCATCTTTTAAAAGCCATTCTTTCATATGTCATCACCTCTTTTTATTTTTTATAATCAAGTATTTTTTTGTGAATTCCTGGTTCAACCATGTCTAGGGTTGTAATACTTAGCTCTAACGATTTTTTATACTCCCCTTTAAAAAACAAGTTTTCTGCCTTAATAAGGCCTTCGTTTATCTGGTTTTTAGAAGAACGGTAACGATTACCATAAACGATTGCATACTCAGACAAAAGAGCCATTTTAACCATCTCGGCGGTGGTGTTGTGAAGCTTAAATACCAAATCCCTTGCCGTATCAACCCTTACGTTTAAAGTATCAACATCAAGTGGTTTTTTAGATAATTCTTTTTGGATTTCCTTTATGGCATCAGACGCTTCCCTTAACTCCACGTAGTAATTATCTGGTATTATCGGAAGACGATTTTTTCTTATTTGATACTTAGATTGTTTTAATAAAAGTTTTATGTCTTCTAATTGACCCTTAGCTCTTTCCTCATCATCCTTTAGGTTTCCTACCCGTTGCAATAAATTATTTAATTTTTCATGTAACTTGTTAAGTTTAAGCATTATTATTTCTAATTCTTGATTTAATTTAGAAAACGGAAAAGTATGATTTCTATCCAAGGTTTCTAGTTTTTCATAATCCCTTATGATGTCACCAAATTCATTTTTAAGTAATTTAACGGATTCTAAAGTTTCGTCAGTTAAATTGTAGTTTTTCTTCATTTCCGGAAGTTTTGTTTCAACCGCAAGTAATATTTTCTCGACGTGTGTCCTATTTTTATTGAAAGTCTTTAATCCTTCTTCATAATATTTTCTGGTTAACTTCTCGGTTTCAAAGTCGTTAAACAAAGAATCAAAATATTCTAAGATGGTCTTAAGTTCAAAGGTTACGTCTTCTAAGTTAAGTACCCTAACACGATCAAATATAGCACTTACCTTCTTTTCGGTTTCAACGATGTTATACTCAACGTTTAAATAATCTAGTTGGTACCCTTCCCTGGTAAGTTTTATATATTCGGTAGAAACATCCTCGGTCCTTTTTGGGATAAGGTTTTTCCCCATAAGCATTATTTCTGGTATCTCATCGATTACGATCGTCATATGTTCAAGCATCTCGGTAAGACCCTTTACAACGTAGATAACTTCTTCATAATCCTTTTTGTCCATTACCATCTCAAACTCTTCGAAACGCTTTTCAATCGTCTCAAACTGTAATTCTATCGTTTTTGCGGTTTCTTCGTAATCGGCTTTGGTTTCAACAAACTTTTTCTTTAGCCTACGGTACAAAGCCTTTAGTTTAATAACGCTTGCCCTATTTCTTTCTTCACTTGACGTAATTTCCTTGATTTCTGATAAAATAACCTTTATTTTAGTTTTTATTTCGTATAACCTAATTTCTATCTCGGTAATTTTTTCATATACTTCACGAGGTTTGGCTTTATCAATCAAAAAGTCAAGTTCAATTAACAAGTCATTAATAAAAGGAATTGTCTCATTTTCTATTATTTCAAACTTTAACTTCCACGCATTATACTTTTCCTCTAACTTAGCGTTGTTCTTAACCAATGCTTCCACCTTGGATAACTCGTTTAAAACTGGTACGTTTATAAGTAAATTCTTTTCTTTTTCAAGAGCGCTTACCGCGTTAACCATTTTCTTTTTCTTTCTACTTTTATATATAAGTACAAAAGCAATTACAATAACTAATAAAACAAAAATTATGGTACCAACGTATAATCCTTTTCCCACTTTTGCTTCCTCCTACCTTAAGAATATTTTATCACAATTTGTAATATTTTGCATCATGATATATAAAAAAAACGACCAAATATAAAATTGATCGTATTGAATGCTTATTTTTTAAAGAAAGTTGTAATAACGTGACCATCTTTTAAATTTATACTGTTAGCATCATAGTATTTTTTTACTTTTGAAGAATATACATAATCATTAACATTCCAAGCACAATCGTATATTATACCATCATCATTTAATAGTTTTCTTAAATAAACCAGTAATTTAGAATCATCTTTACGTAGCGTACTTAAAATATTACTTAAATATATAACATCATATTTACCTATTTTTTTATTACGTAATTTATTAACGTTGGAATCTACGTATTTAATATTACAATTATTTAATTCTTCTTTTAATTTAGTATAATTATGAGGTGTTAAATAATCGTTGTTATTAATCATTTCAAAAGGATCATTGTCTAAAAACAAAAGTGATAAAAATCTATTTTTTAAGCCATCTTCATTAGCTACCCTAATAAAGGTTTGAAAAAACGCCTTTTCATCTTCTTTTAAATAACTAGATAAATCAAAAAGCATAAACGCAAAATCTTTAATCCTAGAAGTATCTTCATCCCACTCATACTTAGTAAGCCAGAAGATTAAATCTTCCATCTTATCTAAATATTCTTCATAATCATATTTTTTTATCATTGCTATTTTTAATGCGGCATAATATTTACAAAACCTATTAATATCAAAACACGTTATATCTTTTGCTCCTGCCAAAACAGCATGAAGTGCATGATCAGAAGATGATGTTACCGTAAGTACCCTTTTATTATCTAAGTTCTTATCATAATACAATTTTAATGGTTCATTAGTGTATGGATAAACCTCATCAGCACATTTAAATCTGGTAATTTTGTTTTTTTCTATAACTGGAACTTGTTTTCTTGATAAGTATTTTTCAAGTAACATTAAATCAGTTTTTATACTACTTTTATTTTTCATAATACTAACCCTTTCAAAACTTGTTGCACTATATGCTACCACAAAAGCTTTATTTTATCAATAATGCTTGACTACTTTCATATAATTAGTTATAATTAACCATGTGTAAACTTTAAAGCAGCACCTTTTGAATTTAGTAACGTGTTTGTTTGCAAGATAGTTATACCAGTAATCCTTATAGCTGCGAGGGTGAAAGTATTAAAACAAACTCCCTACTAAATGGCAAAGGTCCTTTAGTTTACTTACAAAACAAAGGAGGAATGAAAATGTCAAGATATACGGGTCCAATGTATAAAAAGAGCCGTCATTTAGGTTTTTCTTTACTAGAAACTGGAAAAGAATTAGTTAAAAAACCATATGGTCCAGGGCAACACGGAAATGATAGAAGACGTGGTAAAGCTTCTGAATACAAACTTCAGTTAATGGAAAAACAAAAAGTTAGATTAATGTATGGAGTTAACGAAAAACAATTCAGACTAACGTTTGAAAAAGCAGCTAAAATGAAAGGTATCCAAGGTGAAAACTTCCTTAAACTTCTAGAAAGTAGATTAGATAACGTTGTTTATCGTATGGGAATTGCTACTACCAGAAGAGCTGCAAGACAAGTTGTTAACCATGGACACATTACCGTAAATGGTAAAAAGGTTGATATTCCATCATACCAAGTAAAACCTGGTGACGTTATCGCGGTTAAAGAATCTTCTAAAGATCATAAAGCGATTTTAGAATCTTTAGAAAAAGTTAACAAAACTGCCAGCTACGTTGAGTTTGATAAGAAAAAACTTTCTGGAACTTACGTACGTATGCCAGAAAGAAGTGAACTTCCAGCAGACATAAAAGAATCAATGATCGTTGAATTCTACAACAAGTAAGATTAATCTTACTTGTTTTTTTGTAATAAAAAAGGAGATTACTCTCCCCTTAACTTAGTCATTAAGTTATTATACTTTAACAACGATACAACCGAAGCTAATCCCATAAAAATCAATACAAAGGTAATTGGCATTTGAATAAAACCATAAGTAAAATTAAGCTCGTTTGTAATTGATGTATAAACCAAATCATATACTAGTGTAGCGTTAAATACGCAAGAAATTAAGTTATCATTGATAGTATCGGTTAAAGCTCCATGTTTGCCAGTGTTAATGTTATAAATAAAAATGCTTAAATTACCAACTACTACAGCACAAATAAATGATGTTAAATTAATCTCATAAAAATTATACAATAGAACAATGATACTGAATAAGCTTATTAACGATACAAACGCTATTATCACGTAACTATATGGTTTTACCTTCTTCATTAAAATGACTTCGTTTTGTCCATTTTTTCTTTCAAGTAATTTACCATCAATAAACTTAGATAAATCACTGGTCTCATCTTTTATTGATGGTTTTATTTTTAATAAAACTTCCTCTGCAGTTAAACTTGTATACTCGTTTATTAAATACGTAAACGTTGATATATTATTTGAAATAAATTCATTTAATATATCACTTGCAATACTCTCTTCGTCGTTATTTACGTAACTTTCTATACCAGTTAAAAACGACTCCGGTATTTTTAAAATATTATTATTTTTTTGTTCGGTATAAAAGCTGATGCTTTCATCCAACTTATTTATTTCAACTTTTAATTCATCTATTTTAGCATTAGCTTCTTTAACCAAAATACTTAATCGTTCTTTCTCTGACTTTGGTTTCCCCTTCCCAAAAAAGTTCATCGAGAAAAAAGAATATATTGTAATGATTCCAAATATACCAAACGGAACCGTTAACAAAAGTAAATAATTACGATGTATTAAGTTAAATATTAAACAAGAAAATAAGAATAATCCCTTTATTAAATCATAAACGTTAGTAATTTTTTTACCATTTAAATTATAGGTACCAGCAGTATTAATGTTTTGGTTAATGTAAGTTATTCCGTCATTACATAAACCCTTAATAAAATGCTTTGAAACTAATTCTTTTTTAGTCTTTTTTAAACTTTCTACTTCCAAACAATCTTCAACGTATTCATCAAACTCTTTTTTTAAAATTTCTTTTTCAGATTTTTTAGATAGATTATATGCTTCTTCAAAATCTTTTTTTAGCATTTTAATAGAGTCTTCTGGTACGTATATTTTAAAGTTATGCGTTACCGACTTAATCGCTCCAACGTATCCAAAGTAGTTTTTTGGATACTCTTTTTTTATTTGATTACAGACAGATAAAGAAAGAGTATAATTCTCTTCCTTCAGGTAATTCTCTGCTGATTCTTTTAAACTTTTCAAAGTTCTTTTAGCAGTGTTTTTCATATTGTACTTCCCTTAAAATTCTATTTTTTGTTTAATATATTCGGCAGCTTCATTGACCGGTAATGTTATTTGACTCATATCATCCCTGTTTCTTATTGTTACCGTACCATTATTCATCGTATCATCATCAATTGTAACACAATAAGGAGTACCAATAACGTCCTGTCTTCTGTATCTTTTTCCAATCGAACCAGTTTCATCGTAAGTTGTCATAAAGTTTTTAGAAAACAACTTAAATATTTCTTCTGCCTTTTCTTTATGATACTTTTTAACAAGTGGTAACACAGCTACTTTATAAGGCGCTAAAGCCGGATGAAAATGCATAACTTCCCTGGTGTCGTTTTCAAGTTTTTCCTCTTCGTATGCCTCACATAAAATAGCTAATGTTAATCTATCAGCTCCAATCGAGTACTCAATTACGTTTGGGATGTATTTTTCGTTTGTTTCTGGGTCTTGGTATTCCATTTTCTTACCAGAAAATTCTCCATGTCTTGATAAATCCCAAGTGCCACGATGATGAATACCATTTAACTCTTCCCAACCAATAGGAAATTTATACTGGATGTCACACGCTGCTTTTGCGTAATGAGCCAGTTTATCATGATCATGATATCTTAATTTATCTTCACTTAAACCTAAATCCTTTACAAAGTCTAGAGCACGTTTTTTATAATCGTTATAAAAACTCATACTATCTTTTTCATGACAAAATTTTTGTAATTCCATCTGTTCAAACTCAATCGTTCTAAACAAAAAATTACCTGGTGTTATCTCGTTTCTAAAACTTTTACCTATTTGAGCAATTGCAAATGGTAACTTTGAACGGGTTGTTCTTTGAACGTTTAAAAAATTAACGTACTCACCCTGACAAGTCTCTGGTCTTAAATAAACAGCATCCTTTTCTCCTTCTACCGTTCCACGAGATGTTTCAAACATCAGTTTAAATTGTTTAATTGGTGTCCAATCAAAGCCTCCGCACGAAGGACATACAATATGATTATCATTAATGTATTTTTCCATTTCTTCATTGCTCATCGCTTCTGCTGCTACCGCACCATTAGAGTATTCTTCAATTAGGTTATCCGCACGAAACCTTTGCTTACATTTTTTACAATCCATCTTAGGATCACTAAATGATTGTACGTGACCTGATGCTTCCCAAACCCTTGGGTTCATAAGTATTGCCGCATCAACACCATAAGTGTTCATGTCCTCTTGAACAAACCTCTTCCACCAAGCTTTTTTTATATTATTTTTAAGCTCTACACCTACCGGGCCAAAGTCCCAAGTATTTGCAAAACCATCATATATTTCACTTCCAGGAAACACAAACCCATACTGCTTACATAAATTAACTATTTTATCCATCGTTAAATCCTTCATTTTTTTACACTCCTTTTTTATCTTCTTTTTTTACGTACGAAACACCCTTACTTAAATTTTCTATAGCTTCGTTATGATCATCAACTTTCTCTTTTAACATCATTTCTAAATCATCATCTGGAGAAATTACACTAACATTTTTTTCACCAATCGTTAAACTGATTTTAAAAAGAACTTTTTCATAATTGCCTGGTTCATAACCATTTGGATTAATGTTTATAATTTCATAAACTTTATCATAATCTATCATTCCGTCATAATCATCAATAATAGTATTTATAATATCCTTTTCTAAAGTATTATCATCAATACCAAAAACCTCTCCTCTTTCACCCATTAAATTAAAATAATAAATACCATTTTCAAAGTGTATCCCACTTTCTTCATGGCTACTATTGAAAATAATGTCTCCAGATTTATTTTCTAGCATTTTATTTATTGCAAAACGTCTTGTTTTAAGATAATTTTGTACTACCATTCTAATAATTTCTTCATAATTATTAACTATACTATTAGTAGTTAATCTAACCTTCACACTCCGGTTGTCCTCCAATTTAAAAATTAACGTTTTTCCTCTTAATTTAACACTTGTTACACCATACTTAACTAATAGTGACATAATTAACGATTCAAATTCGTTTTTACCACTTTTTAAAAAGTGATTAAATAAATCAGAGATTGTTTCAGTAGAAGTAGAATCTGAATTATAATAAACGTTTTTAGCAATACACTTAGTCTTATTACCACCTCTTATCGTAATACCTTTCCAATCAGAATTTAATAATGATTTTGGTTCCATTTTTCCCATGTTTTTCATCTCCCTTAAATTTAACAAAAAACTTCCGAAAAAACGTAAGGGTGAGAATATATTTCCCACGGTTCCACCTCACTTATTTCCAGAAGAAATCGCTTCATTCGTACAGCTGATAGGTTTCCAAGCCCGTCATCGCTAACAATTAATAAAAGTATTTATATTATAGCATAATAAATTATTTATTACAAACTGATTAAACTTTTTAAAAATTTTTTACTTTTTAAATACAAACCAGTATACCTATCATAATAGTCATCAATGAAGTCATTTATTTCTTTTTTTACCTCATCAGATACCTCTAGTTTAGATATCTTTGATATGTCCACGTACTCAAGTAACCGAATCATTTTTATTGTTTTCTCATTAACGATAAAATCATTATCAGCGTGATTCTTACAAACAAAGCCACCTTTATACGCAGAGATGGTAACAACTTTTTCACTACCACACACCACGCAACCATTAAGTTTTGGAGAAACGCCTAAAAACGATAAATACTTAAGTTCTAAAATATTAGTAATTACCATTGGATCATATCCTTCTTCAATCTTTAAGATCGCACTTAAATATATGTTATATATCTTCTCATTATTACCTTCTTTTAACACTTCACTGGTTAACTCTGATATAAAATTTAGATAAGAAACCTTTTTTATATCTTTTTTTATATTAAATAACGGATTGATAACATCGGCACTAATTAACGTGGATAACTTTCCTTCCTTATAACTTATGTTAAAGTTAGCATAACAAAAACGTTCACTAATACTTCTAAGTGGACTTTTAAGCCTTTTGGCACCCTTTGCTAAAACCCCGATAACACCTTTATCTTTCGTTATTATATCAAGAATCTTACTCGTTTCACCAAAAGTTTTTTCATGAATTATAACTCCTTCAATCTCCATTATCTCCAAGGGTATCAATCTTCCCTTCTACCATTTTTTTATACTTTATAAAATACTCTAACTTTCCGGTTTTTTTAAATAAATTCCAAACGTCTTCTATCTTCATAAACATCACCTTCCATTAATATGGTGGTGATGATTTTTAAATTTTATTCATCTATGTCATAAAAACCTAATTCTCTTAAATATTTTTCTTTATCTCTCCAGTTTTTAATTGTTTTAACAAATAATTCTAAATATACTTTCTTTCCTATCATTTGTTCTATATCATGCCTTGCTTTTGTTCCTATTTCTTTTAGCATTGAACCATTTTTTCCAATTATAATACTTTTTAATGAATCCCTTTCAACTATTATCGTTGCTTTAATAATAGCTTTATCTTTTTCATCAATGTATTCTTCGGTTACACAAGTTACGGCATGAGGCACTTCCTCCTTAGTAAGTCTTAGGACTTTTTCCCTTATTAGTTCCGCAACCCTAAACTCTAACGTTGTATTAGTTAAATCTTCATCCGGAAAATATTTTACGCTATCAGGTAAATACTTCTTTAGTGTTTTAATAAGTTCATCGATGTTTTTTTCTTTTAAAGCAGATATCGGAACAATCTCTTTAAAGTCATATAAATCTTTATATTTCATTATTATTTCAAGTAATTTTTCTTTGTTTATCTTATCTACCTTATTTAATATTAAAAACGTAGGTTTATTAGCTTCCTTAATCTTATCTAACACGAAGTTATCACCCTTACCGAAAGGTTTTGTTACATCAATTAAAAATAATATTATATCAACGTCCTCAATTGAAAAATAAGCTTCTTCATTTAATCTTTGGCCCAGTTTATGCTTAGGTTTATGTATACCTGGAGTATCCACGAATACGATTTGCGAATCACTATCGTTATATATCCCCTGAATCATGTTTCTTGTTGTTTGAGCCTTGTCGGATGTTATCGCTATTTTATAACCTACTAAAGTATTTATTAAGGTTGATTTTCCCGTGTTTGGTCTTCCTACTAAACTTACAAATCCTGATCTCATAAATATTTCTCCTAACAAAACAATTATACCATAATAAAAAGAAGATCGCTAAATATTCTTCTTTTTTAAAACAAACTAATTACCTTTGGTATGAATATGTATCCTCCAACACATATAGCTGTAAATGCAGATACTACAACGGCACCTGCTGCAACGTCCTTTGCTACCATCGCAAGCGGATGAAACTTTCTTGTGTATAGATCAACGGTTAATTCAATCGCTGAGTTTATAAGCTCGGAAGTTATTACAAAAGCAACCATACTATATACAAGTAACCATTCATAAAATTCTAATTTAAAATAAATACCAAATATAGTAACAACAATAGTTGCAATAAAATGTATAAGTAGGTTTTGCTCCCTATTAAAAAACTCCTTTATCTTTTTCATAAGACCTACCTAAAAAGTGAAATTATCTTTGGAACAAACACAACAAGCCACATACCAAGAGCCATCATATCCGCTACGAAACAAGCTGCTGACGCAGTGTCCTTAGCTACCTTAGCAAGTGGATGGTATTCCTCCGTTACCATGTCAACTACCGCTTCAATAGAAGTGTTAAATAATTCCGTAACAAGTATTAAAGCCCCCATAACAAGTGTGATTACCCATTGGATTGGCGTTATTTCGAATCCAAATCCACAAGCAATTATTATCGCCATTACAATAACGTGAAGAATTAGACTCTGCTCATGTAAATAAGCGTATTTAAGACCGTCAAAAGAATACTTAAAACTTTGAAATACCCTTTTAAGTCCTATTTTTTTAAAACCTTGTTCTTCTACGTATTTTCCTCTTGAGATTTCTACTTTAACCTTCTTTTTTGATGCCATACTTTTCTAACAACTCCTTTTGTAAATTAAACATTTCATCTTCTTCTTGTTTGTTCATGTGATCATATCCTAGTAAATGAAGTAGTCCGTGCACTCCTAAAAAGCATATTTCTCTTTTAATACTATGACCATATTCCTTGGCTTGACTAACCGCTTTATCATAGGATATATATACATCTCCTAGTACCCTAAGGTTTGGAACGTCTATTTGTTTATCATCCTCTAAAGCAAAGGTAATTACGTCAGTTTCTTTATCAATGTTCCGGTATTCTTTATTTATCTTATGAATCGTGTTGTTATCAACGATTATAACATTAAACATAACGTTTTTAAGGTTTAAAGACTTAACACAAAAATTTATGAAATCGTTTAATACGTCTATTTCCTCTATGTTTTTGTTATATTCGTTAAACACCTCAATGTAATTCATGATAAAAACCTCCAAAAGTCAAACCTAAACGCTAAATATATTATAACTAAAATCATAACTAAACACAATACGTCTAAGAACACTTGTTCTTTCATAAATTTTGGGAGTTTCTCAGATAACTTACTACCCAACTTACATAGTAAGAAACCAAGAACACCTCCTAAAACATTTAGTATAACGTCATCAATGTCAGCCGTTCTTCCTATTTGCATCTGAGCGAATTCTATTGCACACGAAACCAGTAATGATATTAATAAAGTTACGTACACTTTACTATTTTTTACGTAGTGCGTTACAAATATTCCAAATGGTACGAATAGTATAACGTTTCCAATTACGTTTTTAATAAACAGCTTTGACGTTATGTTATACCTAAATATCTCCCTGAATGGAATAAAATTATTCATTCCGTAATTGTTATCTTGAAAAGTAACAATGTAATATAAAAGTAGTATGTAAATAATAAAACATAACATTAAAAGTTCTTTATGCAAAACAAAGTTTTCTTTATTACAAAATATATAAGCTATTCTAATGGATACGATTATCACCGTAAAAATAAAAATCATTGGCCATATATTATGTAATATATCTAAAAAAATACTAGCCATAGCAAACCTCTTTACGTGTTTTCTTCCTCTTGCTTTTCCAACAGACTTTTATCGACCTCTTTATAGTCGGTTATGTCTTCGCAGACCTTAAAGAAAACATCCACTTCTATTTTACTATCATTCGCGGTAAAGTTCAAAGTTTTTTTACTTATTATGTACTCTTTACTGTTAAGTTTCTTTTTTATTTTCTTTTCTGCTATTTCTTCGGCTTTTAAAATGGCTTCTTTTTGGGTGTACTTTTGGTCTACTACCTTTGTTTTTCTTTGCTTTTCTATCCTTATACTAAACGGAAACACCTTACTTTTAACAATCTCATACTTCTTTTCTAAGTGAAGTGAGGCATAATTCTTTCTTAGTGAAAACTCCTTATTCATAAAAGTTATTATTAGGTTGTCTTTTACGTCGTTTAAATATATTACTTCTTTATAATTAAGCGGATATGATACGTTTACCATGTACCAGGTCTCCGCGAAGATAGTACCCTTTGCTCTTACCTGCCCCTTAACCGTTTCGTCTTTTATAACATCACCTGATATTATCGTTTCGCCTTTTACTACATAATCATTTTTCTTCTTTAAAATAACGCCGTTTTCTGCTTCGATACTTATTATTATCCCACTTTTTTTAGCAACTATGTGCCTTGGCTCATCACTTTCTTTTTCTTTGTTTATTTTTCGTTCGGTTACCTTAACAATTAACTTGCTTCCTTTCCTTTCTATTTCCATCCATTCTAACTCGTTTTTGTTTTCGTTTACCACCTTACTAATTACGGACTTTCTTTCGTTAAAACTAGGTATAAAACTAAACTTTTTTATACCATTTTTCCTTAACTCAGTAAACACTAGCTCTCTTATTTCCTCGTCATTATGAACAACTTCAAGAGAAAAACAAATATTACTAATAAAAAACAAAAAGATAACGCTTATCAAAAATGATATAAATAACGTAAAATTATTTTTTAATAAAGTTAAGTACTTAATTGGTCCGTAAAGTTTTACAACATCTATTTCATAAATGGTATTTTTATCTATAATACTTAAGTAATCTTCATAACCAACTTTTAAAAGTATTTTTTTATGATTAATTTCCTTATAATTACTATAGTTTATTTTATTAAAAAAATACCTTTTAATAAATAGCCTAGGATTTCTACCGGTGATACTTATTTTAACATAACTATTCATTTACATAACCCAACTCTAGTTTATTAATGTTTCCTGATATAACCATGTATTCTGGAAACATCGTTTCTATAACCAGACCCTTTCCGATGACTTTTATTACTTCTTTATTTTTAGATACAACAATTGTATTTGAAGTAAAACTATCAATGTTATCGTAATAATATATTCTTACTTTTCTATTTTTTATTTTAACCTCAAAATTATTACACTCTGTAAAATCATCTATTACTTTCTTTAATCTCATTAGTATCACCAATAAATTTTATGCAAAAAAGAGCCCACTATGTAAAATAGTAAGCTCCTTTATTTACAACATCATACGAGTAAAGAAAAACTAGGAATCTCTTCTTTCGCGCCTAGCTGCCTTACGGCTGTTCTTAATAGCTTCTTTCTTAGCGTTTCTTCTTTGAACTCCTGGTTTATCAAAAGCTTGTTTCTTTTTTACTTCTGAAGGGAGACCGCTTTTAGCTACTCTTTGTTTGAACTTTTTAAGTGCGCCATCAACGTTTCCATTTTTAACTTGAACAGTTATCATTTTTCTTTCCCCCCTCTCCTTTTTTTCTATTAGTAATTATAACACCTAAAAAAAGTTATTACAATAAGTTTTTTCGCATTTATAACAAAAAAAGACAGATTTTTTTCAAAATCCGGTCTTTTTTTATAAATTCATTATTATTCTTATGATGGTACCTACTATTCTTCCGAGTTGTAAAACAAACTCACTTACATACCCTAAAAGCATTATCATCACCGGAAACATAAGTATAAATAATATGGTTTTAAATGCTTTTTTTACTTTAGTGGACAAGCGCTACCACCAAATAACCTTCTTATACTACTTCCAAGGTACCTTCCGACGTCCATGAACGAAGTAAATCCTTTTACTAAAGCGTTAATTAAAGTCGCTGACAAACCAGCACCCGCCTTTATACTTTTTAATTCTTTCGTACTTAAAATCATTTTTCTCTCCTTTCTTACCTACACTTAAATGGCCTTGCAATACCATCGAATATACCAACCACGAAAGTAATCCCAGCGATTATTCCGGCAATTGCCCAACCACTTAATGCTCCTGCTTTAATTTGTTTTAATTCTTTTTCTTTTAATGCTTTCATTAGTTCTCCTTTTAAGTCTTATTTTTTTATCAGGAAAATTATATATTTTATCAAAAAGGTCCATGTTTGATTTACGATGACTTATAAAAACCAGTACCTTATCTTTGTAATCTTTTTTTATTGCCAAAATAACTTTTCTTTCTAATAGAGCGTCCATACTGCTTGTTGTTTCATCGAAGATTATCATGGAACCCGCGTTATTAAGTGCTTGAGCAATTAAGATAAGACTTAACTCGCCTCCAGATAAGTTAGAGTTGGTATTATCAATCACGTCATCATAACCAATGTTTTTAACTCTTAAACAATCATTTAACAACTTTTTAAAAGATGGTCTTAGGTTTAATTTCGTGCCTAAGGTTATGTTTTCTATAATGCTATCGTTTAAAAACTTTACTTTTTGATCAACGTAAGTAATGTTTTTCCTTAAGGTACCATCATCAAAATCATTAAGCGTCATACCATTAATAAAAACTTTATTTTTAAAATTATTAACCTGCCCGGTTAAGATCTTAAAAAGCGTTGTTTTACCACTTCCCGAAGGACCATTTATCATGGCTAACTCGCCCTTTTTTAAAGTTAAATTAACGTTTTTAAAAATGCTTTTATCTTCTGTTTTATAACTTAGGTTTTTAAAGCTTACCCAATCTATGTTAATCAATTTAAAACTAGAATTAGAACCAGGTTCTTTTAATACCGTTTTAAGCCTTAGAAACGCAGCTTTAAAGTCAGTATACACACCTAAAAGTTCACAAACAGAATCAAGAGAATCATAAATTATAGAAGCTAAATAAGTCATAAAAAGTAGTTCTGAAACAGTACCATTACTACCAATTATTAACGTCATTGATATAACAAGTGAAACCAAACTAAATACCTTGAAAATCAGATCTTTGTTTTGATATAACAAGTTTAAGCTTTTATAACTTTTTATCGTCTCTTTATAAGATGTTGTTACCTTATTTTCCAAAAACTTTTCCTTACACAGGTTTTTAATACTAAGAATCGACTCTATTCCACCCGCGATCGTTTTGCTCAAACTTTCGTTTTTGATTTGTAAATCATAATTTTTGTATGCGTTTTTAAAATAGAAGTGTTTATTATAAAGGAATATGAATATGACTATTAATAAGTTAAAAATAAATATATACTTATTAAGACAAAGTAAAAAAATAAAGGAAACAGACATAACTATTACATTTACAAACAAAACCTCAGTTATCAAAAACGACATCTGCTTAACGTAAGATAGATCATTAATCTTAGCCATTAATTCTCCAACCGATCTTTCCTGATAAAACTTATGAGGAAGGTTTATAATCTTCTTTAAACTTGGGATTGTAATCAACTTATCAGTTTTTATTTGATATTTAAGTAGCATTCGATTTTTAACGAAATTAATAAATTCCTTTAATAAACCTATTAATAAAAACAATATAATGACTAGAAATACGTTAGTTAAACGTTTAAAGTTTTCAACTAAGTAAGATAAACAATATGAATAAAAAACGTTTAAAAATGATAAAAATAATATAATCATCGATATTAATATAACGTACTTTTTATTAATTATCGTCTTTAAATTTATTAGTTCTTCTTTTTTAAACAAGATTGCTATACCAGTATATATCTTATTAAAATCGTCTATTTTAATACATAATTCTCCTTTGGAAGGATCATCCACGTATAACGTATCTTTAATAAGATTTCTTACCACGACAAAATGTTGAGTTTTATTATTAATTATATGAGCGATAAAGGGAAATGAATTTGTTTTACTAATAACATAGTTTTTGTAACCATTACCTGTAAGCCCATAAGTTCTTGCTACCTTAATTATTTCATAGGCACTAACTCCTTCCTTTTCTAGCTTTATTTTACTTCTCACCTCATCATACGAAACATTAATGCCATGGAAGTTTAAAATACCGGTTAAACATGCTACCCCACAATCGTTAACTGACCTTTGATTCACAACACATTTTTTACTAATCTTATCACCTCCTCATGTTTATAGTTAGACATAAATTTCAAAATTCCCCTAAAAGTATTAAAAAAATTTTATTTTTTTTAAAATTGTGTTATTATATTTGCTATTAGGAGTTATGTTTATGGTTAAAGAAGTTGAAAGAGTTAATATTTTGTATAATCCTGTATCAACTGGGTTTAGCATAAAAAAACTAGATAAAATCTACAACACAGTAAAAAATTACGGGATTAAAGCTGACGCTATGGCAAGTTATAAAAAAGGTGATATAACAAAATTAGTACAAGAACTTGACGATGAAAACACATTAATTATTACCCTTGGTGGAGATGGTACCGTTAGTGAAGCTTATAAAGGCCTTAATAAGATTACACAGAAGGGTTTATACGCACACGTTCCAACTGCTACTGCTAATGATATGAAAAAGAATTTAGATGTAAGATATAAGGATGCTGATAAAATAACAAATGATATTTTAAATGGTGAAGTAACATTAATGGATTCATTTAAAGTAAATGATGAAATTGCTTGTTATACGTCCGTGTTTGGATATTTAGCACACGTACCTTACGTAACCCCTTCCGTATTAAAACAAATGTTTAAAAAATTTGGATACGTATTATACGCTGGTAAATACATAATTAAAAAACCTATTAAATACAACATAAGTTATGAAACCGATAATATTAAAGGAAATACTGATTGTATATTAGGTGCGGTATCTAACTCAAAAGGATTTGCAGGAATAGATATATATAAAGATGCTATCTTAAATGATGGAAGGTTAGAACTACTTCTTATTAAAGAACCTACACCATCTTTAATTGCAAAAGTAGTGGGTGATTATTTAAGGAATGACGTTGATTTAAATAAATATAAGGATTATTTAATAATGGATAAATCAAGTAACATAAAACTTACCTTTAATGACGTTTATCCAGAGTTCGCCTTCGATAACGATGGTGAAGAATCAGATATTAAACCGAACTCAAATAACAAAGATGTAACTTTTAGCATTGCAAAACCAATAAAAGTTTTAAAAAGAAAAATAAAATAATACTGCACATGTAGTATTATTTTATTTTTATATTTATCTTATTACTTTTTCTTAAAATTATATGAATAATCATTATCATGAGATTCTAAATTATTTTTAGAATCGTCATAACTTTCTTTTGGGTAAGAAACTTTCTTTAAGTTTATATTTTTATTATCCATCATATATCCTTCTGGATCACTTATTTTTCTTTCCAATTTAAGTATGGCATCTTCACATAATGAAATTAGCTGTTTTTTTTATATTTATTTGCATATCAATACCTCAATAAGTAATTATATTATACATAATATCAAAAAATAAGCAAGAAAAAAGCCTTGCTCAAAAGCAAGGCTTTGTATTCTTATGGCGTCCTGCAAAGGATTCGAACCTTTGACCCACGGCTTAGAAGGCCGTTGCTCTATCCAGCTGAGCTAGCAGGACGTTTGATTTGTTCTTAACAGAACAAACCAATTATAACTCAAAATTAATAATTATTCAATATTTTTTATTACACTTTTTGTAATTTCATTACCATCCACCGTAAATACCACTTCATCTACATCGTAATTATCCCTTACTGATAGCGCGATTGAGTATATTACCTCTTCTAAAATACTTTTGCTTGAGGTATCATCAAATAAAAACTCATTGAAATTAAGGGTTAAAATACCATCCTTTAACTCATAATTAATTAGTTTTGTGTTATAGTTAAGAAAACTCATTAAGTTTGTTTCATAAATATGTGAAGAAGTTAATTCGTCTACTATTATCTTAATTTTATCTCTCTTATCATTACTTAATTTAGTTACTGGTACATAATAATAACCATTATTATTTTTATTTACATAATAAACAGTAGTTGAACTAACATCTTTGTAGCTAACCACATCATACGTCTTATTTATACCATTTTGTCTTGATAATGGCCATTTTATTATTTTGTTATTAGTGGGATTTTTTTCTAGAACTTTACCATCAACTTTTAAATACACGTATTTTACACCATCAATGGTTGTTAAATTATAGGTTATGGCTTCCAATGCCTTGTTAAACATCTCTTCGTTCAGTTCTAAGATGTCACCTGATAAATCAATCGTTATATTTTCTTTATCAATTACAACCTCGTTTATTTTCGTATCCGATGGTAAAACCGCCTTAAATCCATTAGGTATTTTTTGTTCATATTTACCACTCGTAATTAAAAGTTCTATTAGTTTAGTTGCGGTTTTAACGCTATCTTCTTCGTTTTTCATATCAACTTTAGTTCTTGCAATAAAACCATCTTTATCAAGTAAGAAAACCTCTGTTTTTGCCTCCGTAACACTAGTTTTAACGACGTTTTCATCTTCAAGTGAATACTCCTTACTAACAGGGAACAAAAGAAGCATAAGAAATAATAATAACATACCAGTAGTTCTAAAAATCTTATTATAGGCAAACTTTCTAAGCATAACTAATCCTCCTGTTAATAATATGAAAAAATCGCATCAAATATGCGATTTTATAAAGTAATCTCTTTTAATTTAATAAGTTCGATTACCGCACAAGCTCTTCCTTTTACTCCTAGTTTTTGCATTACGTTTGATATGTGATTTCTAACTGTTTTTTCACTTATTCCTAGTTTTTCCGCTATTTCTTTAGTCGTTTTGTTAGTTATAAGCAAGTCAAAAATTTCTTTTTCTCTTTTAGTAAGTACCCGTTTCCCCATGATTTCCCCACTTTCTTATTAATAAGAGGTCTTTTAATATTTTTTCTATATTATTCTATGAGAAAACGTAAGAAATGGTACTTAGTTTTGAAATTTTACCGAAACGTACATTTTTGTGTTGTATTCCTCATTTATTAATCTCATGACATCATTTGCTAGAGAATAATCATGATCTTTTTTCTTAACCGTTACACTTATGTTATTACCATCTATCTTTATAAATGAATCTAATTTAAGTTCTTCTTTAAGTTTTTTCTCCAACTCTTCTTCCTTAGCCTTTATTTCGTCTATTTGTTTAAGTCCGTCATAAGCGTTGTTTTTCTCTTCGGTTGACGTATCCTTGTTTGTTAAAATCTCGTTATATTCCGCCGCTAAAGCAGCTCGTTCCTCGTCGGCCTCAACTTGTAAAGCAGTTAAAACATCTGATTCGGTAACACTAGTTTCTTCTTGACTTTTCGTAGTTGTTTCTTCCGTATCAGTCTTGGCGGTTTTTGCGGTTGTTAAAAGTTCGCTAGGCATCGTAATATAATACACACTTAATACTAATATTAAACTAAATAAAGTTAAAAACCATAATTTTTGTTTATTAATCATATTATCCTCCAAATCTTTCTACTTAACTATATGCACAAGCTTAATTTTAATTACAAAAAAAAGAATCCTAAGATTCTTTTTCGCTATTTAATACTGCGTTTGCAAAAGGCATGATATCATTTATTTTTTTATCTAAGTCACTTTGCTTTTCATCTAGTTCTTTTTCTTTATCGTTTAACTCTTGTTCGAATTTATCAAGTTCATCTTTTTTTGCCTTTGAGCTTTCAATCAAATCATTAACGAACGCTTCGTCTTCTTCTAACTTAGCTTTTTCTTCATCATACTTACTTTTACGCTCATCTATTTCTTCTAAACGTTTCGTTAAACGTCTAATCATTTCCTCTACAATCTCTCTTTCGTTGAATTCCGCATCAAAAGTATCCTTTTCATCTTCTTTATTGATTGGTTCAACGTTTACGTATCCATCATCCTTTTCTTCTTTTTCCAAAGGTACTGATACAACCGGAGACTTAGCTATCTTAAGAATTTCCTCAACGTCATATGGCCGTTTTGGAGTTTCTTTTTCCTCTTCCTTCACTTCGATTGGAGCGATTGGCTCAACTTTAATAGGTTCTATTTCACTATTTTCTTCTTGTGGTAAACCATCTTGAGAATCATTTTGCTCACCTAGTTCTACCTCAGGAATACTTGGTATTTCTGGAACAACCGGGGTTTGAAAATTATCTACCGGAGGAACCACACTAGAAGATAAATCCTCAGTAGGTAATGCATCATTAGTGCTTAAATCATCAGATGGTGTCAATACAGCTTCAGGAACCGGATTAATTTCTGGTATGTATGGTTTGAATGGTTCTTCATTAGTTTTAGTATTTTCTTCATAAATACTAGAATCATCAAAATCAATTGCACCGTTTAAAGCACTTGATACCTCACTAACAAAATTGTTTAGATATAAGCTACTAATTTTTGATAATGATTCAGTTATCAACGCATAAACATCTTTTTTATAGTTCATAACTAAATTATTTAATGTTTCTTCATCAAAATTAGCAGTGGTCTTAAGGGTATTTACAAAGTTATTTATAACTTCCTCTACTTCGTTATTAACACCATTTTCGTTAAGAAAATCAACCCTTTTTATTTTAACTATTTCAAGGTACTTATCATTTAATAAAGAATTTAGGTTTTCTGCAAAAGCATCTTTTTCTTCTTTTGAAGTGATGTTCGTATTTTCCAATTTATCATTTATTTTTTCTACGAATTGTTCATTAACAGTTTCAACGCTTCTTAAATCTTTAATTACGTACGATGAAATAATTCTCGAAATTGGATTAACTAAATTTTCTTTAGAAGAAGTTAACGTGTTAGAAAAGTCCGCTGTATAACCAGATGCGGTTACAACGTCACCAACTAAAGTGGTTGTTTTTTCATCTATTAAAATGTTTAAACTTCTTAAGATACCCCTGTATTCATTGTTATTTTCGCTTACCCTATCTAAAACACTATTTAACAACTTACTCACCATCATTACCTCCTTCAACCGTAGAGTCTTTAATCTTACTTAAACCCTTAATAAGAGGCTTCATGTTAAGGAAAATAACCTCTGTTTCTGACAATTTAGAGTTAAGTTCAACCTCTCTTGTGTTAAGTTCTAGTTTTCTTTGAGATAACGAGTTTTCTCTTTCTATGTTCGCTTCTATGTTTTTATTAGTATTGGATAAAGTAGCATCAACTTCCTTTTTGCTCTCTTCCAACTTTCTTTCTTTTCTAGAAAGCTTTTCTTCGGCGGTATTCAAACTAAGAATTACCTTGTTAAACAAAGTCATATCATCATACTTGTCAAACTTATTTTCTGAAGTTTTAGTATCTTCTTCGTACGAATCATTGGTAAATTCAAATTCTTTTGCATTTTCCATAATTTCTTCTTCCCCTTTTTCTTCTTCTATTTCTTTCTCTTTTAATTCATTCGTTTCTTCTTTTAACTCTTCTGTTAAAATACCTAAGTATTTTAAATTGGCATCTTCAATCATTTTTTCTAGATCATCTTCAAGTGCTTTTCTTAAATTAGAAACCAAATTCTTAACAGAATCTACCAAAACTGAGTTTTCGGTTATGCTTGGAATGATTTCTTTATCAACAAAAAGCCTTACCTTATTAATTATCTCCTCAAGGTTTAAATCCTCGGTCATATTAAGTTGGTTAGAACTTTTATTGGCTTCCAATTCTTTAACGTAAGATTTGTTTAATTTATCCATCGTTACAACACCATTTACGTAATCCTCAATGTATGAATCATTGGTTATCTGTAGTGCCAAAGAATCAATGAATAACTTTCTTTTAATCTTTTTAATGATTGGCGTTTTAATCAAATTAGAAACGTTTTGTCTTAGTGTTTCTTCCACGGTTGGTACGTTCATATCGCCTATCATGTTTACCATTTCTTCAGCGAAACGATAAATTCTAGTATCTATTATTTCTTCCAAGGTTTTAGAAATGATTTCGTCATTTAACGTACTACATTTTAACAATACGCTATTTTTAATTCTTTCAATTGTCCCTATCACAACTAACCTCCTATCTTTCAACCCCAATTAATATGAGCTTTATATATCTCATATTATAACTAATAACATTCTAACACAAAAAAAGATAAATTTAAACAATAAATTCACCTTTTTTATTTTTTTTAGAATTCTTTTTTTCATTAAATATGTTATATAAGATTATTATTCCAAAAGAAATCCCTGATACTATAAGGCCTTCTTTCATTCCTTTAGGATAATATATTAATTTTACCTCATGCGTTCCTTTTTCTATGTCACAGCCTAAATATGCGTTAGCGATAAGTTTTGTTTCTACCTTTTTACCATCAACGTATATGCTCCAACCTTCGTCATAAGAAATCGTCGTAAATAAAGTCTTATCATCATCCGCCGTAATTTCTCCTTCTATGTACGTATCATTATACTTGCTAACGTTTAAAGCGTTACTTTTTATAGCATCATAAAATTCTTTGAATCGTTCTTGATTTAAACGATAAGCATAAAAGTATAGTAATCCTTCCTTTTGGTCGTCTAGGTTTATCTTAACCTCTACTTCTTCGGTATATTTCTTACCAATGTCAAATACGTAATACTCATCAGAAGTAAGTGAATAATATACTCCGTCAACCTCGATACTACTTACACCAGATCCGCCAACGTATAAGTAAATATTTTCTTTTGATTCATTATCTAGCGTTAACGTAATTTCGTTTGTAATACCTTCTACCTTATAATTCAACTCTCCTATTAGATTATCACTAGTATTTGTTATACTTTTAACATTTGTTTTTTCACTTACTTTAACCTCTTCGAAAACGTCATTTATTCCAGTTGATGAAGTAACAAAGTTTTGCTGGTTCAAAAAAGGTTTATAGCTAACTAAGTTCCAATTTTCTATTTCGTCATTAACGGCGTAAGCAATTGAGGTGTCATACTTATATCTTGTAAGGTTATAACCATCTTCTGAAGAAATTAATTCATACATATCATTTTCTACGTAATCACCCATTATGTATTTTACGTTATACATACTGTTATAAACCGGAGTTTGGTAATATCTATAATAATAACTATTTATGTTGTTACCAGCAAGACCTAACATCCTTTGCGTTTTTGCAGTATTTTCGTAAGCCATGGAAGTAAAGGTACTTATTCCTTTATAGTCATACCACGCACCATCGTTTAGGGTTAGATAATCCGTTTTTTCTATTCTGTATAATCCGTTATCGTCAACCACTGCGGTTTCTATTAAACTTTCGTACGTTTTTTTATCACTCATGAAAGTTTTAATGTCATGGTCAATTTGCCAGTTTG
>CALVIH010000007.1 GCA_944329445.1 uncultured Bacilli bacterium | reverse complement strand
AAAACAAGGATTAATTTGCATTAACCCTTTTAATCACATCATTTTCTTCAAAGTTGCATTTTACTATTTAACTAACAAATGTAAAATTTATTTAACACTAACATTTACAATTTTATTTGGTTTTTGGTAATTATAATATTTTTTTTGCTATAATTGTTATTAGGAGGAGTACTTATTATGAATAATAGCAATAATAAAGTTGCAAAGCAAATAGAACAAGCTTTAGGAGAATTAGGTAGTAATAAAATTGATATACACAAAAAGCTTGTTGAAAATAGTAGTGATACTAGTTTATATGAATATTTAAAAAATATAATTGAAGAGGAATTAGGTATTGAAAATATTTATGATATAGAGCATGCTATTTATTTTGAAAATAATTTGTTAAAAGGAGTGTATTTGTTTGGAGAATTTGACATTCGATTTGATGCTAAAAATTTTTTAAATTTCTTTGATAGTAATAATTTAATATGCATCAAAAAAGATAATTATGATAAAGAAAAAATAATAATGTCTGCTAACAAAAATGGAGATTATATTGTAAAAGGAATTAAACCTACTAATGATAACCAAGATAAAACTATATCATATGCTTATTCAGATGGAAAAATGTATCAAGAATTATGTTTTGATATAAAAAGGTCTTATATGGATTATTCTGTAGATAAAATAAATCCTAATACACTATTGAGTATTATGACAAATATATTTATTGATGATCATTATTATTGTACATCAGAATTTGGCGGGATAACAAATTGTGATAATGGAAAATTAGAAAGAATGAAGGCTTTACAAAAAGTGGATAAAAGCAGTTTTTATTATAATAAAGATGAAGAAAAATTAAAAAAAGAAATAATCCAATTTTCTGTACCTTTAATGGAAACATTTAATAACATTGAAAAGAAGATAAAAGAAGCGGTAAAACAATATCCTATTAGAATTGTAGATTACAATGAAATAAAATTTAGTGATGAAGAATCAAAAGAAAAGATTAAGTAAGTAAGGAGTTGTATATAATGTATAAGAGTTTAAAACAAGGAGACACAATTGGCGTAGTTGGTGTTGCAAATAGTGTTTATAGAGAAAATAGAAGTGGTGATTTTGAAAGAGCTAAGAAACTTTTTTTAGAAAAAGGTTTTAAATTAAAATTTGCTAGTAATTGTTTAAAAGAATACTATGGTATGGCAGGAACTCCTAAAGAAAAAGCAAAAGAGTTAATGAAGATGTTTATGGATAATTCTGTTAAGATGATAATTTGTCTTGATGGTGGGGATTCTTGCAATACACTAATTGATTATCTTGATTATAAGGTAATAAAAAAGCATCCTAAGCCAATTATGGGGTATAGTGATATAACGGTTTTGCTAGAGGCAATATATAAGAAAACGGGCATTATAACATTTCATGGACCGGCTTTTTTATGCTTTGGGCGAAGTTATGGTCAAAAATGTATGGATGAATTTAAATCAGTTTTTATGAAAAAGGATTTTTCTAAATTCTTAGATAGTAAGTTGAAATGTATAAGAAAAGGTAACTGTAAAGGAAAGATAATAGGTACAAACTTAGAAAGTTCACTTTATATAATGAATACTAAATATTTTCCTAATTTGAAAAATAATATTTTTGTAATAGAAAGATATATAACAAGTGTTAGTGAAACATATAATCATTTTTACCAATTAAAACAAATGGGAGTTTTTGATAAAATAACAGGATTATTAATAGGTTATAATTATTCTTTTCAATCAGAAAAATATGGATGTGTAACTGATATTCAAATGGAGGATATTGCAAAAGAAGTTTCAGAAGGTTATGATTTTCCAATTTTTAAATGTGAGACATTTGGACATGAAATAGCAAATGTTATTATTCCAATAGGTGCTAAATATAAAATAAAAGATAATAAGATTAATTTATTAGAAAAGATTTTTTATTAGGCTTGAAAAATCTTTTTTTGTTTGATAAAATATATTTTGTAAAAACAAATGACGAAGACGGCATAATGGTAACTTAATAGAGAACTTATCATTTTGGTGAAAGATAGGCTAAGTTTAAATTATGTAGATCACTTCTGATGTATTTATCTGAAAAAAGTAAGATATATCGCTTGAAGCGTTAAAACAAGTAAGATGCATATCAAATGATATGAATTAAGGTGGTACCGTGGGAATAATCTCATCCTTTATTAAGGATGAGTTTTTTTAATATAAAGGAGGATAAAAAATGAGTAAGATATTTAAAGAATTATCAAAGAAAGGTGTTTTCAAAACCGAACAAGATATTCTAAAGAAGTGGAAAAAAGAAGATATTTTAAAGAAAACAATTGATAATAGAGAAGGACATGAGAATTGGGTTTTCTATGATGGTCCGGCAACGGCAAATGGTAATCCTGGTGTACATCACATGGTTGCTAAGTTCTTAAAGGACGCTTTTTGTAAGTATCAAACAATGAAAGGTAAAAGGGTACTTAGAAAAATAGGATGGGATACCCATGGTTTACCAGTTGAAGTACAAGTTGAAAAAGAACTTGGATTTAATGGAAAAAAAGATATAGAAAAATATGGAATAGAAGCTTTTAATAAGAAATGTCGTGAGGCCGTATGGAAAAACGAAGAGGCTTTTACAAAGCTTACTGATGATATGGGCCAATTCATTGACACTAAAAATAGATATATCACTTATGACAATGATTATATTGAAACTGAGTGGTGGATTCTAAAGAAGTTTTTCGATGAAGGAATGTTTTATGAAGGTGTCAAAATAACCCCATATTGTCCAAGGTGTGGAACATCACTTGCGTCGCATGAAGTTGCTCAAGGTTATAAAGAAGTTAGTGTTGATACGGTTATTGTTCCAATGAAGAAAAAGGATGAAGATTGTTATTTCCTTGTTTGGACAACAACTCCTTGGACTTTGTTATCAAACGTTGCACTTTGTGTTAACCCTGATGAGACTTATGTAAAAGTAGAATCCATGGGATATAAGTTTATACTAGCTAAAGCCTTAATGAACAAAGTATTAGGTGATGATGTAAAGGTTATTGAAGAATACAAGGGGAAAGACTTGGAATATCAAGAATATGAACAATTACTTCCGTTTTTAAGCGTTGATAAAAAAGCGTTTTTCGTAACTTGCGATAGTTACGTTACCATGGAAGATGGAACAGGTATCGTTCATATTGCACCAGCTTTTGGTGAGGATGATGCAAACGTTGGTAAAAAATATAATTTACCATACTTAAATCCCGTTGGAGAAGATGGTTGTTACCTTGAAGGGCCATGGAAGGGAATGCGTGTTTTTGATGCTGATATAGAAGTAATTAAGTGGTTAAAAGAAAATGATAAATTATTTAAAAAACAGAAAATGGTTCATAACTATCCACACTGCTGGAGATGTAAATCACCACTTTTGTATTACTCAAAACCTTCTTACTATTTAGAAGTAACTAAAATAAAAGATAAGATAATAGAAGAAAATAACAAGGTTAATTGGTATCCTGAATACGTTGGTGAAAAACGTTTTGGAAACTGGCTTCTTGAGTTAAAAGATTGGGCTATTTCACGTCAAAGGTATTGGGGAACACCACTTCCTTTATGGACGTGTTCTTGTGGTCATGAAGAAATGATTGGCTCAAGAAAAGAGTTAGTAGAAAAAGCAATCGAAAACATAGACGAAACGATAGAACTACACCGTCCTTACGTGGATGATGTTCATATTAAATGCCCAGAGTGTGGTAAAGAAATGAGCCGTGTCTCTGACGTTATTGACTGTTGGTTTGATTCTGGATCTATGCCTTTTGCGCAGGTACATTATCCATTTGAAAACAAAAAATTATGGGAAGAACAATTTCCAGCGGACTTTATCGCAGAGGGAATAGATCAAACAAGAGGGTGGTTCTATTCACTACTTGTAATAAGCGTTTTTGTAACCGGTAAGAGCCCTTATAAGAACGTTTTGGTTAATGACTTATTACTTGATAAAAACGGACAAAAGATGCATAAGTCAAGGGGAAATGCAATTGAACCATTTAGTTTAATGGAAAAGAATGGCGCTGACACTATTCGTTGGTATTTACCTTATGTATCTCCTGTTTGGACCCCAATTAAATTTGATGAAGATGGATTAAAAGAAGTGTATTCCAAATTCTTCTCAACCTTTAAAAATACGTACTCATTCTTTGCTTTATACGCAAATACTGATGGTGTTGATCCAAGAGAGTTTGATGTTCCTTATGATAGATTAGAGGAAATAGATAAATGGTTGTTATCAAAATATAATAAGCTTTTAGACTATGTTACCAAGGCTTATGATGAATATGACTTAACTAGGGTGGTTAGAAGTATAACTAACTTTGTTTCTGAGGATTTATCTAACTGGTACATAAGACGTACAAGAAAAAGATTTTGGGCACATGATTTAGATGATAGTAAAAAGGCGGTTTACAAGACCACTTACGATGTACTAGTAGGTTTATGTAAGATGATTGCGCCAGTTGCACCTTTTGTTTCTGAGGAAGTTTACACTGCTTTAACGGGTAAAGAATCAGTTCATTTAAGTGATTTTCCGAAAGCAGATCTATCACTTGTTAATGACCAAATAGAAAATAAAATGGATTTGGTAAGAGATTTAATTTCACTTGGAAGAAACGCTCGTGAAGAGGTTAAAATAAAGGTAAGACAACCAATTAGTGAAGTTTTAATTGATGGAAAAAATGAATCGTTAATCGGTGATTTAGAAGAGCTTATAAAAGAGGAGCTAAACGTTAAAAAAGTAACTTACATAAATGATTTATCTAAGTACATGAACTTCGAAGTTAAACCTAACTTTAAAATTGTAGGTAAGATATTCGGCCCTAAAATAAAAATGTATCAAGAAGAACTTAAAAAACTAACCGATGAGGATGTTAAGTTTATTCAAAATAAAGAAGCCGTAACCATTAAAATAGATGGTGAATTGTTTGACGTAACTGATGAAATGGTAGATATAAGAGTATCTGCAAAGGAAGGTTATGACGTTGCTAAAGATGAAAATAACTTCATAATTTTAAATACTACGTTAACGCAAGATTTAATTAATGAAGGTATTGCAAGAGAACTTATATCTAAAGTACAAAATTTAAGAAAGCAAAGGGATTTTGATGTTTCAGACAGAATTAAATTATACTATGAAGCAGATGATAACTTCAAAGCTGTTTTAGAAAGCTTTGGTGAAATGATTAAAAAAGAAACATTAAGTATTGATATAATAAAAAAAGATGGTCTTAAAGAAGAGTTTGATCTTAACGGAATAAAAGTTAGTTTAGATGTTGAAAGAGCTTAATTACAAGCTCTTTTTATTTTCCACAAAGGAGAGTTGACAATGGGGGTATGCTATAATAATCGACATTTAAAAGAAGAAGGGGATTATTATGAAATTAAAAATAAACTATGATTTAATTGAAAAAATAAAAGAATCTAAAACGGAATAAAATTAAATAAAATAGTTAAAACAAGAGTTATTTCTTTTGGGGTTTCTTTAGATATTTTATCACCACTATATGTTAATTTTTCTGTAGAAGAAACTATGCTTGGTATTTCTAGTTTAGTTTTTTGGAACGTTTTTTTTGGAGGATTAGACTATTTATTTGAAAAGAAAATAAAAAACTTAAAAGAATTAAGTGGCACTTTTGATCTTTTGCAACTTACAAATGCATTATCTAAGTTAGAAGTAAGAACAACTACCAAGTTATTAAAGGAAGCAGAAGTAATTTCAACCAATTATAAAATTAAGTTTAAAGATAGTGATAAAACACCAGTTTTAAAACAAGAAAAATATATCGAGGTACCACTAAGTAATGGTTATAAAGAAACCTTATTACAAGAGCATAACGTCGGAAGCAAAGACTATGAATTATCGGTTCAGGAACCTGCTAAAAAGATGAGTTTAAAGCTTTCTAAAGCGGCTCAATAAATGATTACAAAAAATAGAAGTGTAGAATAAAGTGTATAGATTTTTTAATCACTCACTTTATTTTACACTTTTTGTGTTATACTTTATAAGTATGGTGGTATTATGTTTAAAAATTTAATAAAGTTTGTAGATGATTATGAGTTTGGTTATAAAGATAAGTTAGATTTACCTAAAAATGTTTTGTTTGGTCTTGAAATAGAATATGAAGGTTTAAAAAAAATAGATTTTGAATTACCTGAATCGTGGATTAATAAAAAGGAGGATACCATTCCTGATGGTGGTGAAATTAATTCTAAACCAATGATTGATTCGATTGATACATGGAATAATTTAAAATATGTTTTAGATAAATTAAAAGAAGAGGATGCAAAAATTTATGATGCCGCCTCAGGACACATTCACTTTGATTCTTACATCCTCGATCGTGAATTTAATACTTGGATTAAACTTATTAAAGCGTGGATTATGTATGAACCAGTTATTTATAAATTTGCAAGTGGCGAGAATGAATACTTAAGGAGTTTTTATGCTCAGTATGCATATTATTTAAGGAATTTATTATTAAATAACTTAGATAATTTTTATTGTACTTGTGATACTCAAGAACTAATTAGTAGATTAAATAACGTTTGTGTTAAGTGTTATGGTTTATGTTTAAAAAACGTTGATAATAACAAAAGTAAAAACACCATTGAAATAAGATGCCCAAATGGTAGTTTAAACCCTGTTATTTGGCAAAATAACATTAATTTTTTCGCGAATTTTCTACTTGCAGTAAAAGAAAAAGAAATTGATGAAGAGTTGTTCGATTACAGGAAGGAAAAATATATTTTAAAACGTTTTTATGATGAAGACTACCTAAAGGAAAACATTGATTTAGCAACAGAATTATGTGACTTTACGTTTGATGATATCGAAAATAAAATAAGTTTTTTAAAACAATACACAAAGCGTTTTTAATTGATTTAATACGTGATATAATGTTATTGGAGGTTAGAGGTAATGAAAGGAAAATTAATAGTAATCGAAGGTGCCTGTGATGGTATTGGCAAAACAACGCAATATAACTTACTAAAACAATATTTTGAAGACAAAGGATATAATGTATGTAGTCATCATTTTCCTACCTATAATTCAAAGCAAGGCTTTTTAGCAGAAAATTATTTAAAAGGAGAGTTTGGTTTACCAGAAGAACTATCACCATATCTTATTAATACTATGTATGCGGTTGATAGAGCGCTTACTTGGAAAGATGAATTAAAAAAGGAATATGAAAAAGGAAATATAATATTACTTGATAGGTATACAACCTCAAGTTTGATATATCAAACTTCATTAATGTCTGACATTAATGAAAAAAAAGAATTTATTAATTATGTATCCGATTATGAGTACAATAAGTTGGGTATAAAAGAACCTGATAAAGTAATTTTTTTAACCGCTGATTTTGATGTTGTGTCAAACATGAGAAATAAAAGAACCGATAATGATGGTGTTAAGAACGATGTTTATGAAAGAGATAATGGTTTGATGAAGAAAATTTATGATAACTCTAGTTTTGTTGCAGATTATTTAAAGTTTGACATTGTAAAATGTGATAATGATGGTAAATTAAGATATATTGATGATATTCAAGAGGAAATAAGAAAAATAATAGGTAAAATATAGAAGAATAAGATTTTAACTTATCCTTTTTACATATGCAATATTTAAAATTGACTTATGAAAGCATTTATATTAAAATTATATTTAGAATAACGAGGTGTTTTTATGAGAAGGTTCTTAAGTAGTTTAATAGTGTCAATTATATTTATGTTTGTTGGTATGGTAAGTGTTAACGCTTTAAATGCTGAAATAAAAAAAGGAAGTAATAATACTTATACTTTTTCTTGGCAGGACGTAAGTAATTATTCGGATTATATACTAAAATATAGTAATGCGAAACTTACTAGCGCTGAAGATGTTGAATCTTCGGGTAAACTGAGAGCGTCTAGTGGGTCGGTTACTTTTCAGACAACAGTTAATAGTGGAACAATAACTTTTTCAATAGTAAAAAATGATTATGGGAATGAGGTTTTGATTTCCAAAAGTATAGATATTGGTATGAATAATAGCACAACTACTAATTCAACACAACAACAAACAACAGCACCTGTAACAACGCAGACACCTAAGTCTAATAATAACAACTTAAGTAGCCTTAACATAACTGGTGATGATGGTGATGAGGTAGTTTTATCACCAAGTTTTAGTTCAAGTGTTTATACTTATGAAGCAACGGTTGCAAGTACGGTTAGAACTGTTAGTATAGATGCTACTTTGGAAGATAGTAAGGCTAACATGGTCATTAGTAATAATGCTGATGAGGAGTTGGTAGCGGGAGAAAATAATCGTATAACAATAACTGTAACAGCAGAAGATGGTTCTAAAAGAGCATATACAATAAACATTGCAAGAGAAGCTTTGACCGCTGATGCAACATTAAAGGAACTAACGATAAAAGAAGTAAAATCTTTTAAACTAGAAGATGATAAGTTTACGTATAATATTAAAATCAAGAAAGGCGTTAAAGAATTAACGATCGATTATGCTTTATCAGATGAAAATGCCGGTGTGGAAATAGATGGTAATGAGAATCTTAAAGATGGCTCTAAAGTTAAAATAACCGTAACGGCGGAAGATGGAACCAAAAAGGTCTATACTTTGAATATATCGGTTGAAGACGAGGATACAAAAACTGATACTTCTAGCATATCGGTTGAGAAAAATCCACTTATTATAATGGGATTATCAATAATTGCTTTCGGACTTATTGGTGGTATTATTTACGTAATCAAAAAATAGAAAATGCATTTCTTATGAAGTGCATTTTTAATTACTTTTTTTATTTCTGATGAACTCTCTTAATATTTTGGTTAGGGCTCTTTTTTCAATCCTTGATACATAGCTTCTTGATATGTTAAATTCTTTTGCAATTTCTTTTTGGGTTTGTTCTTTCGTATTAAAAAGACCATATCTTTTTATTATGATTTCTCGTTCTCTGTTTGTTAAAACATCAATGTATTTATATAGTAATTTTATGTTATCTTGAAGCGCTATATCACTTACGTAATCTGGGTTTGGTGTTTTTAAAATATCTAAAAATGATATTTCGTTACCGTCTTTATCAAATCCAACTGATTCGTTTATACTTATGTTTCGTTGGTTTTTTTTATCACTTCTAAAATACATCAGTATTTCGTTTTCTACGCATCTTGCGGCATACGTTGTAAGTCTTGTACCATTTTTATTAGAAAATGTATCAATTCCTTTTATCAAACCAATCGTTCCAATGCTTATTAAATCATCAACGTCGTTTTTACCATTGTCATATTTTTTTACTATGTGCGCGACTAATCTTAAATTATGCTCAACAAGTTTGTTTCTTGCTTTTTTATCACCGGATAACATCTTTTTTATTAGTTCTTCTTCTTCATTCTTGGGTAGTGGGTCGGGAAAAGTTTTGCTTCCATAACTACCAGTTCCTATTATTAATCCTTTTATAATCTCAGTTATAATGCTAAAAAACAAATTTATCACTCCTAACAAATTATATGAAAAAATAATAATCATTTATGTTATAATAAAAAAGATAAAGGAACATATAAATATGAAAAAAAATAAAATTGGTGATATTATTTTATGGAGTATAGTAGTTTTATTTTTAATAAATACTTTAATCGCTTATTTGTCATATAAAACCGTAAGTGATGAAAAAGAACCTAAAATAAGTTTCGGTGTGAAGAAAGAAGAAAATACCATAACTTATAACGAAGGTTTATACAAAGTTGTTGTTAGGGAAGATGATTCTATAAGAGAGGTTAGCTTAAAATTATTTTTCTTAAAATAACGGAAAGGAAAGTAGTATGATAGACGTAAGTTTTAATTTTGACTTGTTCAATAATTACTATTACTTTTACGAAAGACTAGTTGTTTTGTTAGCGTCTTTGGTACCGACTTTACTATTGGTTATTTTTGTTTTATACACCGATAGAAAAAGTAAAGAGCCATCAAAAAACGTTATAATATGTTTATTATCAGGAATATTAACGGTAGCGCTTGCTGGATATTTAGAAGAACTCGTTATGCCATATTTTTCAAATAGCGTTATTTTAACTTACGTGTGGGCGCTTATTGAAGAAGTGTCTAAGTTCGCAATCTTCTTCTTGTTCATTTTTGATAATAAGCATTATGATGATATATATGATGGTGTTGTTTATATGATGCTTATTGCCCTTTCTTTCGCTGGGTTAGAAAACGTAATGTATGCTTTTTCAGAAAGTACGGTGTCAAACAGCATCAGCCTTGCTCTCATGAGGGATTTTACGACTATTCCGCTTCACGTAATATGTGGAATCGTTATTGGTTATTTTGCAAGTCTTGGAACTTTTTCTAAGGATAAGACAAAAAAGTATACTAACTTTGCATTTGCCATAATAATACCAACGTTAATTCATGGTACTTATAATAATTTAATGGCTTTGCTTGGAAGTTTAAATATAAATTATAACAGTAGTGTTCAACTTTTACTTTTTCAAGCGTTGCCGCTAATTATCATAATGGCACTTTTATTCGTCATTGCTATTTGGTATGCTCGTCGTGCGGTTAAGCTTGATAAAGTTTATGCCCAAAATGGAACTTATGATGAAAAACATAACTACTTAATGACCTATAATGAATACTTAGATAGTAATGATAGAAGGAAAAGAATTAAACTTTATGATAAAATTAGTTTAGGGAAAAAGAAGGATGACCTAACGTTTTACGAAATAGAAGATAAGGAGGATAAGTAATGTTTGAAAGATTTATACCAGATGTTTATCAAGAAAGTATTTTTACTATTAATTATAAAAAACTTAAAAAAAGTGGTATTAAATGTCTTTTGTTTGATCTTGATAATACTATTTCTCCTGCTAAAGAAGTGGTTTTATACGAAGAAACAAAAAAGTTGTTTGATAAGTTAAAAAAGGATTTTAAGATAATTTTATTTTCAAATAATTTTCCCAAAAGAGTAGGTAAGTTTGGTTCCTATTATGATGTTGATATAGCTTGCATTTCATTAAAACCTTTTTCTTATAAGTATAGGTATATATTAAGAAAGTATAAGTTAAAAAAAGAAGAAGTAGCCGCAATTGGAGACCAGCTTTTAACGGACATTCAAGGTGGAAATAAAATGGGACTAACGACCATTTTGGTAAATCCAATGAGCGAGATAGACGAAAAGGAAACATGGCTTAACAGACAAATTGAAAAACGAATTTTTAAAACCTTTGAAGAAAAAAACATATTAAAAAAGGGTAAGTATTATGAATAAAAAATGTTTAGGATGTGGAGCCGTATTTCAAACTACTAATCCTTTAGAACCTGGCTTTGTCGATGAAAAAGTTAAAGAGAAAGCACTTGTTTGTAAAAGGTGTTTTAGAATAAAAAACTATGGTGATTATCAAGTTATAAAAAAAGACATAAACAATTATCAAGAAATTTTTGATGGAATAAAAAATAAAAATGATTTAATACTTTTCTTATGTGATATATTTACCCTTGATGAGAGCTTAAATTACATAAATAACTTTAAAGGTAAAGTTGTTCTTGTTATAACAAAAAAGGATTTACTTCCTAAATCTGTTAAAGAAGCAAAGTTGTTAAATTACATAAAAGAAAATTATGATATAAATGTTAGTGATATAATATTTGTAAGTAGTAACAAAAATTATAACATCGATGCTTTGATGCGGATTATAATGAAAAATAAAAGTAGTAAAAACGTGTATTTAGTAGGTAATACTAACGCTGGTAAATCTACCCTTATTAACCAAATAATCAAGTCATACGCAAAAAAAGAAGGCTTTATAACAACAAGTAGCTTACCAGCAACAACGCTAGATGTTATTGAGGTTAACTTATCCGATGATTTAACTTTAATTGATACTCCTGGTCTAGTAAGTAATAATAACTATTTAACCGGTGTTAAACCATCGGAAGTTAAAATTATAATGCCAAAGGTTGAAATAAAACCAAGGACTTACCAAATGAAACCTTATCAATCAATTATAATAGGAAATTACGCTAGGATAGATTATTTATCTGACAAGAAAAATAGTTTTACGCTATACTTATCCAACGAAATAAAGGTAAAAAGAATTAACTTGAACACTAATGATTACTTAAGAGATTTAAATAAAACAAGTTTTGATTTGGATGATAAAAATGATTTTGTTATAAATGGTTTGTGTTTTTGTAAGATAACTAAAAGTTGTAAAGTTAACGTGTATACCAAGAAAAACGTTGATGTTTTCAAGCGAAATAATTTGATATAAAATTAGGTTTTTTCCTAATTTTTTTTCTTTTTTTAGGGGGAATTTAAAAAGATATGTCTAACTATAAGCATGAGGAGGTAGTAAAAAGAACTAATCGAAAGTTTTCCATTTCTTTTTGAATAAGAAGGGATGTGATAGTTATGAGATTTAGATTTGAAATAAAGTTTAACATCAAATTAATTATCGTTTTAATGCTTGTAATAGCAGTGATTGTTATTATAAATTATTAAAAGAAAAACAAGGTTAGTTTAAGCTAGCCTTGTTTTTCAGTTTCAAAAACACGGAAAGCAACTAGTTAAGCTACTTCCTTCATATATATTATATAAAAAACGTAAATAATTATCAACTTTTTTTTAAAACATTGACCGGGGGGGGATATTTGATATTATCAACATAGAAAAAGTAAAAAGTAGAGGTGTAAAAGTGGAAAAAGAAAGAAAAATAAGAAAACTAACTGTTGTAGCATTAGTTGTAGCAGTATTAGGGCTTACGGTTGCGTTTGCGGCGCTATCACAAACTTTAACAATAAATGGAACGGCATCAGTTGATTCTGCAAGTTGGGATATTCACTTTGCAAATTTAACCGGACCGGATATAGAAGGAGGAGCCGAAGCTCAAGGATCACCTACGTTAAACGCAACAACGATAAGTGGACTTAATATGTCGGTTACAAAACCAGGTGATTCTGTTACTTACTATTTTGATATAGTAAATGCTGGGACGATTGATGCTGTTTTGAATACTGATTTAAAAACTAATTTATTTATGAATGGTTATGGAAACTGTACAGGCACGATTGGGTCTTCATCAAATTGGGAAGAATGTAAAAAATATGATTTCGATGGAAATAGTGCTATTAATGCTAATGATTATTCATTAATTTTAAATTTTGATTACATGATATATGATGTAGATACGAACGAGAAACTAACCAAAAATGATATTATTGAAAAAGGAACGACAAAACATTGCAAGTTAGTGTTTGCTATAAAACCAGAATCTGAATACTTATCAAAAGAACAAAGAACTTTTGAAGATGAAATAACACTTGAATTTGTGCAAGAATAAGATATATTTTAAAAGAACCTTTTTGGTTCTTTTTTTCGACAGTAATTTTAAGTTTTTTAGCTTAATATGTATTTGGGTGATGGATATGAAAAAAACTATTATATGGGTCTTAATAGCATTGGTATCTGGGGCTTTTTTAGGAAAGCTTACGTTTGATAGGTATGAAAAAATAGATACACAAAACGTAATTAGCTACGATAATTATGTTTATTTATTAAAGTATGGAACTTATGATTCGCAAGATGAAATGTCGGATAATGTAACAAACGTTGATAGGTATATATACATAGAAAAAGAAAATAAGGTTTATGCTTACGTGGGAATAACCAAGAAAGAAGAAACTGCTAATAAGGTAAAAAAAATATATGATAATAAAGGTATTAAGTTATCGGTTGTAAAAGAACGAATTGATAATGATGAGTTTATTCAGAATTTAAACGAGTATGAAAAATTACTGGACGCAACGGAAGATGAAGACTCATTACTTATCATAGAAAAACAGATTTTATCTTGTTATGAAAGTGTGGTTGTAAATGGTGAATAACGTGCTTATAAAAGACGTTCCACAAGAGGAACGCCCAAGGGAAAGGTTAGTTAAATATGGTGCTAAAAATTTATCTACTAACGAACTTATTGCCATCATTTTAAAAACGGGGACCAGGGATTATTCTTCTAAGTACTTGGCAAACGAGGTGTTAAAGTTGGTAAAGAACGTATCTGATTTAAAAAGGCTTTCACTTGGTAAACTTATTAACATAAATGGTATTGGGGCGGTAAAAGCGATAGAGTTTTTAGCTGCTTTAGAACTTGGAAGAAGGGTTTACGAACAAAGACCGCTTGATAATAACTTAAGGTGTAATAGTGCGGAAAAAATATATAAGCATTTTAGTTCGGAACTTGCTGGTGAAACACAGGAATGCTTTTACTGTTTATACTTAAACCAACAAAAAAGGTTAATTGATAAAAAGTTATTGTTTAAAGGGACGTTAAATAAGAGTTTAATTCACCCAAGAGAGATATTTAAAGAAGCGTATTTGGCCTCGGCTGCTTATATAATATGTGTCCATAATCACCCTTCTGGAAATGTAATCCCATCAAGTGAGGACATAAACGTAACTAATGCGTTAGTTAAGATAGGTAACTTACAAGGAGTACCCGTTATTGATCACGTAATAATAGGAGAGAATAATTATTATAGTTTTTATGAAAATGAATTAATAGGAAGGTAAATATGAAAAAAAGAATAAACGGAAAGATAAATAAGAAAAAAAGAAACGTAATAAGTTTTATAGTTATTTTAATTTTTTTGTTTTATGTGTGTTTATCGCTGTTGGTATCCGAAAGAAGATATTTGTTTTTAGAGAGTTTCTTTAAAAATATTTCTGGCGGTATAAATAGTTTTTTTATTGATAATGCTTACTCTACCTCTAACGTGTCCAAAAACATAATTAATTCTAAAATAAAGTATTTGGAAAACGAAAATAATAATTTAAAAAAAATGCTTGGTTTAAAGCAAGAAAAAAGTAGTTATGTAGCCGCTAAAATAGTCAATCATACTTCCAAAACATGGTTTGATATAGTTGATATAGGTGTTGGTTATGATGACGGGATCTCTAAGGATTTACCGGTTATTAACGCCGAAGGATTAATTGGCTTTATATCTAAAACAAGTAAAAATGTAAGTGAAGTTAAACTTTTAACTAGTATTAACGAAAATAACTTAAGATCCGTTTTGATAGAGACAAATGATGGGGTAGTAGCTGGTATGTTAAGTGATTATTCAGTAAAAAATGGTTTGTTTAAAATTACAGATGTTACTAGTAAAGCTAGTGTATTAGCAGGTGATAGTGTTGTTTTGTCGGGGTATGATAACGAATCCTACAAAGGAATATACGTTGGTAAGGTGGTAAAGGAGGAATCTGATAATTATGGGCTATCAAGAACCATATGGGTAGAGTCAAGTGTTAACTTTGATGATTTGATGTATGTTTTGGTACCGGTAGTAAAGGAGGGAAAATGATTGCTATAATAATACTTTTTTTAATATCACTTTTTTTATCTTCTATAATGCCAAACATTTTAAGGGAGTTTATTCCTTTTTTTATGATTGCGGTAATCGTTATAGTAAGCAGTTTTAAAGTAGAAGAGAAAAATATTTATGTTACTTGTTTTTTATTCGGGGTAATTTATGATCTTATGTACACTAACCTAGTAATTTTTCATGGCTTTTTATATGTTTTTATCTTATTTTTATGTAAAATGATTCTTAAGAACAATAATTTTTTCCTATATGTTTTTACTTATTACTTAATGGTTGTAATTTATAACATAACGATGTTTGTATTTGCGGTTTTATGTACTAACGTAAACGTAAATTACATTATTAATATGGGGGTAAAAAGTACTTTTATAAATTCTATTTTCTTTGTTATTTTATATTTGTTATTTATTGGGATAAGATGTCTTTTTTGTAATAGAAAGAAAAGACGTACATATTAATAAATTAGGTGATTAACATGAATAGCCGTTTTGATTTATATGAAAAAAAGATAAAAAAAGATAAAAAGGAAAACGTTGATGGAAATACTTTGTCAAGATTTTTGTTTAGGGTTTTTATAAAGTCACTATTAGTTGTTATTTTGTTTTTAGGAGCGTTAATATATATAAGGCAAGGAGATGACAACAAAGCTAACTTTAAAAAAGTAGTGTACAATAACTCTTTGTCTTTTGCTAAAATTTATAATCTTTACAGTAAGTATTTAGGGGATGCATTACCATTTAAAAACAGTATTAAGGATGATACAAAGGTAGTTAGCACGGAAAAAATAACTTACTCTGACATAAAAAAAGAGAATAATGGATACATGTTAACGGTTTCGAAGGATTTTACCTTATCAGCCTTAAAAAGCGGAATAGTGGTTGAGAAAAAAAGCAATGAAAAATATGGTAACCTTATTAAGATTCAAGATAAAGAAGGACTTGAAATAACGTATGGGTGTATTGATGATTTGGAAGTTAGTCTTTATGATTATGTAGAAAAAGGAGAATTACTCGGAAGAACAAGTGGGAAATTATACTTAATATTTGAAAAAGATGGAACGTATTTATCGTATGAAGAATATTTATAAAAAAATATTTTTTTCACCGTTTTTTTTATTAATAATATTCATATCTTTGATATCAGGCTTATTTAAGGACGTAATTGCTTTGTTTTTTATAATCATGGTGCATGAAGCCGGTCATGTTTTGGTTTCGACTTTGTTTGGTTGGGACATAAAGAGAATAGATATTACCATTGCGGGAGGATTTATTACTTATGATGAAGAAATAGACAAACCATTTAAAGAAGAAATATTAATTGCCATAGCAGGTTTTTTATTTCAAGGTTTATTGTTTATTATATGCGCATTATTAAACCACTTTGAAATTATTAATAATAAATTGTTTTTTATGATAAATAAATATAATATTTCTATATTCTTATTTAACGTTTTACCCATTGTTCCACTTGATGGCTCCAAGCTATTATTAACTTTTTTTAGTATGTTTTTACCATATAAGAAGTCACTTAAGTTAATAAACGTTGTATCCGCTCTTATGTTGTTAGTTGTTATTATTTATTTTTTACTATTTAACGAAAAAATAGAGTATGGTTACATAATAACAATAAGTTTTGTTATATCAAAGATAATCCATCATATAAAGGATGTTCCATATTTATTTAACAGGTTACTTTTTGAACGTTTTTTATACGGGACCAGCGCCAGAAATTACGTGTATGTAAAAGATGGTAAGATTGATTCTTTTAGAAGAAGAAAAAAACATTATTTTCTAATTGGAAAACATTATTATGACGAGAAATTTGTTTTATCAAAAAGGTTTGACTAACGCATCATTATATGATAAAATTAATTCGTTTGAATGAACTTCTTGTTCTTCAACCACACAGAAAAGGTTTTAGTAAACAATTATGTACCTTAATGGTGAGTCTAAGTTTAAAAAGAAGGAGGAATTATTTATGAAGGCAGTTATTGAAACTGGTGGTAAACAATACCGTGTTGAAGAAGGTTCAGTAATCTATGTTGAAAAGTTAGACGTAGAAGCTGGAAAAACTTATACTTTCGACAAAGTAATCATGGCTGATAACAAGGTTGGTACTCCATACGTAAAGGGTGCTAGCGTTGAAGCTAAAGTAGAAAAGCATGGTAAACAAAAAAAGATCGTAATCTTTAAGTATTTACCAAAGAAAAGTTCGCATAAAAAACAAGGTCATCGTCAACCATATACCAAACTTACTATTACTAAAATTAATGTGTAATTAATCGGTGGGCGTAATGATTAAGGTTAAGATAAATTATGATGGAAACGTCATTAAAAGTTTTAAGGTTTCTGGTCATGCTAACCATGATGAGTATGGGAAAGACATCGTGTGTGCATCGGTAAGCTCCATTGTTATAACAAGTATCAACTTGGCGCTTAAGTTAGATAAAGAATCAGTTGTAGCAACGGATAAACCTGGTTTGATTGAAACTAGTATTTTAAAACAAGATGACGTTATTAACAAGGTTTTTGTTAACATGGTAGACATGTTAAAAGAGTTAGAAAAAGATTATAGTAAAAATATCAAAATTTTATAGATGGGAGGCAAAACTTATGATTAAGTTACAAATCCAATTATTTGCACACGTAAAAGCTCAGGGTTCTACCCACAACGGACGTGATTCTGCAGGACGTAGATTAGGTGCTAAAGCAGCTGATGGAGAATTAATTCCAGCAGGCTCAATAATTTATCGTCAAAGAGGAACTAAGATTTATCCAGGTAACAACGTTGGTATGGGAAAAGATCATACTTTGTATGCGTTAATTACCGGTTATGTTAAATTTGAACGCAAGGGTAGAGATAAAAAACAAGTAAGTGTTTATATTGAAAAATAAGTCTAGTAATAGACTTTTTTTAAGTTTAAGTGTATAATATACTCACTTAAGAAGAAAGAGATGATTCAAATGAATACAAAAAATAAGAAGATAATTGCTTTGGGTTTATCAACCATTTTATTAACAACTGGTCTTACTTTATTTTCGGTGACTTATTTAAACAATGAGATATCATACGTTGATGAGGATAATTCTCCTAGTAAAAGTAACCCAGACATAGCTAGTGATAAATTCGATAATAGTTTTCATGATAAAGTTTACTACGTGCATCGTAATGATAACAGAACCATACTATCACAGCAGGAAAGGGTTGAAGGGTATGAGTGTTTAGGTATATATTCTTCAAAAAGTTCGGCGGAAGTCATTTGTTACGTAGTAGAAAATGATAATGATACTATATCATATAGAACGGTAAGTTATGATGATTTGGAAGGTAAAATAGATGAGTATGATAACATCTACGTAATAGACGAAAAGTCTCCTAGTAGTCTAGATGCTTTCGTTCCAGATTGTAGTATTAATATGCAGGGTTATTCAAAAACGTTAAAGTAAAAGTAATAAATAAACACATGTTTTTTAAAAACATGTGTTTTTCTTTTAATATTAACTAAAATATGATAAAATTTTTTTGAGGTGATACGTATGCGCTATAACGTTATAAAAAACGCGGATGAAATTATGAATAACAGTGTTTATCTTGTAAAGGATCCAGAAAAGTATAAAGGTAAGTGGAACACTGTTTTTAATAATAATAACCCAATATGTTTAGAGCTTGGGATGGGAAGAGGCAGTTTTATTATAGAAATGGCAAAAAAGCATCCAAACGTCAACTATGTTGGATTAGAAAGAGATAAATCACAAACCGCAACGGCAATAAATAACATAAAAGGTAGTAATATTAGTAATCTTAAAATAATATGCTCTGATGCAAGGGACATAATCAATTTTTTCGGAAAGGAAATAGATACGATTTATCTAACTTTTTCAGAACCATGGCCTAAGAGACAGGATGAGAAAAAAAGGTTTACTCATGAAAGTTATCTTAAGTTATATGATAGAATTTTTAAAAAGAATAAGCATATTATTTTGAAAACTGATAATAAGATATTGTTTGCGTCCGCTTTAGAAAGTTTAAGTCAGTATTGGTATTCTTTTGATAAGGTTAGTTTGGACTTACACAACGACGAAAGAAAAATAGAAAACGTAATGACTGATTTTGAAAAGCAATATTTTAAAGAACGTAGACAAATATATTATCTAGATGCGAGTTTCAAACAATAATTAAAGTCCTGGCTATGGACTTTTTTAATTGTTTCTTGTATTATATAAACACGTATTTTTTAAAAAGAGAAGAGCTGGTAGAAATTAAAAAAACAAATAGGCACAGAGGAATTGTTCTATCAAACCCAAAAGAGCGTTACATAGAGTTAGATCATAGTTATTGGTTGAATTATATACCTGGAAAAGTTATTCCTAAGTATGATAGAAAAATTACTTTTTCTGATGGTGATATTCATGAAAGAAAACAAGAAATAGGTAAACATAGAAATAATACTTCTAAAAAGAATCTAGATAAATCGAAAAATATTTCTAAACATAAATTCGGAGATGTTTTATCTCTATATGGCACTAAAGAAAAGCTAATTTATATATGTAAAAGAGGTAGGTTTATTTATACGTGCCATATGGATTCTGATGATATGTTTACTGGAATGAAAAGAATAACGAAAGAAAACATAGTTGGAAAACATGATGAGTTAGATGATGAACAAAAGAAAAAGTTGTTGCTAAGGCTAGAACGTGCGTTAGAACTTGATAAATATATACCTCAAAAAGCTAAAGAGCAAGTGTCGGTTTTGGTGTTAAAAGAAAAAAGAAAAAATAAATAATGTGATATACTATATATGAAAAGAGGTTGAAAGTATGTTCGTAGATGAGGTCATAATAAAAGTTAAAGCTGGTAATGGTGGTGATGGATGTACCGCGTTTAGAAGGGAAAAATACATACCAGACGGAGGTCCTTTTGGAGGTAATGGAGGCCGGGGAGCTAACATTATATTTAAAACTGATCTAGGGCTTAGGACGTTACTTGATTTAAGGTATAATAAACTTATAAAAGGACCTAAGGGTGCAAATGGATCCGGTAAGAACAAAAATGGTAAGGGTGCCGAAGACGTCGTTATAAAAGTACCAGTTGGTACCACGATAAAGGACTTGGATACCGGTCTTATAATCGCTGATTTAACAAAAAAAGATGATGAGGTAATAGTTGCTAAAGGAGGCCGTGGAGGCCGGGGAAACACTGCTTTTGCAACGGCTTCTAATCCTGCTCCTAACTTTTCTGAACATGGCGAACCTGGTGAGGAAAAGAACCTTAAAATAGAGTTGCGATTGCTTGCAGACGTTGGTTTTGTTGGAATGCCTTCGGTTGGAAAATCAACCATTCTATCTAAAATTTCTAAGTCAAAGCCGAAGATTGCAGCGTATCATTTTACCACGTTAAACCCAAACTTAGGAGTTGTAAGGACGATTGATGGAAGAACGTTTGTAGCAGCTGACCTTCCCGGTTTAATAAAAGGTGCTTCCTTAGGTGAAGGACTTGGAGATAAATTCTTAAAACATATAGAAAGAACTCGCGTTATTGCACACGTCCTTGATATGTCTGGTTCTGAAGGAAGGGATCCTTTGGATGATTATGAAGTAATAAATAAAGAGTTAAAGGATTTTAATGAGAAACTAATTAAGAAACCACAAATCGTAATAGCCAATAAAATGGATTTAGACGGAGCTAAAGATAATTTAAAAAGGTTTAAGGAAAAATATAACCTACCAATTTATGAGGTAAGTGCAATCACTAGTTCTGGTTTGGACGAAGTTTTAGTTGCAATCGCCAACGAACTTGATAAGATAAAGGAAGAACCATTATTTGAAGATGATGCTTTTGAATCACACGTATTATATAAGTTTAAAAAAGAACAACCATTTACCATTACACGTGATAATGATATATACGTTGTTAAGGGTAAAGAGGTAGAAAAACTCTTTAAGATGACCAAGTTTACGGATGAAGGTGCCGTTCGCTTCGCAAGAAAACTAAGGGCGATGGGAATTGATGATAAGCTTTTGGAAATGGGGGCAAAGTATGGTGATAAAGTTCAAATAATGGATTTAATATTTGAGTTTAAAGAATAGTCAAGCTATTCTTTTTTTTACCTTGACGAGGATGATGATGTTTGATATTATAAGCACAGAAAATAGTAAAATAAGAAGGTGTAAAAGTGGAAAAAGAAAGAAAAATAAAAGTACTAAGTTTGGTAGCATTAATAGTGGCGGTATTAGGATTAACGGTTGCGTTTGCATCATTATCACAGATGTTAACAATTAACGGAACGGCAAACGTTAATACCGCTACATGGGATATTCATTTTGAAAATTTAGCTACAAATGTTGTAGGAGATGCAACACTTAAAGAAGACCCAACTCTAAACGCAACAACAATAACTGGAATAAACTTTACTCTAACAAAACCAAATGATGGTGTGGCATTTGCTTTTGACATCGTAAACGATGGAACAATTGATGCAAAGATAGAATCAATTGAAATAAGCCCTCTTTGTACTTTATCATCGCCTGTAGAATCATGTGACTGGGATAATGATGGTGAAGTAACTGAAGAGGATATTCAAAAAGTAAATGATAATATTAGTTTTGTAGTTATGTATCTTGATACCAACAAACTTGTTAAGGTTAATGATCCATTAAACGCAAGTGAAAGAAAAAAGCTTGGTATTTCGGGTGGATACATGAAATTAATTGAAGGAGAAAATGGTTACGTTACTGGAGAAGAATCAACCGAACTTCCAGAACGTGACTTACAATTTAATAATTTAAGCGTAACGATAAATTACGTACAAGCGTAAAAGGAGTTCAAGGCTCTTTTTTTTAATAATAATTTTAATTAATTTTTGTTTACATTGATGGTAAATCACCTTGCACTTTGCTTTTATTTATTATAAAATTATGTTAGATAGGAAAGGAGGGCTTGCATGAAAAATAAAGAAGAAAAAGAAGAGATTGAAACGCTTGATTTTGAAAATCCTAAGCCTTCCTTGGATGATACCGTCGAAATGCTCGATTTTGAAGCGGATAAAAAAGTATCGGATGAAATAGATGAGATGCTTGATTTTATCGATGTAAAAGAAACAAAGGATTCTAAAGAAAACCAAGCTTTAGAAAAGTTATTAGAAGAAAATGATAACGAGAAAAATAAAATCGAAATAGATGGTTCAAAAGAAAAACTAGATGAATATAAACCATCAATAAAAGACTTTAATATAAAGAGTGCTAAGACAAGAAAAATAGTTAAAAAATCCATGTTATACGTTATAATCGTAATGCTTATAGGGTTTGAGCTTTTTATAAATAAAACTGGTGATGCCTTAAATAGTTTAAGGGTATATGCAAGTGATAATCAACCAATTAGAATCGTTCAAAACGAAAAGTACGGATACATTGATTTTACCGGTGATAAAATAGTAAATCCTAAGTATTCATATGGAGAGGAGTTTATAAAGGGTTATGCAATTGTTAAAAATTCTTCTAACCTACCTTTAATCATTGATAAAGGTGGAAAAGAAGTTGTTCCAACTGGTGAATACTTTTCTTTGTTTCGGGCAGGCACTGATATAATTGCTTCGAAGTCTACAAAAAAAGGACTTAAGTATGGAATACTTGATTCGGATTTAAAAGAAAAAACGCCATTTGAGTATGATTCTATAGCATATAAAAACGGAGTATATTCATACGTGAACGGAAACATGGTTGGGTTAATAAACTCATCTGGTAAGGATATTTTTGAATATAAATTAACTGATGAGGATGATAAGCAAATAGAGGTTAATCCTTGTAAAGTTACTAACGATGATTATCAAAGGTATGGTGTTGTAACAATTAATTCTTCATCACAAATAGTTAATCTAAATGATGGTACCGTAGTTTCTTCACCGACTTTAAATGAAATAACACCAGAGGAAAATAACGTGTTTTACGAAGTTACGTCAAATGGTACGAAAAGGTATTTATACGTTCAAGATAACAAGGTACTAGTAGAATCAGAAAGTTATAATAGTTTAACCATACCATCGATAGAAACTGGTATTTTAAGAGCGATAAATACTTCTTATGAATATGAATACATAAGTACTAAAACGCTTGAACAAGTAAAAAAAGGTCTTACGGAAGACGAGGTTTTCTATGGTGATGACATATTTATTTATTACGAACATAATTACAGGAGAAATACAAGGTCAATCATCTTGGTTAAGAACGGAGAAATCTTTAAGACCATAGAGGCTGACTTTGATATATATAAAGCGTATAAAAACGGGGTCGCGATAGTACGTTACTCTGATGGTACTTACGGATACCTTAATAGTGATGGTGAGCTTATAAATGATACACATTACCTAGAAGCAGAAGAGTTTGATTCGTATGGTGAAGCAATCGCTAAAACTGATGGTGGATATGGTGTTATAAACTCTGATGGTAAAGTAATAATTGAATTTGAAAATGAAGAGGTTAAGGATGCGTCTTCAAAGGTAAAAACACTTTCTGGTGTAAATAACAATAACGTCTTTTATGCCGTTAAGAAAGAAAGCAAGTTTACCTTACACGATAAGAATGGAAAAAGAATAAATAAAACCAGGTATAATAACGTTATTTTTGATGAAGATTATCCGATTATTAAGATTGCAACCGATGAAAAAGATGCACTTTTAACGACCGAAGATGAAAATGAGATAAATTTAACATCGTTTAACATGGAGTATGAGGCACATGAAAATTATATAATTGTAAAAAACGAGTATTATAATTATAGTGGTAAATTAATATACGTTGATAATAGCAAAACGGAAAGTGGGGATAGCTAATGAACGATATGGACATGGTGGATGTTTCTGAAAACGAAAACGTAAAACCACCAAAGAAGAAAGATAAATTTATGAGTGGTGTTTATATATCTCTTATTGTTTTAGTAGTGTTAGGGTTACTTACTTATTTCTTTGGTTATGAGTTATTAAAACCATTTATAGAGGTGTAGTATGAAGATAAAGAACATACTTAGTAAAATTAATAAAGAAAAGGTTGTAAATACCATAATAGTCTTAGTTATTATTGCGCTTTATGTTGCTGTTGCCATGTTTTTATACAGTAATTTTAGAGAAAGAAAAAGGCAAGAACTTGCTAACGGAATAATTGATAAAATTGATGATGAGATAAGTAAAAATGACGAGGATAACCCAGTAACGGAAGCTACTGTATCATACGGAGGATATAAATATACCGTACTTGGTAAACTAAGGATTAGGAAAATAAACATATACCAACCAATTCTAAAGGAAAATACCGCTGGAGCGTATAATACGGCGTTGGTTAAGATGTCTGGTCCAAACCTAAACGAAAATGGTAACGTGGCAATTGGTGGACATAATTTCATGAGGGGTAATTATTTTATAAAAATAAATAGATTGGTTAATAATGACGTGGTAGAAATAACTGATTTAACCGGAAGGACAGTTAAATATTACGTATATGAATATGGTGTAACCAGTAAGGATGATGCTTCGTACTTAGCACAACCAGATAACGAAAACGAACGAATAGTAACGCTTGTTACTTGTACCAAAGGCGGTAAAGAAAGGTATTATGTTAAAGCAAGAGCAAAATAAAACATTTAGCTTAATTAAAAAAGCTAAATGTTTTTTCTTATTTATTTATTATTTCGGCTTTACAAGTTGAAACAAAGGCAGGATTACTGTTATTGTTTCCGGTGATAACTAAAATTCCATATTCGTTTTTTAAAACGGTTCCTTGAGCAACGGTTTGCCCACCCGCTTTAATGCTTACACTAGTTGTGTTAACGGGTACATAACTTCTTATTGCAGCCTCACAATTTGCATCACAGCCAGTAGGACTAGGAACCGGTGCTGGTAAGTAGGTAATTGCATCGTTATACGTACTGCTTGTAATCGTTATTGAAACTATTCTGCAAATTGATAAAGCTTCTTCTGGTGTCCCTTGATTATTTACTAATTGAAATAATCCAGCATCAGGATTACTATCTGGTCCGGGTAATAATGAACCAGGTCTTCCACTAGCGTTGTCACCACTTTCCATTGCAACGATTAAGTTATCGTTTGGGTATAATTCAATTATTTGTTCTATTACATTTCTCATTTGAGCAACGCATGAACATGATGCAGGATTAGTTGTTCCTGCTGGTCCAGTAGGGCCTGTCACACCTTGAGGTCCGGTAGCACCGGTAGGGCCAGTTGCACCCGTTGGTCCAGTAGGTCCGGTAGGGCATTTTGATTTATCAGAAATACAGTTTATTACACGACATAGGCATGAGTTATCTTTTTTGCTATTTTCGTCCATTTTTTTCACCTCCAGTTCGTTTTATTTTATGAAGTAAAAAAAACTTAAACTGTATTATTGTTTTAAGAAAAAGTAAATTAAATAAAAAAGTTATCTTGTTTTTTATTTAAAATGATCATTATCATGTTATACTTTTTATATAAGGTTGATAAAGTAGGTGTGTTATTTATGAAGTTTAATTATGATATAAAGAATAACTTCTTTAAGGTTTATAACATCATTAACGGAGTTTACATGATGAAAAAGACATTAAAAAAGTATCCTAATAAGAAAGTAAAAGGATACGTATTTTACCTGTTATTACTTTTGTTAAGTATGTTTTTATGTTTTCTTATTATTTGTGTATTTATAGGTTTAAATTCATCAGAAATAAACCATGAGAAAAACATTCAAATAACAACGAAAATATTTGGTTATTTATTTTGCGTACCATTACTGCTTCTGTTAATATTTATGATTGGATACTGGACCGAAAATAAGCGTTTTAAAAAGGGTACTTTAGTGGTTGAAGATGATGGCTTATTAGATTCTAGTGATGGGATGACTTTAAAATATGATTGGAATAAAATTGACTTTGTCTTTTTTCTGAAAGATTTAGTTATAATTATTCCAAAGGATAAGTTTATCATTATGTACATGACATTAAAAAATCCTAAAAGATTACTTAGTGCAATCAAAAAAAAGAATAAAGATATATTATTAATTGATCAGATTAATTTATAACGTAAGGAGTATTTGAAACATGAGAAAAGTTTTACTTTTATCCTTTGTTTTATTGCTAGTACCAATTTCCATTAACACTAAAAATAAAATATCATCTAGCTTTAAAGAGAAAGATAAAAACTATGATATAAAAGAGGTTAAACAAGCGTCTAACACTCGGTATAAATACATCATTTATGATAATGATCATAACGAATTAGATGCTGGTATTACATATGGAATGGAACCTGATATAACTAATATAAATGGTATTTTAGAATTGTGCGTGAGTGCTGGTACGGGATTAAGAAATTGTAAGTATTATGATACAGAAAACAAAATAAAATCAGATTGGTTTGAAACTCCTTTATTAGTAAATAATACGCTTGTTATTAGTTTTGATAAGCTAACTAAGCCTACGGGAATAGTAGTTCAAGATATTTTTGATAAATCAAAGTTTTATAAAGAGTATGGCGTAAACTTCTCTAGTGACGAGTTTTATCCTTTGAAAAATATAAAGTTTATTAATGATGATATTATTGAAATTACTTATGTATCAAATGAAAATAGTATAGAAAGTAAAACCATATCTTTGCACTAAGTAGTAATATTATAAATAATAAAAAAAGCACTATTTTGAAGTGCCTTTTGGTAATTCATATATATTTTTAGTTCCTTTAGGAGCGATTAATACTCTCCATGGTTTAACACTTTTATATGTTTTTAATATGTTGTCGTTTTTATCGGTTGCAACAACATCTATTTCTTCTAGCATAAAAAACGTATGGATACTTCTGCATTTTTTAAATAAAAGACCATGATTGATGTTTTTTTGAAACATTAATCCGATTAGTCTACGTTTAAAACCTTTGGCTTCTATAATCTTGACGTTTTTATACTTAATCATAATATCACCATAAAAATAATAACATTAAATTAACTTTGTGTAAATTATAAAAATGGAAGCTATTATCCATTGACAAATCTACGCGTAAAATGATAAACTATTGTTAGTATAATATGAGGTGTTGAAAAGATGAAATTAAATGAAAAAGGTCAAGCATTAGTAGAATATGTTTTAATTATAGCGCTCGTAACTGTTATTGCGGTTAGTTTAATTAAGGTCTTTGGAGGTTATTTAAAGGATTCAATAACAAAGACATCTTGTGAACTAGTTGGTGAAACATACGTAAAAGGTGCGAAAGCTGGAGAAGGAACTTGTAAATAGACCGTTTTGGTCTTTTTTTGTTCAAAGGGGAGGAATTTATGTCTAAAATAATAAAATCAAATAACAAGGGTAGTTTAATAGTTCTTTCGGGTCCTTCGGGAAGTGGCAAGGACTCTGTTTGCGAAAGATTAAAGGAATATAACAATAATTTTTGGGTATCAATATCTTGTACAACTAGAGAGCCAAGAGAAGGTGAAGAAAACGGAATAGATTATTTTTTTATAACCAAGGATGAATTTAAAGAAAAAGTTAAAAATCAAGAACTTTTAGAATATGCGGTTTATAATAATAATTATTATGGTACTCCTAAAGATAAAATAAATGAATATTTAAACAATGGTATAGACGTAATATTGGTAATAGAAGTACAAGGCGCTTTGAAGATAAAACATAAGGTACCTGAGGCGGTATTCATCTTTTTAATGCCACCAACGATGAAGGATTTGATCTACAGATTAAAAAACAGAGGAACCGAATCAGACGAGAAGATAATTAATAGGTTTAAAGAAGCATACAAGGAAATAAACGAAGTAACCAAATATAATTACGTTGTTATAAATGATGATTTGGATGAAGCCTCAAGAAAAGTTAATGCAATTATAGAGTCACAAAAATGCATGGTAGAAAGAATAGAGGAAGTTTATTTAAATAATCCAGAAGAAGAAATTCACGAATTGCTAATGGATGATAAATACTTTAAAAATATTAATGTAAAATTTTAAAAATATATTGCAATAATATGTCGAGTATGGTATTATTAATTTGTCAGTTAGAGGTTTTAGCTGATGCAGTATAGCAGTATCCAGCTTATGTAGTATTTAGCTGGAAGTAGTACCGCAACCCTGAGGTTTAGGGTTGTTTTTTTGCTTACATACTTTAATTATAAAATTGACTAAGAAATTAAGTATATGATAATATTAAAATAGAAATAATATTATCAGGATGTGAGAAAGAATGGAGAAGGAAAGAAAAATAAAAGTATTAAGTTTAGTAGCACTAGTAGTAGCAGTACTAGGGCTTACGGTAGCGTTTGCAGCGCTTTCTCAAACGTTAACAATAAACGGAACGGCAAACGTAGATGCGGCAAGTTGGGACGTTCATTTTGAGAACTTAACGTCAAATGTAGCGGGTGATGCTAAGATTACAAAAATGCCAACGTTAAGTAATAATAATACTTATATAGGTGATTTTGAAGTTACCTTAACAAAGCCCGGTGACTCAGTTGAATTTTGTTATGATACCGTAAATGATGGCACCATAGACGCAGTAATCAGTACCTAAATGGTAAATGGAATTGATACCTTGATGGTAGAAGATTTTAAAGATGTATGGAGATCCGTTTACGTTGAATCCGATTGGGATGGTGATGGTGAAATTAGTGATGAAGAACTCGATAAGTCTATTGGTAATATTAGAATTGGGATAGATGTTGCGGAAAAAATAAACGTTGGTGATGTACAAAATCATTGTACCTCGATAGATTTCTCGGGTGATGAACTTCCTAAAGGTAAAATATCGATAAAAATGAACGTACAAAATATATATGTTCAAAAATAGAAAAAGAAGCCAAAATGGTTTCTTTTTTAATAATTTTTAATTATATGATTATAAATAAAATGTTATAATTAACTATAGAAGGTGGTTTTATGGAAAGAATACTTATCGTGGATGATGAAAAAGACATCGCTGAATTAATATCTGATATTTTAGAGGATGAAGGGTATGAAACCATTATTGCAAATGATGGTACATCGGCGATAAACCTAATTACTGATGAGGACTTTGATCTTATCTTACTTGACGTTATGATGCCGGATATTTCTGGTACGGAGGTTTGTGCTAAGGTAAGGGATCTTGCTAGTTGCCCTATAATATTTGTGACGGCTAAAACTAACCTTACTTCAAAACTTGTTGGTTTTGAGGTTGGAGCGGATGATTACATTACCAAACCTTTTATAAATGAAGAGCTTGTAGCAAGGGTAAAAGCTCATTTAAGAAGGGAAGAGAGAACTTCTAGCACTAAGAAAAAAAACGTAATAACGATAGGTGAAATAAAACTAAATAAAGAAAGTTTTGAAGTTTATAAGAACGATGAACTAATAACTTTATCAACCAAAGAATTTGAGTTGTTGAGATACTTAATGGAAAATGCTGGAATCGTGTTATCGAAAGATCAAATTTATCAAAGCGTATGGAAAAATAATTATGGCGATATTGGTACGGTTGCGGTTAACATAAAAAGCTTAAGAAATAAGCTTGATAAAGAGGAAAAGTACATTAAGACCATCTGGGGAATGGGTTATAAGTTTGTGAAAGCGGTGGAATGATGAAAAAGTTTTCGAATAAAACCATAACCCTTCTTTTTGTAATAATTCTTTTAGCGGTTAATTCTGGGCTTTTACTTTCTTATTATAAATTTTATTTATCAGATCAAATGGTTAATGATTTAACCGAGGCAAAAGATAAGAATCATGAAAGCTTGTATGTAATAACAAAAAGTATAGAGGGTAAGAGCTTAGATGAATCAATTGAACTAATCGAGTTATACGTGGATAATAATGGTGGGTATGTTACTTTAAAAGATGAGGTTGGTAAAACAATTTTTACTAACTCAAAAGATATTTCTAAACTTTTTTCTTCAACAACCATGGTGTTAATAGAAAATGATACATATGAATTAACTTATTCAAAAATTTCTAGTACTCCGGGAATAAAACTTTTGAGAAACTTTATGTTTTATGAAATCATTATCGTGTCAACCGTAGTTATCGTCGTGTTCTTCATAAGTTCTAAAAAAATAATCGATCCGATTGAAACAATTACAAAGGATATAAATGCCTATAAATTTGGTAAAAGGCCATACAAGAGGAGAATGCCTAAAAACATGCAGCGTATTCAAAATGCTTTCGTTGACATGGTTGATAGTTTAGAACTTGAAAAAGAAAACCAAAACCAAATTATCGCATCAATATCCCATGATATAAAAACGCCTCTTACCTCGGTAATTGGATATGCCGATAGGCTTAAAAACAAGGATTTAAGTGATGAAAAAAAGTCTGCGTACATAGAAAAGATATATGATAAAGCTTTAAACATGAAAGGAATTTTAGAAGAGTTTGATGATTACCAGAGTTGTAACATTAAGGATACTTTAAAACTTGAAGATATAACCATTAAGAGTGTTACTGAATTTGTTAAATCTGATTACGAAGATGAGCTAAAAGATAAAAACATAAACCTTAACATAACCAGTAATTGCGATTCTAAAAAAATCAGGGTTGATCTAATTAAATTAAAAAGAGTATTTGGTAACATCATAACTAACAGCGTTACTCATTTTAAAGGCACTAAGGGAATTATAAACATAAATATAAGTGGAAGAGGTAACTTAATAAGGTTTGAAATTGCTGATAATGGTGGTGGAATAAAAGATGAAAAGGATTTAAAAAGAATATTTGAACCACTTTATACTAGTGATCCTTCAAGAAAAATTTCAGGATTAGGTCTTTCTATTTGTAAGCAAATAATAAGTTCATTTGACGGAAGAATTTATGCCAGAAACAATGACATCGGAGGATTGTCAATCGTGTTTGTGATACCTAAGTTATAGTCTTAATAAATTTTAATAATTTTGTCATTAAAATTTAATATTTAAAAGATATAATTAAATTGTAGTTAGAAATAGTGGTACTTCTAACTACTACTTATACACTCAAAAACACTACTTACTCCTTTATACCACTAAAAAAGAGCTTACTTTGTAGGCTCTTTTTGTTTGTTACTTAAATTTTCAATTAAAGTTAAACAGAGTTCTTTTTGATTTTTAATAAAGTTATAATAAGTATTTGTTTTATTGGTAATACCATCAGCCATTATAACTATGTTTTTTACGAGCTTTTTTTCTTCTTTGTTAAACATTTCATAATTATCATCAAAGTATTCTAAAATAGTTTGTAAATTGGATAGCTTTGAAGATGCTGCTACTTTTTCTTTTAATAATGATACTAACTTATCGTATTGATTTAAAAAAGCTAAACTTATTTGATCGTCTTTATACATAATGCCACCTCAAGGATATTATAGCAGATGTTAAAAAACTGTCAAACTATAAAATTTTTTTTCTTATGTTATCAATTCCTCCTTTTTCAAGCCTTGATACTTGAGCTTGACTAATACCTATTTCTTCTGCTATTTCCATTTGGGTTTTGCCGATTAAGAATCTTTCTGTAATTATCTTTCTTTCTTTTTCTTTTAACGTATCTATTGCGTCGCTAATGGATATCGTTAAATCCCAATTAGATGTTTTTTCTTTAATGTTTTCAATTTGGTCTTCTAAGTAGATTGTATCTCCACCATTATTATAAATTGGTTCAAACATGCTTATTGGATCCCTCATGGCATCAAGGGCAACAATTACGTCTATTTCATCTACTCCTAGTTTTTTTGCGACGGCTTCGTTAGTAAGTTCTTTTCCGGTGTCCATAAAGTGATTTTCTTTTTCCTTTAGAATCTTATAAGCCAAATCTTTTATGCTTCTTGATATTCTAAGGTTACTATTATCTCTTAAGTATCTTCTTATTTCACCTAATATTAATGGTACTGCGTAGGTTGAAAATTTAACCCCGTGGTTTAAGTCAAAGTTATCTATTGCCTTCATTAAGCCAACACAACCAATCTGAAACAAATCATCCATGTTATCGGTTCTATTTTGGTATTTTTTTAGAATTGAAAGTACTAATTTTAAATTTCCTTCAGCAAGTAGGTCTCTTGCTTTTTGATCTCCTTTTTTTAACTTTATAAAAAGTTCTTCTTTTTCTTTATCCGTTAAAACTTTTATTTCACTCGTGTTTATTCCTGTTATTTCTACTTTGTGTTTTGCTATAATAATCACACCTTTCTTTGTTGTGATGTTCTAAAAGGTGTTTTTTTATACAATTGATTAACATATAATTAATTGGTGATACGTTATGCGTTTATCAGATTTACAAAACAAAGACGTTGTGGATATAGCCTCAGGTGATAGAATAGGAAACGTAATTGATGCTGAAATATCAAATCAAGGTACCATAATGAGGATAATAATTAATGATAAAAAAGGTTTTTTTAACATGATAAGATCCGATGAAGTGTCAATTCCTTGGGCCCAAATAAGAAAAATTGGCTCTGACGTTATTTTGGTTAGCAGAAATTTATGAAAGTATGTTATACTATAATTGAAGGAGGAGTTAAGATGAATGATAGTGCAGGAGCAGTGTTGCTTGGATTTTTTGGAACTTTTTTTATAATATGGTTAGCGATAATCGTGTTTATGATCATCGTCAATTGGAAAATGTTTCAAAAGGCAGGGAAACCAGGATGGGCAGCAATTATCCCAATTTATAACGTAATTGTTTTATTTGAAATAATTGGTTATAAATGGTATTACATATTTTTGTTATTCTTAGGTGTTATTCCGTTTGTTGGTCAAATAGCATTATTACTATTCGTAATATCTTATAGTATTAAACTTGCTAAGTCGTTTGGTCAAGGTGTTGGCTTTGGAATTGGTTTATGGCTAGTTAACCCAGTTTTTGTTGCTATAATAGCTTTCAATAACAATATCAACTACGTTGGACCAGCAGTAAACGGAGATATTGATTTCAATGATTTGTTCTAAAAAAAAGCCTTTAAAAGGCTTTTTTAAAAGTTAGCATACGGAGGAACTTATGAAGGATAAAAGAAATATTTTAAAAATAGCGTGTTTATTAGAAGTGGTTTACGTAGTAGTAATGATGGTATATTATTTGTTTTACGTAAAATCTAAGGAAGTGGTAATTGCAAGTACTTTTATGCTTTTAATCGGACTTGTCTTTGCCATTGTTTTATACAATGAATCTAAAAAAGACATAGATTTTTTAAAGCAAAATAAATCAAAAATAATTTTGTGTTCGATATGGTTATTTTTAGAACCGATAATACCAGGTATTTTAGGTTTTATATTTTTAGGATTAATAAGTGATAAAAAAAGAGAAAAATTACCCGATGTAAAAGATGAAGAAAATAGTGTAAAAAGTAAGATTAAAGCAGTTTTATTAATATTGTTTTTTATACTTATCATGTTCGTTTTTCCTAATTTCAACTTTTTTAATAAGATATCAGTTTACGTAATTTATTTAGTTATATTTTTAGTGATTTTAATAATTAATTATAAGAGTTTAAACGTTCATTTTAAGGTGTTTGTTAAAAACCTTAAAACTTATGTGCCTTTTATAATTAGAAGATATTTTATAATGCTTGGTGTTATGTTACTGGTTGGAATTCCGGTTGTATTATTAAATAATGGTAATACGTCATCTAACCAAGCAGCTTTAAACGCTATGTTTGAAAAAGTTCCATTATTTACTCTTATACTGTCAACCCTATACGCTCCTTTTGCGGAGGAAAATATATTTAGGTTATCTTTATCAAAACTTTTTAAAAATAAAACCATATTTATCATCATAAGTGGACTTTTGTTTGGTACGCTTCACATGATTGATAAATTTACGTCGTTTTATGATTTATTATATATCTTTCAATACGCTGCTTTAGGTATTTGTTTAGCTAAAGCATACGTTGATTCAAAAAACATAATGGTTCCAATATCAATGCACTTTATCCAAAATTTTATAGCTGCAATACTTGTTTTAATACTTTACTAACGGAGGTTTTACATGTACAAGAAAATAACCTTAATAGCGTCCTTTGCCGTGTTAATTGACCAAATAATTAAGTTCGTTGTTTATAACTACTTAACGAATGTTACTTTGATTCCAAACTTTTTGTCACTCGTGTACGCTGAAAATGAAGGGGTTGCCTTTAGTATGCTATCTGGTAGTAGAATATTTATAATATTAATCTCAATAATCCTTTTAGGTATACTTATTTACATGCTATCAAAAGAAAAAGTAGAAAAAAATGAAAAAGTTACCATTTTAAGCTACGGGCTTTTAATCGGTGGTATTCTTGGTAACTTAATTGACAGAATAATAAGAGGGGTAGTAATAGATTATGTTTCGCTTAATATATTTGGTTATCCTTTTCCAATATTTAACCTTGCTGATTTATTTATTACGACCGGAGTAATATTGATCGTTATAAAAACCATAAAGGATGATAAAAAGCATAGTTAATATGTTTTTTTTCTGCTTTATGGTATAATATCTTGGTAAAGAGGAATTATTATGAAGTATAAATTAGAAAATGAAAATGATTTAATTAGAATAGATAAGTTTTTAATTGATAAACTTGACTTATCAAGAAGTAAAGTTCAAGAGATGATCAAACAAGATCTTGTTTTTGTAAACAATAAAAAGGTAAAAAACAGTTATATCTTAAGAATTAATGACGAGGTAGAAGTAGTTGGGGAACTAAAAATAGAAACCGACGTATTACCAGAAAAAATGGACTTAGACGTTGTTTACGAAGATGATTACTTAATGGTAATTAACAAGCCAAGCGGATTGGTTGTTCATCCTGCAGCAGGGCACTTTAGTGGTACCCTTGTAAACGGTCTTTTAGCTCACGCAAAGAACTTAAGTTCTAATAATGGTGAGGTAAGGCCTGGTATCGTACACCGTATTGATAAAGATACGTCTGGACTTTTAGTTGTTGCAAAAGATGATAAAACGCACGAGGCGTTATCAAGGCAGCTTAAGGATAAAACACTATCAAGAATTTATGTTGCACTGGTTAAAGGACGTATTAACCATGATACCGGAACAATAGATGCTCCGATTGGAAGGGATCCTTATGACCGTAAAAAAATGTGCGTAACGGATGAGAATAGTAAGGAAGCAATAACGCACTTTAAAGTACTTGAAAGGTACAAGAATGCTAGTTTGATAGAGTGTAAATTAGAAACCGGAAGAACTCATCAAATAAGGGTTCACATGAATTATATAAATCATCCAATAATAAACGATCCAGTATACGGACCAAAGGGTAAAACAACTCCTTTTGGGCAAATGCTTCATGCCAAAGAGATTGGTTTTATTCACCCGGTAACAAAAGAATATATGAATTTTAAATGCGATGTACCAGAAGAATTCAATAAAATCGTAGAAAAATATAAAGAAGAATAGGAGAGATTACATGGCAACTTCTGAACAAAGAGATTTATTAGTAATGAAGTTTCTTCATTACTTTATAACCGAAAAAAATTATAATCCTGTTATAGTTCATGGTATTCAAAACGAAATATGGCTTGAAAACATGGATAGTGAGTTTAGAATCGTAAGATTAGTTTTGGGATACATACATAATAAAGAACAATTAGATTTTGATAACTTTAAGGTGGGTAGGTTAACTAGGCAGATAAAGATGAAAACGTTCACGTTTAAAATGAAGGTTTTAACATTATACTTGGATATAAACGAGGACGTTGAGTTAAATGATAGTAAATCATTTTATCACGTTAACGCGTTAAACGAAAAAATGGTAGTTAAAAACGAAGTTATTAAAAAGTATTTTCCTGATATGAAAGACAAATTAAAGTTTACTGAGGAAGGCGCTAAATTATATGAAAAGATAAATAGTGATATATTACGAAAGAACATTGACAGTTCCGAAAAAATAAACGATTTGTTTAGCCCTAAAAAGTCAATCGTAACTTATCTTTTAATCGCTATTATGTCAGTTGTTTTAATACTTATGTACACTTATGGTAGTGGTGGTATTGACTCTATGTCAGTAAGGACTTTGTATGATTTTGGTGGGTTGATAAAAAATGGTTCATGGATAAGACTTATAAGTAGTATATTTTTACACATTGGTTTTATTCACTTTTTAATGAACGTTTGGTCACTAAACATATTAGGAAAGCAAGTAGAAAACTTTTTTGGACACGTAAAAACCTTTATAATATTTTTGTATAGTGGAATAGTAGGAAACTTACTTTCCTTAATTCTTATGGATAATAATACTATTTCAGCAGGTGCATCTGGTGCTATATTTGGTTTTATGGGAGCACTTTTATATTTTTCATTAAACCAAAGAACTTATATGGGCGAAGCGTTAAAAAATCAGATATTACCAGTAATAATAGTTAACTTACTTGTTGGTTTTATGGTTCCAGGAATAAACATCTATGCTCATATAGGCGGTCTTGTTGGGGGTATTATAATTTCAACGTTTTTAGGAATAAAGTATAAAACCTCTAAGTTTGAAAAAGTAAATGGTTTTATTGCGTCAACAATATTGGTAATAGTACTTGCTTATTTAGCATATTTTAGGTAAAGGAATAATAATTATGATGGTATTTAGAGTGGTTAGTTTAGCATTTATATTTGTTGGTCTTGTTATTATGTTAATAACAAGTATCATGAGTAAAAAAAATAACAATAAGCCAAGGAAAAGAAAGGATAATCATAACTTTTGTTTTCTTGTTCCGGCTAGGTATGAATCAAACGTTATTGAAGATTTACTTATAAGCATTAAAAAACAAACGATTAAGGTAAATATGGAAGATGTTTATGTAATCGTTGAATCTAAAAATGATGAAACGGTTGGTATTTGTAAAAAATACAAAGCAACCGTTGTTATAAGAAAACATCTTGAATTACAAAGGAAAGGATATGCTTTAGACGAGGCGGTTAAATTTATTTTAAGTAAAAATAAAGACTATGATGCTTATTTCATATTTGATGCTGATAATGTTTTAGATAAGGATTATCTAAAAAATATGATTCCAATATTTGATAAAGGTTATGATTTGGCTTCCGGATATAGAAACTGTAAAAACGGAAATAAAAGCTCGATAGCAGCTTGTTCTGCCCTTACTTTCTCACTGGTTAACACCGTCTTTAACGAGAAGAAAAACAGAGAAACAAAGAACATAACTTTTTCTGGCACAGGTTTTTATATAAGAGGTGAGTTAATAAAAAAATGGGGAGGTTATCCTTTTCATTCTCTAACTGAAGATTACGAGTTAAGTTCATATGCGACCTTAAATAATTTAACTACTTATTATAATACGAAATCAGTTTTTTATGATGAACAATCGCTTAGGTTTAAAGATACGATAAACCAAAGGGTAAGATGGATAAGAGGATATTTTGACGTTAGAAAAATGTACAAGTCAAAAATCTTTAAAGCGTTAGATAAAAAAGATCCTAATAATGGTTCGAAAATTGATGAATCAATTGGTATTGTGCCGTTCATTTTTATGGTTTTGGGATTGGTTATCTGGTTCTTAGCTTTGGTGTTCTTTATTGCATATAATTTGTTTTTAGGTAATAAAGTATGGCAACTTCATCTTTTGGAATTGACCATTTTCATGATAATTATATATATAACCATGATGGTTATGACCATTGTTATTCTTTTTCTTGAGGGAAAGAAACTTGATTTAACCATTAAATCTAGAATAAAAGCAATGTTTATAAATCCTATTTTTATGATAAGTTATGTTCCATGTGCAGTTAAAGCATTGACCACGAAAGAAGTTAAGTGGACCAGGGTGGAACATGGAAAATAAATATGCATAATTAAGTTACTTTGAACGATATAATCATAATTGGTTTTATCGTTTTTTATTTTTCAACAGTCTTTTAAATCTTGACCGGGGGAGGGGGGATATGGTATTATCAACATAGAAAATAGAAGTATTAAAGGTTGATGATATTGTGAAAAAATTAAGAAGGGTGAACCTAAAGAGAACGTCAAAAAATAAAATAAACATGATGCTTTACTTGTTAGTATGTATATTTATATTATCATTAACCGTAGGATATGCAGCGATAAACCAAGATTTAAAAATAAGTGGAGAAGCAACGTTCAGAGTAGAAGAAGACAT
>CALVIH010000006.1 GCA_944329445.1 uncultured Bacilli bacterium | reverse complement strand
ATTATTTTTTGAATAGTCGTGTCTTTCCATCTCTTTGGATATAATATTTTTTCTTCATTAAAAATATTTGATATTTGCTGAAAACTTTTTCCTTGTAAATACATTTTAAATATTCTTTCAATAATAGGTTTCGTTGTTTCATCAATGATAGTTTTCTTATTACCGTCCTTCTTATATCCTAGTGGAGCAGGACCTGGTAAATGACTTGATTTAATTGCTCCAGCAAGTCCAAATTTAGTTCTTTCCGATACGATTTCAATTTCTAATTGTGATAATACTGTTAACATTCTTACAAAGAATCTTCCGTTAGCAGTAGAAGTATTAACATCATCTCTATCACAAACCAAATAACAATTATATTTTTCTAACTCTAATATCAGTTCTTCTAAATCACGAACAGAACGAGTGATTCTATCTAATTTGTAGGCTACAATATAATTAATTTTTCTGTTTCTCATATCTTGTAGCATTTCTTGAAATGCTGGTCTATGTTCCATATCTTTAGCAGATATTCCTGCTTCTTCATAGACTTTAAATACCTCATATTCTTTAAATGCACAGAGTTGTAATAACTTTTCTTTTTGTTCTCCTAATGAAAATCCTTCTCGTGCTTGATCTTCTGTCGAAACACGAATATAAACTGCTGCAATCTTCCTTTCATTATTCATAATATTTCCTCCTTTTCTTTTAATGAAAGGCACCAAAAAAGGTGTCACATAACAAGGACACCTTAACTAACATATTAATTTATTTACACGACAAAATAAACCAATATTGTGGGAGTATATAAACTCTCAATTAATTAATGCCTTGCTATGTACTCTGATAAATCAGCAATTGGGATTTTCTTCTTTAAGTTCCCGACATAAAAATATTTTTGTTCATTAAAGAACAGATATAATTGGTTATTTATAATAACCTTATGAGGCTCGACATACGCTAAATTTGTATGCTCAACAATTCTTAGATGACCCTCTATAATTTGGTAGGGCCTATTGTTAAATTTGCAAGACCAATTAATTTTGGCTTTGAGTTCATCACTCATATTGATTTTCTTTTTAATTATTTTAATCATATCACATCACACCTTTCTTTGCAATAACGCACAAAAAAATCAATCTTTTCAGATTGATTTAATCATTAACGTCACATTGGTGCGACGATTTTACCTTATGGAGCAGGTGAGGAGAATCGAACTCCCGTATACAGCTTGGAAGGCTGTGGTTCTACCATTAAACTACACCTGCATCAAGTAGGCATTTTTAATTATACTTATTTTTAAAGTATTGTCAATAGCCTTCCAAGAAAAAATGAAAAGAATTTAAAGAAGACCATCACATAATCATTATATGTATGTAATATTTTATTATTAGTTAAAATATGATAAAATTATAAATAGAGGTGTAAAAAACATAAATGATTTTAGAAATAATTTTACTTATCGTATTAATTTTATTAAACGGAGTATTATCCGCAAGTGAGCTTGCTTTCTTATCAATAGAAAAGTTTGAACTTGATAAGATGGTAAGAAAAAGAAAAAAGAATGCTAAAAAAATAAGAAAGGTGTTAGAAGATCCTAATAACTTTTTATCAACCATTCAAATAGGTATTACCTTGGCTGGCTTTTTATCTAGTGCTTTTGCAGCATCTACGTTTGCAGATAAGATAATAGAGGCAGGATTCATGATAATATCATATCGTTTTACTAACGCTTTATTAGTTGTTGTAATAACGGTTATATTGTCTTATTTTACACTTGTGTTTGGAGAACTTGTTCCAAAGAAAATAGCGCTTGCAAACCCATTTAAGGTGGCTAGTTTCTCCGTTGATTTAATAAACGTAATGCAAGTTATCTTTTATCCTTTAATAAAACTTTTATCAGCATCAACCACACTTATATGTAAAATACTTAAGATAAAAGAAAAGGAGGATGACTTTACCGAAGAGGACATAAAAAGAATTATACTTACTGGTACAAGGGACGGAATAATAGAGAAAAAAGAGCAAGAATACATATTTAATATCTTTCAATTTAATGATACCACGGTTGATAAAGTAATGACTCCAAAGGAGGACTGTGAGTTATTAAACGTTAACATCAAGTTTGGTTCATTAATAAATAAAATAAAGAAAACAAAGTTTACAAGGTATCCAGTATACGAAGGTAACACTAACAACATAATTGGTATATTTAACGTAAAAGACTACATTATGTATAAGAAAGATAATGATGATTTTAAGTTAAAGAACTTATTATTTAGTGTTAAGAAATTTAATTATGAAGAGAAGATAGATGATGTTTTTGCTACCATGCAAAAAGAACATATTCAAATGGCAATAGTAGTAAAAAACAAAAAGTTTATAGGTATAGTTACGCTTGAGGATGCGGTAGAAGAAATACTTGGAAACATATATGATGAGTATGATAGTAAAGATGACAATTAAGTCATCTTTTTTAGTTTATCACCCATACACCATAGCCTTTAGATGTATATAATAGGCTAGGAGGTAAGAAAATGACAAATAATTATACGTATGGGATGGATGATATTTTGTTTAGAACTTTTATGATGCCCGCTGTTATGCCAAATAATACCAACTTAAACACTCAAATGAACATGATTAGTAAAACAAACACTAATGCTAGTTTTAATAACAACCAAAACATGGTAAATAAAAACAAGTTTTTAAGCCCTAGGGAAGGATTTTTAAGAGGTAACATGGAAGCAGGAACTTATATTCCTTATAAAAACATGACCTATTTAAATCCACAAATAAATAGTGAAAGACAAAGCGATTTATATAAGTTACAAGAAATGGCTTTTGCAGCCCATGATATTAATTTATACTTAGATACTCATCCAAATGATGCTAATGCAATAAAATTGTACAATGAATATAATAAGCAAGAGAAAATGCTTAACGATCAATATGAAAGGAAATATGGTCCAGTTGATTTATCCGATAACGAAGGTCTTAGCATGACACCTTGGGCTTGGATAGAAAATCCTTGGCCATGGAATGAATAGGGGGTATAAACAATGTGGAAGTATTCAAAAAAATTACAATATCCAATTAACATAAAGAAAAAGAACTTAAAAATGGCAAAGGCCGTTATAAGTCAGTACGGTGGTGCCCAAGGTGAACTTGGCGCTGCACTTAGATACTTAAACCAAAGATACACGATGCCAGATGCAAAGGGAAGAGCTCTTTTAAATGACATTGGAACGGAAGAACTTGCTCACGTTGAAATGATTTGCACGATGGTATATCAAATGATGAAAGGAGCAACCCCAGAAGAGTTAAAAGCGGCGGGACTAGAGGGAAACTATACCGAGCATGGTCTTGCTTTATTTCCAACTGATTCTAATGGTGTAGCTTGGACGGCAACTTACATATCAACAACGGGAGATCCGGTAGCAGACTTAGAAGAGGATTTGGCTGCTGAGCAAAAAGCACGTGCAATCTATGAACATTTAATTGACTTATCTGATGATCCAGACATTACCGGACCATTACTATGGCTTAGACAAAGAGAAATAGTTCACTATAACAGGTTTAAAGAATTATCAGATGAATATAAAGCTAAATATTATTATAAATAAAAAACTTACGGTTTAATCCGTAAGTTTTTTAGTACGTTAATGGATTGATATTAATATCAAAATTTAGGTTTTCTATTTCTTCTCTTGCTTTTAAATCTTTTATTATTTGTTTGTTATCAATGATTGGTTTTTCTGTAACATATGAAAATTGATATATTACGTAATCTTTTAAATCTTTAAAGATATAACTTGCAAGAGGACTTATGTTTAAAGCAAGTGATACGTCTTTTACTACCTTTTTTGTTATTTCTTCATTTATGTTTTTAGATGAAACTATTATTAATGAACCATTTTGTTTTTGAAAGCAAATGCTTAAGTAATCTTTTATTTCTTCATCATTTATACTTTTTATTTCTATTTCGTAATTTTCACATTCACCTTGTTTTACCATGCATTCATATTCATCTTTTAAAATAGTAAAGATCTTTGCAAAAGAACTAATGTAACTTTGCTCATATTCTGCTGTTAACATTTTTATCACCATTACTATTATACTTAAAATAAAAAAACTTATGATCCATTCATAAGTTTAGTATTGTTTAGCCCAGTATATTTTAGTTGCTGCTTTTTTACCACAGCATACGCATGTTTTATCACCATCAGGCTCTGCGCCTTCAAAAGGAATGCATCTTGATTTTAACCCTAAGTCATCTTTTATTTTGTTTTCACACGCTTCGTTACCACACCAGTTAGTAAAGATAAAGCCTGGTTTTTCTTTTGCAATCTTTGTCATTTCCTCATAATTAGATGCTTCATAAATCATGCTGTTACGTCTTTTTAAGGCTCTTTCGTACATATCATTTTGAATGTTGATTAAAAGTTCATTAACCTTCATTACGGCCTCTTCTTTTGGTACTTTTATTTTCTCTAAAGTATCACGTCTTACAATCGTAACAACGTTATCTTCTAAATCACGTTTACCAACTTCAATCCTAACCGGGTATCCTTTAACCTCAGCCTCAGCGAACTTAAATCCTGGGGTTTTGTTAGAATTATCTATTTTATAGGTAATTAAAGAGTCTTTTAAATCTTCCGTTATTTCTTTTAACGCATCATTTACTTTATCAGAGTCACCGATTGGAATAATTATCGCTTTAATTGGTGCTATTCTAGGAGGTAGAACTAATCCTCTGTCATCACCATGAACCATTACTAAAGCACCTATCATTCTGGTTGTGCATCCCCAAGACGTTTGGTATGGTGTTTCTAGTTTGTTTTCTTTGTTTAAAAATTTTATGTCGAATGCCTTAGCAAAACCTTGACCAAAGTAGTGTGAAGTTGCGTTTTGAAGAGCAACACCATCATACATCATCGCTTCTATTGCGTAAGTTTCTTCTGCTCCTGCAAATTTTTCTTTATCGGTCTTTTTACCAGTAAAAACAGGTATTGCAAGAATGTTTTTTTGAAAGTCCTCATACACCTTTAACATTCGTAACGTCTCTTCTATTGCGTCTTCCTTACTAGCGTGCATAGTGTGACCTTCTTGCCAAAGAATTTCACGGCTCCTTAAAAATGGTCTTGTTGTTTTTTCCCACCTAACGATTGTACACCACTGATTGTATAAAAGAGGTAAGTCACGGTATGAGTTAATTATCTTCTTAAAATGTTCACAAAAAAGTGTTTCTGAAGTTGGCCTTACGCACATTCTTTCTTCTAACTTGTTTTCACCACCATAAGTTACCCAAGCTACTTCTGGTGCGAAACCTTCAACGTGATCTTTTTCTACTTGAAGTAAGCTTTCTGGTATAAACATTGGCATTTGTACGTTTTCATGTCCTGTTTCTTTGAATTTTTTGTCTAATATGTTTTGCATGTTTTCCCATATGGCATATCCATACGGTCTTATTATCATGCTTCCTTTAACAGAAGAATAATCTACTAAATCTGCTTTTTTAACAACGTCCGTGTACCACTGAGCAAAATCTTTATCACGGTTTGTTATTTCTTTTACTTGTTTATCATTCATTTTATACGTCACCTCATATGCATAATATTATATCATATATAAAGAATTATTATGAATATTTTGTTTTAATATCCGTGTAAATTAGTGCAAAGTGTCGTAATAAATAAAAAAATATATCTTTCAATTATGTTAAAATAATAATAGAGGTAAACATCATGAAGAAACATTTAAGTACAGAAAACAGAATATTAATAAATAGAATATTAAATAATTACAAAGGATCCAAACAAGTTTTAGATACCGCTTTTAAAATGGACATGGATTTGGCTGAAATATTGTATCAGAAGGTAGTAACAAGACTAGATGAAAATAAAACTCCAGTAACCATAGAAAGTGTAATTGATAACTTAGTTGGTGTTTTGGGTAATTTATATGCTACTGAATATTATAAAAGTTTAGGTCACGACGTGGAAAATGAGAAAGTAGTAAAAAATAGATTGACGGGTAAAGAAGACACAAAGGCTGATATTTATTTTAAAGATAAAAATGGTGTGGATACTTTTTGTGAGGTGAAAGCGGCCTTTGAGATAAGAAGCTCAAGAAAAAGATACTTCGATGAAGGATTGTCCAAAAATGAAATAAGAGAGTTAGTGTTTGAAAATAAAAAGTATGAAGAAATAGGAAGGAAGTTAGTTGAGCAAGTATCGAAGTTAAAAAATGATAATCTGAGCGCTAATGTTTATGCGGTTATTTTTAATGAGTGCATTATTGATGAAGAAATCGTTGAAGAATTAGGAAAATTAGGTGTTAAGTTAAAGGTGCTTATGCCACCAATTTCAATGATTAAAGAAGAAGCAACCCTAATTTATGAAGATTTTATAAAAGGTTACTTAAACATTTCTAAAAAAGGAAGCAAGTAGCCTTTTTTATTTGCATAAAATTATATGGGTGATACTTTGATTAATATAACGGTAAAAGACATACTAAATAATTGTGATGCTAAATTACTTATTGGTAGCGAAAATGAAACTATAAACGAATGCTTTGTTGACAGTAAGAAAGTAAAAGTAGGTGGCTGCTTTTTTGGAATAAAGGGGGATAAAACTGATGGTTCCTTATATTATAAACAAGCGTTTGATAATGGTGCTAATGTTTGTGTGATAAGTAAAATATATGATTTGGATTTAAAAGGGTACGATGATAAAACCGTCATTGTTTCAAACGATGTAAAAAAGTGTTTGCAAGATTTAGCAAAGTATAAAAGAAAGCTATTTAAAGGAACCGTAATAGGAATAACCGGAAGCGTTGGAAAAACGAGTACTAAGGATATTTTATCTAACATATTATCAGAAAATTTTAAAGTGTTAAAAACAATGGGTAACGAAAATAGTCAAGTAGGTCTTCCTATTACGATTTTAAGGTTAAAAGACGAAGACGTAATGGTTTTAGAAATGGGAATGAGTAGAAAAGGGGAAATACATAATTTATCTGAACTAGCAAAACCCGACGTTGCCGTTATTACGAACGTACTTGATTCACACATCGGAAACTTGGGAACTAAAGAAAATATTTTAAAGGCAAAATTAGAAATAATAGACGCAATGGAAAGTGGAACACTTATTATTAACAATGATAATGATATGCTTAAAAATATTACTTTAGATAAAGAAAATAAAGTCAGAATAATGACTTACGGCATCGAAAATAAAAGTAACGTTATGGCTAGTAACATTAAGGAAGGAATAAAAACCACCTTTGACATAGAGGATATAACTGGTTTAGAAATAAAAGGGTGCACGGCTTTAATATACAATGTGTTAGCTGCTTATTTAGTAAGTAAGTTGCTTGGGGTGTCAAGAGCCATGATTAAAAAAGGAATAAATGAATATCAGGGTGAAAAACATCGCTTAGAAATAATTAATCTTGATGACAACGTAACAATAATTGATGATGCTTATAACGCGAGTTATGATTCGGTTGCGCTAGCTTTAGAATACATGAAAAATTTTAGTGGTAGGAAAATAGCAGTTTTAGGAGATATATTAGAGTTGGGTAAAGAATCTAAAAAAGTTCATAGAAAAATAGGAAAATTAGTTACTCAAAGTGGAATTGATTATTTGGTAACGATAGGTAAATATTCAAAGTACATAAAAAAAGAAGCACAAAAAAATGGTATGAAAAGAAGGAACGTAAGGCATTTTAAAAACGAAGTTAAGGGTAGGAGGTATGTTAAATCTTTAATTAAAAAAAACGACGTGTTACTTATAAAAGGCTCAAATGGCATTAATCTAATTAATTTGGTTAAGTATATAAAAAATAATATGAAATAAAAATGTTGTCAAAATATATTTTTCTATGTTATTATTTAAATATAAGAATAGGAGGTAAAGTATGTTTTGCAAATGGTGTGGTAAACAGGTAGACGATGATACCAAGTTTTGTCCAAATTGTGGAAAGGAAATATTAAAAGACGAAAAAGAAGTTTCCGATGAGAAGGTAAGTTCAACAACCGAAGAAGAAATAACAACACAAAATAGTGCTAATCAAGTAGTTGAACCGGTAAAAGAAGAAAAAGCAAGTGATAATCAAAATACTGAAACGGTAAATGAAACAAAATCAAGTGATAATTCATCAACGTCGGAAAAAGTAGATATTGGCTTCGCTATTTTGTCATTTTTTATTCCTTTAGTGGGATTAATAATATTTTTTGTAAAAAAAGATAAAGAACCTAAAACCGCTAAAGCTAGTGGTATTTGTGCAATAGTAGGCTTTTTGTTAGGTATTATAATATCGTTTATAATTACTTTTTTAGTTATTAGTGGCGGATTAAAAATGTCTGAAAAAATGGTTGATAAATCATTAAATACTTTTGATAAAGTTATAGAGAAAAGTGATGATGTAACAGATTATAATGAAGAAAACAAAGATATAGATGTTTCAAATGATTGGGATGTTTATGAGTTTATAGTAAATGGGTACGAAATTGAATTGCCTTGCTCTTATGATGACTTAAAAAAAGCTACTGGTTTTAGCATGAAATCTTCAGATGAAAATTCTGTATTATCTAACAATTACTATACAATAGTTAATATGTATAAAAATGATAAACTAGCATTATATACAGAAATACTAAATGATACTGGTGGTGATGCTAAATACACGGAAGGAAAGATAACCAGGGTATCTCAGTCAAAATATCAAGTATCTAACGGGGCAGATAAAATTGTTTTTCCAGGTGGATTAACCGCTGGAGAAGAAATAACCATTGATAAGATAAAAGAACTATTTGGAGAGCCTACTGACACTAATGAGTATTCTAGTGATGGCTATGAGAGTTTAACTTATACTTATAATGCTGATACAAGTTGGACCACTACTAATTATTTTGAAATAAAAGTAGTTAATGGCGTAATAGATGAAATAACACTTGATAATAGGAATTATAAATAAAAGAAGGATTAGTTTTTTAATCCTTCTTTTAACATATTTTCTAACTCTTTACACTTATCCTTATCCATGTCTGGAACGTTTTTTAATTTATAAGTAATGTTTAAATCCTCATACTTATGCACTCCTAAAGTATGGTATGGTAAGAATTCTATTTTTTCTACGTTTTTAATTGGTTTAATAAAACTTATAAGTTCATTTACGTATTCTTTAGTATCATTGATACCAGGTACTATAACGACTCTTAACCATAGTTTTTTATTCATCTTTTGACATAGTTTTAAAAATGCTAACGAATTATTTATATTGCTTCCTGTCATGTTTTTATAATTCTCTTTGTTGGTGCCCTTAATATCAAACATAACAAGGTCTGTATACTTAAGTATTTCTTCACAATCTGGCACGCTTCCAGCGGTATCCAAACAAGTATGGATATTATTTTTTTTACATAGTTTTAAACATTCAAGTAAAAAATCCTTTTGCATTAAGGGTTCCCCGCCAGAGAAAGTAACACCACCATTATGTTTAAAGTATGGTTTATAATTTAATATTTTTTTTATAAGTTCTTCTGGAGTATATTCATCTGCTTTATCATTAAGTTTCCAGGTTTCAGGATTATGACAAAATACACACCTTAATGGGCATCCCTGCATAAATACTACGAACCTAACTCCAGGCCCATCTACTAATCCCATTGTTTCAATACTATTTACTTTACCAATCATTTTTATCACCATTACAATTATATATTAATTTATGATAATATCAAACAAATTTTTCGAAAATAATCTATATAATAAATGATCCGAAAGGAAAAGAGTATATGAATTATTATAACGAGATAAAAAACGAACTAATAAATAATGAAACATATAAAAAAGTAAAAGATTATTCAAAAAATAGAAGTGATTTGAAAACTTACTACAATGTAGGAAAATTACTTAGTGATGCAGGAAAGCATTATGGTGAAGTCATAATTAAAAAGTATTCAGAAAGATTAACTTTAGAATTAGGTAAAAAATATAATTATAGAAATCTTTTCAATATGAGACAATTTTATATATTATTTAAAGATGAAAAAGTGTCCCCACTGGGGACACAATTGACATGGACTCATTTTAGAGAGTTATTATCAATCAAGGATAAAAACAAAACCTAACAATAGGAATAATAATATGTAAAAAAGGCAATCAATTTATTATGGAGTACGTAACTAACAAAAACATTATTGAAAAAGAGTATCAGTTGATATAAAAAGAACATAGATTAATTTTTCTATGTTCTTTTACTTTAACATCAACATCCTAATTTTTCGTGGAACGTACGAGATATAACTTCTTCTTGATGAGCTCTTGATAGTTTATCGAATAATACCGCGTAACCAGATACTCTAATGGTTAAAGTAGGGTACTTACCAGGATTATTCATTGCGTCAATTAACATTTCACGATTAAGTACGTTAACGTTTAAGTGATGAGCTCCCTTTTCGAAGTATCCGTCAAGTACGTTTACTAGGTTCTCTATTTGTTCTTCTTCGTTATGACCAAGTGCACTAGGTACGATAGAGAACGTATTTGATATACCATCCTCACAGCAGTTGGTGTATGGCATTTTAGCAACCGAGTTAAGTGATGCAAGCGCACCTGATGAATCTCTACCATGCATTGGGTTAGCTCCTGGAGCAAAGGCAACACCTGCTTTTCTTCCATCTGGGGTAGAACCAGTTTTTTTACCATACATTACGTTAGATGTGATGGTAAGAACTGATAACGTGTGTCTTGCACCTCTATATAACTTATGAGAGCATAAGTCCTTGTAAAATTCCTCAAGAATCTCTTTTCCTAGCTGATCAACACGGTCATCATCATTACCGTACTTAGGGAAGTCTCCTTCAACTTCGAAATCAACCGCGATTCCATTTTCGTCTCTTATTGGTTTAACCTTAGCATACTTGATAGCTGATAGTGAATCAGTTGCAACCGAAAATCCAGCGATACCAAACGCCATTAAACGTTCTACTTCGGTATCGTGTAGTGCCATTTGACCTTTTTCATAAGCGTATTTATCGTGCATATAGTGGATTATGTTCATCGCATCAACGTATGTTTTAGCAATTTTTTTCATCGCCTTTGAGTATGCTTTTCTAACGGTATCATAATCTAAGTATTCATCTTCTATTTTATCTAAGCCAGATACGACAAGTTCTTTTTTAATTTCGTCATATCCACCATTAATAGCATAAAGTAGTGTTTTAGCTAAGTTACACCTAGCCCCAAAGAATTGCATTTGTTTTCCAACTGTCATAGCGGAAACACAGCATGCAATAGCGTAATCACATCCATGTATTGGTCTCATTAATTCATCTGATTCGTATTGGATGGCATCCGTATCAATAGATACTTTAGCACAATATTTTTTAAAGTTCTCTGGTAGGTTTTCACTCCATAAAATGGTTAGGTTAGGCTCAGGAGAAGAACCTAAGTTATATAGGGTGTGTAAGTACCTAAATGAGTTTTTGGTAACCATTGATTTACCATCTTCAGTCATACCACCAATAGATTCTGTTACCCAAGTTGGATCACCCGCAAAAAGTTCATTGTATTCTGGAGTTCTTAAGTGTCTTGCCATTCTAAGTTTCATTATGAATTGGTCGATTATTTCTTGAGCTTCACTTTCTGTTATAACACCATTTTTCAAATCTCTTTCAAAGTAAATGTCTAAGAAAGTAGGGGTTCTACCCAAACTCATTGCTGCACCGTTATTTTCCTTTATGGCAGCTAAATAACCAAAGTATAACCATTGGGTTGCCTCTTTGGCATTAGATGCTGGTTTTGAAATATCAAATCCATACTTAGATGCCATTGACTTAATTTCACCTAAGGCTTTTATTTGTTCTGAAACATCTTCTCTTAGGCGAATAATTTCTTCATCTATTTCTTTTTCTTCAAGCTTTATTAAGTCTTTTTTCTTTTCCTCTATTAATCTATCAATACCATATAAAGCAATTCTCCTGTAATCGCCAATTATTCTTCCTCTACCATAAGCATCAGGAAGACCGGTTAAAAGTCCTGCGTGTCTTGCTTTTCTAATGTCGGTTGTGTATGCTGAGAAAACACCATCATTATGAGTTTTACGATACTTAAACGCTTTTTCAACTTCTGGGTCTAATTCGTATCCGTAAGCTTCTAACGATTGTTTAACCATTCGCATACCACCAAACGGGTTAACGATTCTCTTAAGTGGCCCATCAGTTTGAAAACCAACAATTACTTCGTCTTCTTTTATTAAATAACCAGGTTCGTATGCGTCTATTCCTGATACCGTTTTAGTATCAACGTCATAAACGCCTTTTTCTATTTCGACTCTTGACATTTCTTGATATTTATCATTTAATCTTTTCGTTTTATCAGTAGGACCCGCTAAAAAAGAAGCATCACCAGTATACTCGGTATAGTTATCCAAGATAAAACTTTTAACGTCTATTTCATCTTTCCATTTATTACCTTTAAAATCTTTCCATTCGTTCATCCTATTTACCTCCTTAATTTTTCCAGTATCCATTATACATATATTTAATAAAAAATCAATGTTGCATCTGCAACATTGACAATTAATCTTATGTTTTTTACACTTTTTATTGTTAATCTTTTAAAATTGTCGCTAGGTCCATTTTTTTAAATCCAAAATGTATTAATGCACTAACGACTAGCGATAATATGAACATTATTATAAGAGTTAAAAGGTAACTTATAAAACTTATTTTAAAACTAAATACGAACATGGTTGTAGAACAAGTCTTAACTACTAAGTTGGTTAAAAAAGAGCCCAAGATTATTCCACTTGTTGTTCCAACAAGAGAAATTATAAACGTTTCTTTATAAAAGTATTTTGCTATTTCTTTGTCATAAAAGCCAAGTGCTTTTAAATCTGCTAATTCTTTTAACCGCTCACTTATGTTTACTCTTAATAAGTTATATAATGCTAAGAAAGATAGGACGGATGAGCATATTATTAACATGATTATTACGTAGTTTAAAGAACTCATCATTTGTTCATAATTTTCTTTAGTATTCCTTGTTAGTTCAACACTTTTGACACCTTTAATTCCTGAAAGATAACTCATTAAATTAGCTTCTTCGTCCTTACTCAATTTCTTTGTATTTATAAAGATACTGTTATAGTTTACTTCTTCACTAGACAATTCTTCATAAAGGCTAGGGGACATGTAGACGTAATGATCTATGTAATTTTTTGTAATATCGTTTACCTTAACTTTTATTTTTTTGTTATTTAATGTTATTTCTACTTTATCGCTTTTTTGAACATTAAGTATTTCGGCTAGTTTCTCTGATATTATAACACCATCATTATTTAACTTTATTTCTTTTTTATTATTGCTTGATTTTAAAGTGATAAACTTATTTATCTCTTTTTGATTACTTGGAATTATTAAATGGACGTTCTCACTATTGTTTTTATTTTTTACACTAACTAACAAATTTGAAAACAAGCTTAAGTCTTTTATACTTTTGTTTATTGTCACGCTGTTTGTTGCATTATCTTTTTCATCATTTTCTATGTTTTGGGAAAAGTTAAGCAATATATCATATTTATTAACCTTGTTAAATTGTTTATAAGGAGTTGATGAAATCGAATCTTTTATACCGAAAGATGCTAATATTAAAGCGGTAGAACCACAGATTGCTAAAGTGGTTAATAAAAACCTTTTTTTATACCTAAATACGTTTTTAAAAGTGACCTTGTTTAAAAAGCTTAATCTATTCCAAAACTTAGTTAGTTTCTCTAAGAATATTTTTTTGTTTTTCTTTGGAGTCTTTGGTTTCATTAGTTCGCAAGGCGTTTTTCTAAACAAGTTTATAAATGACAAGATGGTTATTAAAGTTGTTATTAGGCATGATAGCAACGTTACGATTAGTATGTGTTTTATTTGTAAACTAGCGTTAATCGCTGGCATTTGATAAAAAGCGTTACATCCAAACCCAACTAGCAAAGGAATTATTTTGTAGAATAACAATCCTCCTATTATGCTTCCTAAAAAGCTGATTAAAAAGGCATATAAAACATACTTAAACATAATATCTATTTTTCCGTATCCCATAGCACGTAACATACCAATTTGAACTTTTTCTTCATCAATCATTCTTTTTATTATTGTTAGGCTTACTATGGTAGAAACCAAAAAGAACATAAATGGAAATACTTTTGAAATGCTTTTTATTTTTTCTATTTCTAATTTATATTCGTAAAAACTAGGAGTATTATTTCTTGTTACTATATATGTATTATAATTATCTATTTCTGATAGTTCTTCCGTTTTACTTTTTAGTTCCTCGGTTATTTGTTTAACCATGTCACCAAGTGATTCTACTGGTAAATCAGTTTGGTTTAATTCGTTTAGTTCTTCCTCTAAATTTGCTATTTCATCGTTTAATGCTGATGCGTTTGCTTCGTAAGATGCCTTCGTTATTTCTGATACTTTTTCGTTAATTGTTTCTTTATATTTATTTACGATGTTTTCATACTTTTTTCCGTACGTATCATACTTGTTAGCGTTCTTAATAGTTATAAAAGCCTCGTTGTATGTACTATTACTAAAATCATTTTCTTCTAGAAACATAACGTAGTCTACCATGGCGTTGTTTTCGTTACTTAAACCTTTGTCCTTAGAAGAGTAGTAACTACTTTTTACGGTTCCGACTATTTTTATTTTCTTTGCCTTTAAATCTTCATCATTATCAGGATTTAGGGTTACTAAGTCACCTAACTTAAGGTTGTTGTCTTGCAAAAAAGATTCTTCTACTAATCCCTCGTTTATGGTTGAGGGATATTTACCACTTGTTAGGGTTAAATGATTTATGTAGTCTTCGTTTTTTAAACTTCTATCACTACTAATACTGTTTAGTTTAATTACGTAATCCTCGTTGTTTACGCTTGCTAATACGTCAAGGGTTTTAACAAAGCTTACGCCTTTTACTCCGTCTATTTGTTTTAACGTGTGTTTATCCCCACTTGAAAATCCGATTGTTGAGGTTATTTTTAAATCAAATAAGTTTGTTTCTTTGTAATAATTTCTTGCGTTTTTTTCCATTGCCTCTGGCGTTACTTTTAATCCAACGTAAATGCCAGATCCCACGATGATTATTAATAATAAGGAAATAAACATTTTTTTATTTAAAAATATTTTTCTTATTGCGTCCTTTAAGATGCTTTTTTTTCTTACCATGAAAGATCACCCGCGTTTTTTGGTTTTTCGTTTATTTTTACCTCTTGAATCCTTCCGTTTTTAAGTGATATAACCCTGTTTGCGATTGATGCTATAGTTGAATTCTTAGTTGCTATTACCACGGTTGTTTTCTCCTTTTTTGATAATGTTTGTAAAAGCTTTATGATTTGTTTGCAACCTTTATCATCTAGTGACTTAACAGGTTCATCACATAATAAAATGGCTGGATTTTTAGCGATTGCAATACCAATTGTAACCCTTTGTTTTTCGCTTGCTGATAAATCAGAAGGAAAGTTGTATGCTTTTTTGGTTAACCCAACTTTTTTTATGATTGCATCTGCATCTATTTTTTCTTTACGTAGTTGTGTTGCTAGTTCGATGTTTTCTTTTACACTTAGGCTTTGAACTAAACCGCAAGATTCAAATGCTATGCCAACGTTATCGCGCCTGTATTTAACTAGTTTTCTTTCTTTTAATAACGTTATGTCAGTTTCGTTTACTATTACGTTTCCACCATCTATTTTATCAATTCCTCCTAAGATGTTAAGAAGGGTAGTTTTACCTGTACAAGAGGGTCCGGTTATGACTACTAATTCACCTTTTTCTATTTCGAAATTTAGTTTTTTTAAAACTTTTACATTGTTGTTTTCTTCTTCAAATTCTTTTGTTACGTTTTTAAATTCTATATAAGCCATAACTAAAACCTCCTTTTCTAGTAATTATATTACAATTGGCAAGGTTAAATGTCAACAAAGGGATAAATAAATATTTCATTTTTTTTAAATGAATGTTATAATGTGATTGTAAACTGAAAAACTTAGAATAAAATCAGGGGTGATATGCATGGATAATAATTTTGAAAACATGGATGAATTAGAAGAAATAAATGATGAGGTTTTAGAAGAAGATGGTAATGAATTGTCCACGAGTGGTGATGACGTCAATGAAGAATTACCGGTTGAAGAACCTCAAATGCAAAATGATAATCAGATGATGATGCCAGAAGAAAAACATGCACAGGCAATTCCAGAAGAAGTGAAACCACAAACTTTGCCAAACGAAATTGGTAGGGTAAAGGATGTTGGGGTAGATAACGTAACAATAAAAGTAACGTCATCACTTGCTTTTGAAATAAATTTAATTGACCATCACGTGATATTTGAAACGGCAACTGGTGCTAAAATAGTTGGTACCTTAATCAGTTTAAATAGTGAGATTGGTTCGGTAAAACTAATAGGTGAAATACAGGGTACTAGATTTGTTCCTGGAGTTTTAAACAAACCTTCAATAGGAAACGTTTGCTTTGTTGCAACCGACGAAGAAACCAAGCTAATCGTTGTTGATGATCAAAACAACGTATTAAAAAAGGTTTTGGTTGGAACCATGCCACTTTATAATAATACGCCAGCTTACGTACCTACAAACACGTTTTTTAGTAATCACTTTGCTATTTTTGGTAACACGGGATCAGGTAAATCTTGTGGTGTTGCAAGATTATTTCAAAATATATTCTTTAACACAAATCAAGCCCCAAGAAACGCTTGTGTGTTTATCTTTGATGCTTATGGTGAGTATGAAAGTGCGTTATCAATTCAAAACAGCCAAGTGTTTTTTAAACGGTATTCTACCAACGTAAGGACGGATAAACAAACCCTTATTAAATTACCACTATGGCTTTTAGACATAGATGATTTTGCATTACTTTTGGAAGCGGATGACCCAACCCAGTTACCAATAATCGAAAAAGCTTTAAGACTTGTAACCATTTTTTCTGGAAACGAAGAAGAAACAAAGGTATATAAGAATGATATAATTGCAAAAGCAATTCAAGAAGTTTTATATTCCGGAGGAAGTGCTTCTCAAATACACGACCAAGTATTCGCGATATTAACGTCTTTTAATACGCCTGATTTAAACCTTGAAACACCGATTGCACAACCAGGATACGTAAGAAGTTTAAGACAGTGTATGATAATTGATAAAGAAGGTAAAATAGGCGAAATGCAACTTGTTACCGAATTTATAAAGAGGTTTATTAATCCTGATTTGAAATTGGAACTTCCTGATGGTTCAATTCCATTTACCCTAGAAAACCTAAGAGAGGCATTTGATTTTGCCCTTATTTCGGAAGGTATCTTAAAAAGTGACAAAATGTATGATAAAGCTAACGTACTTAAAGTAAGGCTAGACTCATTAATTAAGGGAGAGTATGCCGAGTATTTCAAGGTTGATAAGTACGTTGATAAAAATACGTTTATAAAAGAACTAATTACCGCTCCAAATGGAGGTAGAGCTCAGATAATAAACATAAACATTAGCTATTTGGATGACAGACTTGCTAAAACAATTTGTAAAATATACGCTAAGCTATTATTTGACTTTACTTCTAAGTTACAACAAAGAGGTTCTTTCCCAGTACACATAATATTGGAAGAAGCTCATAGATACGTACAACAAGACTCTGATACCAGAATTCTTGGATATAACATCTTCGATAGAATAGCTAAGGAAGGTAGAAAATATGGTGTTATTCTGGGGCTTATTTCACAAAGACCATCAGAAATGAGTGAAACGGTATTATCACAGTGCTCTAACTTCTTAATATTTAAGATGCAACATCCTCATGACGTATCATTTATTCGTCAAATGGTTCCTTTCATAACCGATGAAATAGTTGAGAAGATGAAGGGCTTACAACCTGGTACCTGCGTGGTATTTGGATCGGCATTTAAGTTACCTACCATAGTTAAAATGGAGATGCCATATCCACAGCCAATGAGTCAGAACGTAGACGTATCAAGGTTATGGTACTAAAGAAATCCTTAAGTGGGTTTCTTTTTTTGTAAAAAAATGTCATTTTTTCTCCACAAACCGTCTTAAAATCTTGACGGGGGGGGGGGTATTTGATATTATTAACATAGTAAAAGATAAAGATAGGCTATCTTTTGCTTTATCCACAAACCTTATTAAGGAGGCGTGCGCATGAACAAATTATTAATATCGGTTGAAGTTCCTTCGATTGAGGAGAGTTTTGATTTGTTCATTCCCATTAATAAAAAGGTCGGGACTATAAAAAAGTTTATAATAACAAGTATTCGTGAATTATCCGGTGGGATATTAAGCGATAAAAACTATTTGTTTTATGATCTTGACACGGGAATTAAATATGGGAATAACGTGTACGTAAAGGATAGCGGAATAAAAAATGGGGCTCGAATAATGATGGTATAAGGAGGTGAGATCATGGATTTAAAAATTGATTATCAAGCAACTAAATCAACGGGAAACCAGGTTCAATCTTATGCAACAGAATTCAATTCTTTATTGGGTGAAATTAAAAATTTAAATGAGCAATTGAAGTCAAGTTGGAAAGGTGATGATGCTGATAGTTATACTGGAGCAATCACCGAACAAGCACAAGTTATGGATAAGTTAAAAAACTCGATTGATGAAATTGGTAAATTCTTAGTAAGCGTTGGTAACGCTTATGAACAAGCTATGGAAGAAAATAAAGTTAATTAATAAGGAGGATATAAAATGAATGGATTTTCAGGATTATCATATTCTCAAATCGAAAGTATTTCAAATCAGTTGAATACTAAAGCAAGTTCAATGGAAAGTTTATTAAATAACATTTCAACCCAATTAAAAAAAGTTGGTGATGAAGGAACTTGGAGTGGTACTGCAGCGAGTGCTGCGTTTGAGGAATTTGATAAGTTAATGCAAAAATTCCCAGAATTTTCTGCAGCAGTTAAAGATTGCTCAACTTATTTAAATAAAGTTGTTGCTACTTATAAATCTGTTGATAGTAAAATTACTAGTCAACAATAAGTTCAAAGTTTCTCTTTAAAGAGATCTTTGACAAAAATATGTTATTATTTATAGCATTTTTTTGTGAAGGAGATTGTTATGAAAATTATATCAACAAGTTCGCTTAATAGTCAGGGTGAGACAATACAAATTTACGCGGAAAACATATTAAAAGATATCAACGAACTTTCTTATTTAAATGATTCTATACTTTCTTTTTGGGAAGGTGATGACGCTAGGGCAATCGTAAAAAAAATAAATGAAGAAGTTATTCCGACGATGAATAAATTTTATGATTATTTAACTGATTATGCGAATTATTTAAAGAAAGTAAATGGTGTGTTCAAAGCCGTTGAAAGTGAGTACAATAGAAAAATAGATATATAGGGGTGTTAGTATGCAAGTGAATTATCAGAAAATGTATGATTGCTATAATAAGATTAATAAAATATTAACTGATATTGAAGAAAATTCAGAAAATATCAAAAAAGTTGTTGCATCATTAAAAACAAATGAACTTTGGCAAGGAAAAAGCTATGACACTTTTAAAAATAAAACTGATAAAATAGCAAACAACTTAAATTCTTATTTGGACCAGGTTAAACAACTAAGTAAAGTTATAGGAGTTAGTGTTGAGAAATACAAAGCTGTAGATCAGCAGGTTATGAACGCATTGAAAGGAATTAGTACGTAATGGCTTATGAAAACTTGAACGTAAATAAATTAAGAGGTTCGTTAAACATATTAGATAATATTTCTGCTAATAAGAATGCGCTGAAGAAGGTTTCATCATCATTAAGTGCTAGTAGTTGGAGTGAAAATTCAAGGGTAAGAGTAAAAAATGCAATAGATGATATGTCAGATGTGTATGAACAAATAGAAAAATATATATCCAATTGTAAAATTGCTTGTAATTATATTGAACAATATAAAGAATTAGATGTTCAAAATAAGCAATATCAAAATAAAGTTAGTAATAACCAAAGACAAATAAAAAACGCTGATTCCGAAGATGATACGTCCAACCTTGAAAGCAAAGTGAATCAGTACAAAAACAATATTTCAAAAAATAACTCAAAGAAAACTATATTGAAAGAAAAAATAAATAATTTAATTAATTAGAGGAAGGGACAAAAAATGAATAATAATAATACCAAATTTAATTTTTTACCATTAGGTACTATTGTACTTTTAAAAGGGGGATCAAAAAGGCTTATGATAACCGGTTATTGTGCTTATGATAAGTCTAATCAAACAAAAGCTTATGATTATTGTGGTTGTTTGTATCCTGAGGGTGTAATAACAAGTGACCAATTGGCGTTGTTTGATAATGCACAAATTGAAAAAGTATTTTTTGTGGGGTATTCCGATGAAGAAGATAAACAGTTTAAAAATAAGTTAATACAATCTATTACTCAAGTGAATAATGAACAATAATTAATAATAAAAAAGGAGAGAGTGGTGAAGTTATCATATGGCAATTTATAACATGAGTAAAATAAAAGATTGGTATGACGACTTCAACTCCTGTAAAAATAGTTATTTAAACTCTTATTATCAAAACTATAAATCTAGTTATATAGTTACCAATAATGATGATGCTGTAAATAAAATGCAAAAGAAACTTGATACATATTATACGAAAATTAAAGATGCGTATTCAAAAGTTGGTTCAGCGTGGAAGAATTTGTATAATGATTTGATAAACGCAGATGCTGCCTTGGCCGGGGAAAAGTCATCGGGTTCGGTTAATGCACCACAAGCAGCGACTAAAATAAATAGTATGCCAAAACTTAATGAATACAAAAATGACTTGAATTTAACTGGTGCGGCAGCGGGGACTTTAGCGGGTACGATAGCGGCAGATGTTGCAAATGTTAATGTTGAAACAAATATAACAGTATCTGATGACGTTTCGAATGCTGCTAGTAAGGAAGCGTCTGGGAGTGAAATTGCTAAAACCGCTGCCGTTGGTGCTGCGATAGGAAGTTTTATATTACCTGGGGTTGGTACCGCTTTAGGTGCAGCGACTGGAGCTATTTTATCTAAAACTGGTGTTGCTTCTAAGATAAAAGATTGGGTTAAGGGTATTGGACAAAGTATTAAACAAGTAGCTGTTAACATTGGTCAGACAGCAAAGCAAATGGTGAATGATTTAAAAGGATTATCGGAAGCAGAAAGCGTAAATGATGTATTAGACGTATTTAAAAAAACAGGTGCAACTATCGCAACTGGTGTCATTTCTTTACAAGAAGGAGTTTTTAAGCTGGTAGAGAACGTAGTAGATCTAGTTGCTTTGGTTGGAACTGCAGTTTCTTCGGTTGTAACTGGTGTTGCTGATTTAGGAGGATTAATAAAAAGTAAAATTACCGGTGATGAATCAGCTAAAACAAATTATACGAAACAAATGTGGGAAAAAACAAGGTCTTTTGTTGCAACTGATCACGTAGGGAATTTATATGATAAATTTTATGATAATACTCCTGTTGGTCAATGGATCAAAAATAATGCTTATGGATTTGATACGGTAAGGTCAATTGGAACAGAACTCGGTGAAGTAGTTGGTATAATTGCAATATCCGTTGTAACAGCTGGAGCTGGTGGTGCAGCATTGTCAGCTACCTCGATAGCATCCGCTGCAACTTCTTCTACTACTGCCATTATGTATGGTGCTACTAAAATAGCAGAACATACTGAAACTAACTGGCAAGATGAAAACACGTCAACGGCATCAGGTTTATTTAAAGGAATTGCACAAGGTACGATAGACGGAGTTGCGTGGATGGCTGGTAGTGGGTTAGAAAAAGCTGCTACGAAAGTAGTTAGTACTACTGCCAAAACGCTTGGACAAAAGGTATTAATAAAAGGTGGAAAAGCTATTTTAGAGGGTGGTACCGCAGTTGCCCAAGATTTATCATACATTGGGACAAATGCAATATTTTCGGGTGACACCATCGTTGATGCTAATGGGAATACCATAAAATTTAATAATCTATCAGAAAAATTTAATTATTATTATGAACAATCAGGTGGAGCTTCAGGACTTGTTAAATCGGCAATTACTGCGGGTATTTTAGACGTTGGATTTGAAGCTTTAGGCGTGATTGGAACGAAAACGTCAAAAGGAAGTGTTTCTACGGCTTTAACCACGCTTGATAGTAATCCAAAAACCATTGCAAATGCTGTTGATGATTCCATCCAAGTAAATACCATCGGTAAAGCGGCTACTAACAACTTGGACGAAGCAGCTAGTAAAGTGGTAAAAAATACAAGAGAATTTTCGGTTATTGGTGATCATACTGGAAAAGATGGTATTAAACGAAAGATAATTGAGTTTGCAGACGGAACCCAGGATATGATAGATGAGTATGGTCGTTCTTGTGTTCAAGGTTATAGTGATATATTTGAAATAGAAGGTTTTACAAAGAATGTATCAAATAATTCAAATGCTGTAAAAAATACCATTAATGACGTAGACAATGCAGCAAGAAACGTTAAAAATGGTGTTGATGATACAGTAAAAAATACAAGTAAGTCAAAATTCACTTCAACTTATGATAACGTTAAATCTAGTGTTAAGAATAAAGTTGATAGTGTGAAAAGTAAGGTTAGTGATGCAACAAGTTCGTTTAAGTCAAGGGTTAAAAACGTAAGTTCTAAATTATCAGATAATGCTGCTAACTTAAAAAATAAAACATCTGATTCTATATCTAGTGCAAAAGCAAAATTTACCTCCGCAAAAGAATCAATATCTGGTAAGGCTAAAAACTTAAAAGATAAGATAAATGTAAAAACAAGTGCTAATATTTATGATGATGTGGATTTTGTAAAATTAAGAAACGAGTACGATGATTTAATAAATCAAACACAAGAACCATGGTTTAAACAAGTACAAGAATATACTGCTAAAGGTTATGCTCAGAATTTGGATGATGTTGTAAAGGCTGATCAGATAGTTGATAGAATAAACGAAATAAGAAATATAATGAATTCTAGTGGAGCAACATCTGGTAATAAAAATATATTTAGCGGTGTTTCTAATTTAAAATCAAAGGTTAGTGATGCAACAAGTTCATTTAAGTCAAGAGTTAAAAACGTAAGTTCAAAGTTATCAGATAATGCTGCTAACTTAAAAAATAAAACATCTGATTCTATATCTAATGCAAAAGCAAAATTTACCTCCGCAAAAGAATCAATATTTGGTAAGGCTAAAAACTTAAAAGATAAGATAAATGTAAAAACAAGTGCTAATATTTATGATGATGTGGATTTTGTAAAATTAAGAAACGAGTACGATGATTTAATAAATCAAACACAAGAACCATGGTTTAAACAAGTACAAGAATATACTGCTAAAGGTTATGCTCAGAATTTGGATGATGTTGTAAAGGCTGATCAGATAGTTGATAGAATAAACGAAATAAGAAATATAATGAATTCTAGTGGAGCAACATCTGGTAATAAAAATATATTTAGTGGTGTTTCTAATTTAAAATCAAAGGTTAGTGATGCAACAAGTTCATTTAAGTCAAGAATTAAAAACGTAAGTTCTAAATTATCAGATAATGCTGCAAATTTAAAAAATAAGACGTCGGATTCTATATCTAGTGCGAAAGCAAAATTTACCTACGCAAAAGAATCAATATCTGGTAAGGCTAAAAACTTAAAAGATTCCTTAAATATAAATAATATTAAAACAAATATTAGACAGACAAATGGCTATAAAAAGATTTCTTCAATGCTTAATAATATAAAAACAAAATCAGAATATAAAAAAATCATTACTCAGTTAGATGAATTTTCTGCAAATGCTGGAATCAATATTGATGATTTAAGAAAAGCAAGAAGAAGTTCTAGTAAATATAAGGAAATGCTGGACGCAGCTAATGATGTCATAGAAGTTAGAGCAATAGAAAAGAACTTAGGTATAAAATCTTATTTTAAAAATTTGGAAAGCGATGAAATCGTTAAAAATGTTAATTTGACTGACATGGATGAAGCAGCATTATTATCAAGGTATAAATATTTGACTTCTAAGTTAGATGAAGTTGGTGCTAGTAACTGGAATAAAACTTCTGTTTCGGGTGCACAAGTATTCCAAGAAGTTGATGGTATGCTTGGAAAACTAGATGAGGTAGAACGTAAGTTAGGATATTCAACGGGAACTTATGTTTCTGATACGGATTTAGTAAGCGTAAACAACGAAAAGGCTATGACGACTATTGGTAATGAAACTGGATTGTCAAATGACGTATATAAAACAATTATTGATGATGGGGTTATAACTGATCTTTCTAGATTTAGAAACATGCTAAAAAAAGCAGCTGTCGGAACCTCTTTAGCTACTATTTTTGGAATTGGTGCTTCTCTTGCTTCTTCTCAAGAAGAAACTATGGAGAATGTTTCAAACACTGTTACAGATGAGCAAAACGTTAATAGTAACACTGTGGATGTTAACGAAATAGAAGAAAGCAAAAACGATTATAGCAACATCAAAATTGGTGAGAAAATAGGTGATCATAACGTTTCTGTTGGTTATGATAGTGCTAGTGAAGCGGTGGAATCAAAGAACGCAGAAGATTTGATTTCTGATTTTGTTAACGGAAATTCAGTATTTAAAAGATTTGCCATCGTTAGTGATGATGGTAGTGTTAGTAACATTACTAACGCTGAAGGGTTATCACTTGAAGAGTTTTGTGAAAAAAATAACGTGGATCCAAGTCATGTTGCAATTGATGTTGCAAGGAAAGATGGGGTATCTCAAGCTTGGGTAACGGCGTCAGAATTAAATAAGTCTACTGAAGAAGGCTCTTAATAATAAGATTAGTAAAGAAGGAATAAAACATGAGGGTAGCATTAATAAAAAATGATAGAATTAGATCTATAAATATTCCAGATGTAGCATCTGGAAACTTTTGGTTGACTGACTATGATGAAAATGGTAAAGAAGTAAACATAGCAAACATAAAAGGTGAAAATGGGAAATGGTTACTATTAAGTAACCAAGATATTGCTTGTGTTAAAAATAACATGTTCGTTCCTTCTTTAGAACTTAATAATCATTCTTTTAGTGTGATTCAAAAACTTTCCACTAGAGAAAACATGCTTGTTTTTTGTTCTGATTCTTGTGATGATAAAGTAGTGGGTTATTATATAAAACCAGTAGAATCAAACGTTGTAACAATTGGTAGTAGTATGTCTAACATATGTTTTCCAACCCTTGATGCTAGTCATGCGAAAATTGTTTATGAAAATGGTAAGTTCATAATATACCCTGTATCTCAAAGATATGGAGTTTATGTTAATAACTTAAGAGTTGTAGAAAGAAAAATACTTGAATTTGGAGATATTATTTTTATAAATGGTCTTAAGTTTGTATTCACAAAGGAGAATAGTAATTATAAATTAAATTTTTATTACTATGATAATACGTTACAAATAGGTGGTCTTATCCAATCAAATTTTACTGATGTACAAGATGATTTTAATGAGTCTAAAGAAGAAATAGACATGAAGTGGTACAAAGAAGATGATTATTTTCATAAGACACCAAGGTTTATTTCAGAAATAGATGAAAAAGAAATCAAGGTAGATGCTCCGCCATCAAAGGAACCAGAACCAGATATGCCAGTTATTTTAACCATTGGACCGATGTTTACTATGAGTATGTCATCAATGGTTATGGCGTTTGTATCGATAAGTAATTTAAGAAGTGGTAATTCTTCTTTATTATCGGCACTTCCTTCTATAGTAATGGCGTTTGCGATGCTTGCTTCAACTCTTTTATGGCCAACTTTTATACGAAGATATGAAAATAAAAGAAGGTTAAAAAAAGAAAAGGAAAGAATAGAAAAATATTCTGCGTACATTGATAAAAAACGTAAGACAATTTTAGATGAGTTAAATAACCAAACCCAAATGCTAAAACATAATTATCCTAATTTATATGAATGTAATGAGATAATTCTAAAAAGAAAAAATGAGTTATGGCAAAAAAGAATTGAGGATGAAGACTTCTTAAGGGTGAGTTTAGGTTTTGGAAATTATCCGATGAAGCTTAAAATTTCTTATCCTGAAGAACACTTTTCAATGGTAGAAGATGATTTAAAAGAAATTGCGGATAAACTAAGCAGGGAGCCAAAGATTTTAATAGGGGTTCCCGTACCATATTCATTTTTGGATAATAACATAACTTCGGTTGTAGGAAACTACGGAAACCGCAGTGAATACATAAGAAAAATATTATTACAAATAGTTACTTTTCATAGTTATGTGGATTTAAAAATTGTTATTTTTACAGATAATGATAAAAAGCGTAATTGGGAACATGTAAAAAACTTACCCCATACTTTTAGTGATGATAAACAAATAAGATTTTTTGCTTCAACAAAAGAGGAATATACTGATTTATGTTTGTATTTAGAAAAAATTTTTCACGCGAGAAAAGAAGCTAAAGAAAAAGATTCAAATCCTCATTCTTATGACAAGATATACCTTATTATAACAGATTCATTTAGAATGATTAGAAACAATGATTTTATAAATGAATTATTGGATACAAAAGAAAATTATGGTTTTAGTTTTATAATTTCAAATAGAAATATAGCTAGTTTACCAGAACAGTGTAAAACATTTATTAACGTTGATTTTGTTAATGGGGTTCTTTCTAAAAACATAATAAATTCAGAAAAGCAAAGTTTTATGATTGATTTAGTAAGTGGTATAAACTATAACGAATGCTATAAAGTATTATCTAATACCCCAATAGAAATAAATAGTAATACCTCTTTAAAAATCACTGATAAATTAGGATTTTTAGAGATGTTTGACGTAGGTAAAGTAGAACAATTAAACTCGTCTAATAGGTGGAGTACTTCAAACCCTATGGAGACTTTAAAGACACCGGTTGGTTATGGTAAAAATGATGAGTTACAGTACATTGACTTACATGAAAAGTATCATGGACCGCATGGGTTAGTCGCTGGTATGACGGGTTCTGGAAAATCGGAGTTTATAATTACATATATACTATCTCTTGCGGTGAACTATAACCCGTTAGAAGTTCAATTTATTTTAATTGATTATAAGGGTGGTGGACTTGCTGGTGCCTTTGAAAACGCAAATTCTGGAAAAAAACTTCCTCATTTAGTTGGGGTTATTACGAACTTAGATAAAAGTGAGATAAAAAGGAGTATCTCATCGATTGAAAGTGAACTTAAAAGAAGACAAAAATTATTTAATGTTGCAAGGGATAAAACTGGTGAATCAACCGTTGATATATATAAGTATCAAAGGTTGTTTAGGGAAGGAAAGGTTGATGAAGCGGTATCTCATTTATTCATAATATCTGATGAATTTGCGGAGCTTAAAACACAAGAACCCGAATTCATGGATCAACTTATATCGACCGCTCGTATTGGTCGTTCTTTAGGGGTACATCTTATTTTAGCGACCCAAAAGCCAAGTGGTGTGGTTGACCCTCAAATATGGTCTAATACACGATTTAGGGTATGTTTAAGAGTTCAGGATAAATCCGATTCAAACGAAGTTATTAAATGTCCAGATGCAGCTTATTTAAAACAAGCTGGAAGATTTTATTTTCAGGTTGGGTATAATGAGGTATTTACTATTGGGCAAGCAGCTTATGCTGGAGGAAAGTACATACCAGCGGAAAAAAACAAAAAACCAATTGATACATCCATTGAGTTTATTAATAATACTGGTCAAGTAATTAAGAAAGTAGAAACTAAGGAAATAATTAAAAAAACCGTTGAAAACTTAGGTGAAGAGCTATCTAATATAGTTAATTATTTATATGATGTAGCATTGGAGAAAAAAATAAAGTCTAAACCATTGTGGCTTGATAAGATACCTAGTTTTATAAATATTAATAATTTAATTTCTAAATATGATTATAAACCTTCTAAAAACTTAATTAATATACCAGTTGGTGAGTATGATGTCCCTGAAAGACAAAGTCAAAATCTATTAACCATAGACTTTTCGTCAAAAGGTAATACTTTACTTTACGGCGCAACCGGTTCTGGTAAAGAAAATTTCATCATGACTTTAATTTATTCAGCGATGAAATTGTACACTCCTGAAGAAGTTAATTTTTACATAATGGATTTCGGAGCAGAAGTGCTTAAGGCATTTTCTAATTCTTTGTACGTAGGAGACGTGGTATCACTTTCTGATGATGAAAAAATAAAAAATCTTTTTAAAATGATATCTTCTATGTTAGAACAAAGAAAAGGACTTTTTTCATCCTATGGTGGAAACTATTACAGTTATATATCTAAGGGTGGTAAACAACTTCCGTGCATAATAATTATTTTAAATAATTATGAGGCTTATCAAGATACTTATTCAGAATATGATGATTTAATTAATACGATAACAAGAGACTGCTCTAAGTATGGTATATATTTTATGGTTACGTGTAACACGCCAAATGGTATGAGATTTAAATTAAGACAAAACTTTTCTTTCGTTCTTTCTTTACAACAAAATAATGATGATGATTATACAACCGTTTTAGGAAATGTAAATAAAAATTATCCTTCTAAAATATTTGGTAGAGGTATTATAAAGTTAGGTTCTGTATATGAATTTCAAACTGCATCAATTGATGTAAGAGAAAAAATTAATGAAGAAATTGATAAAATTATTACAACATCAAAACAGAAATATTCTTACAAAGCTAGAAGTATTCCGACACTTCCTAAAGTTGTTACGTACGATGATGTTAAAGAAAGTTATGATGCAACTTTAAACATGACTATTGGTATTGAAAAAAATACTTTGGAAGTATTTAAATACAATATAAAGAAAAATTTAATAAACGTTATTACCGCTAGTGATTCAAGTGTGATAAATGGTTTTGTTAATGCTTTTTTAAGCCAGTTAAAAAAGGTTAAGAATACTACTTTAATGGTTATCGCAGCAGAAGATTTTGACGTAAAACCAAGTGTTAAGCAAAACATGATATATGAAGAAAATGATTTTAATAGTTTGTTTTTGAAAATATTAAAGTTCGAACAAGAATGTTATTCTTTATACGAACAAAATGGGTTTAATAAACAAGTTTTAGCTAACCAAAAACCACTTGTTATAGTAATTAATGGTATTGAGGAATTTAAATCAAAATTAAATGATGAAAACAAAGGTAAAATGGGAGAGTTTTTTACTAAAACAAAAGATTTAGGAATAGTTAATTTTATTATTATTGATGGTGTTGAAAACGTTAAAAAGGTTGAGTATGACCCTTGGTTTAAAGAAGGATTTAATCCTAATGAAGGTATATGGATTGGTGATGGTATAAATGATCAATTTACGCTTAAACCAGTTGTTAGAACACCAGAGTTAAAAGAAAATATAGGTGACGATTTTTGCTTTGTATTAGTTCGTGGTAAACCGTCATTGATCAAGTATCTAAGTGAGTTTGAAAATGAATTTGACATAATCGAAGAATAGGATAAATTATCCTTTTTCTTTTATTTCATGTTTATAAATTGACAAATATGGACTTTTTAAAGTATACTTATATTTAGAATAGAAAGATAAAGGAAGGTTGGTGAGTTGTTTTGAGGATATATATTGCAGATGATGAAAAATTAACAAAATTCGACCTTCCACAAGAAGTACAAGAATCATTATTGATTCCATATAGACCCGCCAATTCTAAAAAAGACTATTCAATAAACATAGAGGCAAATGACGGCAAGTGGATTTTAAAAAGTAATGGATTGGTTAACGTAATTCAAAATGAAAACATCGTATTAGACGTTCCGTTATCAAATTATGCTTCTTATAAGCTTGAAATTTCAAATGATAAAACTTTGAAGTATTTATACTGCATGCCAAAGTATAGTGAAACATTTATTAACGTTAGTGTTTTTGATAATGTAACTATAGGAAGTGACATGAATTGTAATATTTGTTACCAAAGTCAAAGAGTAACAACAAAGCATGTTTTAATTCAGAGGGTAGATAATAAAACGTTGTTAACCGCAAACGGTGGCGGGGTATACGTTAATGGTATGATTGCCAGACAAATTTATTTAAAGACTGGTGACGTAATATTTTTAGATGGTTTAAAAATAATCTATATGAATAACTTTTTGAAAATTAATAACCCTAATAACGCCGTAATAATTAATGGATTACAGTATTATAATGATTTGTCCCAAACTGATTATACGAATTATGAAAAAGTAAATACTAGTGAAGTAGATTATGAGTTATATGATCCTGGACAATATTTTTATCATATTCCTAGAATAATAAATGGTTATGCAGAAGAAGAGGTTGTAATTGATGCCCCACCTGAAGAAGAAAAAGAACAACATACTCCGTTTATATTATCTTTAGGTTCAAGTCTTACGATGGCTGCTTCTTCTTTCATGATGGGATTTTCCGTTGTAACAGGACTTTCTTCTGGAGCACGTACACTTATTGATGTATTACCCCAATTAGTTATGTGTATTGCAATGATAATTGGCAGTATGATAATGCCAAGGGTTACTACTGCATACACGAATAAGCAAAGGAGAAAAAAGGAAAAATTAAGACAGGAAAAATACTCAAAATACTTAGATGATAAGGAAAAAGAAATAAATGATATACTAAAGCACCAAATACAAGTTTTAAAGCTTAATTATCCGGATCAAAAAGAATGTATTAATCTTATTTTAACTAAGGATAAACGTTTATGGGAAAGACAAATTAATGATAAAGATTTTTTATCATTAAGTGTTGGGATAGGAAAAAGGCAAGCGAGCATAAAAATTACCGCTCCAGAAAAAAAGTTTACTTTAGAAGAAGATGGGTTACAAGAAAAAGTATTTAAACTGGTAAACAATTCTAAGGATTTAAATGATGTTCCAATAACGTATTCTTTAATAGAAAGACGTTTTTCGGCCATTATTTGTAACTCGAAGATAAAAAAGAATTACGTGGATGATTTAATATTACAGTTAATTACCATGCAAAGTGCCACTGATTTGAAACTCGTGTTTTTTATTAATGATAAGGAGCAGTTTAGTTATGTAAAATATTTACCACATACGTGGAGTGAAGATAAGAAAACAAGGTATTTTGCAGATGATATTTCTGATATAAAACAAATTAGTGAACAATTATTAAAAGATATAAAAGAAAGAAAACAACAACTTGATCCAACTGGTAAAAAAACTAATAAAATAGAGGAAGATACGTATAAAAAGTTTTCATCTTATTATTTAATAATTACTGATTCTTACAAGAAGATAAAAGATGTTCCAATTATAAATGAGGTTTTATCGAGTGATGGTAACATTGGTTTTTCAATTTTATTTTTAGAAGATACAATAGTTGATTTACCACCACAATGTAAGACTTTTGCTTATGTTTTTGATAAAGGTAGTTATATTATCGAACCAGGTGATGAATATAGTTTTACGCAACAATTTAATAATCCTAATCTTTTAACGGTTGATATGAATTTGATTTCTACCAGACTTTTAAACATACCTATACCAACTAAGGCAGGAGCTGCGGTATTACCAAAAAGTCTTACTTTTTTAGAGATGTATAACGTATCTAAAATAGAACAACTAAACATATTAAACAGATGGAAAACTAATAATCCGGTAGAAAATCTAAAAACACCTATTGGTGTTCATGCGGATAGAGAATTATTTATGTTGGATTTACACGAAAAGGCACACGGACCGCATGGTTTAATTGCAGGTTCGACAGGATCTGGTAAATCAGAGTTTATAATAACTTTTGTATTATCAATGGCAATTAACTTCCATCCAAATGAAGTCCAATTCGTACTTATCGATTATAAGGGCGGAGGACTTGCTGGTGCGTTTGAAAATAGAGAAAAAGGAATATGTCTTCCTCATTTGGCAGGTACGATAACCAACTTAGATACCGCGGAAATGAATAGAACTCTTGTTTCAATCAACAGTGAATTAAAAAGAAGACAAGCAAAATTTAATACTGAGCGTGATAGGTTGGGTGAAGGTACAATTGATATATATAAGTATCAAAAGTTATATAGAGAAGGTAAGATAAAAGAGCCAATTGCACATTTGTTTTTAATCGCTGATGAATTTGCTGAATTAAAAAGTCAACAACCAGAATTCATGGATGAACTTATATCTACTGCTCGTATCGGGCGTTCTTTGGGAGTACATCTTATTTTAGCAACGCAAAAACCAAGTGGTGTTGTTAATGATCAAATATGGGCTAACTCAAAGTTTAAAATATGTTTAAAAGTTCAAGACAGAAGTGATTCTATGGAAATGATTAAGAAACCTGATGCTGCCAGCATTAAAGAAATTGGTAGGTTTTACTTACAAGTTGGTTATGATGAATATTTTGACATAGGTCAATCAGGTTATTCTGGAGCTGATTATATTCCTACTGATAGAGTGGTAAAAAAAGTGGATGATTCATTAAGTTTCATTGATTCTATTGGTCATTCTGTAAAAACCGTTAGTGATGATTCTAACAAAGAATTGGCCCCTAAAGAAAAAATGGGAGACCAATTAACTAATATAGTAAGATACATTGTAGATATTTCTAAAAAGCAAAAAATCAAGGTAAACAAGTTATGGTTAAGTAGTATTCCTGCAATAATCTCTCTTGATGACATAATAGAAAAATATAATTATAAAACAGAGCCTTATGTTATTAATCCGGCAATTGGTGAATATGATAATCCGTCCGCTCAGACTCAAGGGCTTTTAACCATTGATTTAACGAACGTTGGACATTTAATAGTTTATGGAATGGCCGGATCAGGTAAAGAAAACTTGTTAACTACTCTTATATATACGACATGTGTTAATCATGGACCAGAAGAAGTTAATTTTTATATTTTTGATTATGGTGCTGAGACATTACGTATTTTTAATAAGTATCCCCAAGTGGGATGTGTTACCACCGCGGATGATCAAGAACAAATGATGAATACTTTAGTAATGATTGATAAAGAGGCAGATAAAAGGAAGGCTCTATTTACAGAATATGGTGGAAGTTATAGAAACTATATTAAAGAAAGTAATCAAAGGTTACCTTTGATAGTTGTAATTATAAATTATTATGAAGTGTTTTCAGAAGGTAATAGTAGGTTAGCTGATGCTATGCAAGGTCTTATAAGAGAAGGATCTAAGTATGGAATAATATTTATTATTACAACGTCTGTTAATAATTCTATTGGTGCTAGAACATCACAATTATTCTTAAACAAAATATCGTTGCAACAACCTGATGATACCGTTTACAGAAGTTTATTAAATGCTCCTAAAGGTTTGTCTCCAAAGAAATATTTTGGAAGAGGTGTTGCTTTATACAATGATCATTATTATGAATTCCAAACGGCTTACATATCTGAGAAAGATAAGATTAATGCTCAAATACGTGAAACGGCTAAAGAATTGCAAAAAAAATATAAAACTAGGGCTAAATCGTCGCTTAAGTTACCTGACGTAGTAACGCTTGATATGTTAAAAGAAAAAGTTCAGGGTGTTAATAAAGTTCCAATTGGTTATTCTAATGATGATAAAGAAGTATATTATTATGATTTTAATAAACATGCTACGACCGTTATTTTAACAAAGGATATTAATGATAAGTGGACGTTTATAAACGCTTTGGCAAAAGAATTTATAACACTTGAAGGAGTAGAAGTTAATATAATTGATGCTCTTGGAATTATTAATATTTATGATCCTAGTATTAAAGTTGTTAAAGATAATTTTGATTTTAACTTAATAGAAATGATAAAAGGTATAAATAAAGAAACTGAACCAAATAATGCAATTACTAGAATATTTATGATTGTTGGATTTAATAAATTTAAAACTAGTATTAACGAAAAATACATAACATATTTAAATTCGCTAATGTCTTCAATAACTAAATTTAAGAAATCCAAACTATTGCTATTTGATACATATGACGAATTCAAAAAATTAGAAATAGAAGATTGGTTTGACGTATCAATAGATAAAAACTCATCAATTTGGTTAGGACCTGAAGTTGAAAATCAAATATTATTTAATTTTGATGCTTTAACAAAGGAGGATATGAAAGAAAACTTTAATGATGTTGGTTTTGTAACTACTGATGGTGAAGCTAAAGTAATAAAACACGTTGTTGATAAAGGAGATGCATCATAATGGAAAATAAGGTACTTGTTGTGTTAAATCTTCCAGAACTTGATGAAACTTTTGACATAATGATTCCGATTAGTAGGAAAATAGGAAATATAATTGAACTTATTTCTAAGTTTTTGAATGAAGAAACAGAAGGACAATATCAAATAGATGTTCATAAAAATTTATATAATAAAGAAACAGGACAAAGATATAACAACAATCAGTTGGTTATAGAAACGGACATTAGAAATGGTACGAGATTGATTTTGATATAATAATCTATAAACGAACCAGGTAGTTAAATGATTACCTGGTTTTTATAATATTCATTCATCATTTGTATAGTGTAAATTAATTATAAAAAAGTATTGTAAAGTTTTCGTATATTTGCTATAATTTAATTAAGATAAGTAAAGGTATTTATCGGTGTAAAGGAGGTTAGTATGAGTAAAGAACAGAATATTGCAATTAATGTTAATGAAATTAATAGACTTATGCTTGACATTATTGATTGTGCTAATAACGTAAGAGTTATTTTTAACAAAATAACTGATTTAGTTTCAGAAACTAAATCATATTACGATTGTGTTAGTGCAACGACATTAAGAAACAAATATTCTCAGTTTAGTGATAACTATAACAGAATAGTAAGTAGTATAAAAAGTTATAATACCGATTTATCTAACTTAAAGAAAAAATACGCTGTAAATATGGAAGACTTATCGTTGCAAATTAGGAAGGATGCATCAAGAATTGATCGTCCGGAAGAATATAAGGAAAGAAGGTAAAGGAATATGGATTTTACAAATGCAAGTCACGGAGTTAGTTTTACTGGTATGCAACAATACCAACAAGAGCTTCAAATGAATACGTTTAGGAGAATAAGAGACGCAATTAATAATACGTCAGACGTAGAAGCAGCTGTTAGAGCAGGATGGACAGGTACATCAGCAGATAATTTTATTCACAATTTACAAACCGGAGCAAATAAAATGTCCGATCAAATTACAGAAATTGAAAACATGTTAATAACTGAGTTAAACGGTATAATGTCACAGATTGGTGATATGGATGAAAACTTGGTAGAAAGAGAATGATAGGAGGCAAGTAAAATGGGAACAATACAAAAATTTCAAAATATACTTCAAGGTAATAGAGCAATGGATACCATTCAAGGAGCAGGAGACTGGATTTCTGGTGCTAGAAGTACTGTTCAAGGATGGGCTGGATCCTTATATACCGTAGCTTCTAATGGTTCTACTTTTGTTGGTATGAATTATACGCAAGTTCCAACTATTAGAGACGCTATTAGAACCTATGTTAAAAATATTCAGACCGTAGCTGATGGTCTTAATACTGATGCTGATGCTGGTACTGCAGTTGCTGGTGAAATTACAGCAGAAACAAAAAAATACTTACAAGCAATAAAAGCTGTTACAGATGCATACGTATCTTCATTACTTGTTTATAGTGATAAAATGCAACAATACTATGAAGCATATGCTAAGAGTGACACTACGTTATCTCAAGATGTTGCCGCAGAATCTTCATCACTTACTTCTACTGCACAAAGCCAAACTTATACTGAGAAAAACTAATAGGAAATATTTATGTTTGACGATACTTATGAACTTACTAGAAAGCAAAATAAGTATAAAACTATGAGGGAGAACGTTATAAAAATGATTAACGTTCTTTCTAATAGTGATGTGATTGATAATTTATCTATGGCACAATCTAGTCTTCAAAATAATTATTTGGTTAATGAATCTGCTTGTAAATATGAAAATATCAAAAGGCAAAAAGAAAAAATATCCAGTTGTATATCTAGTTTGAGAAGTGTGTTAAATTCAATTGATTCTAAAATCGATGATATAAAAGATGATATTGAAGAAGCTGAGGAAAAGGAAAATGGGTAAAAAGAAGATGGCAAAAATAACGGCTGACGGAAACAAGTTAATAGAATGCGGAGAAGAAATAGTTTCTCTTTCAAATAAGTATAATGAATTAATAGAGGATTTATTTATTAAATTATCAAAAATTCCGAGCACGGCATGGTCTGGTGATTCGGCTAACGGTTATGTTTCAAGAATAATGCGTGATAAAACTACTTATATTACTTTTGGTAATGGTTTAAAAACGTATGGTAACGTAATTAAAAATACTGGTAATAATATAAATTATATTATAAAGAAATGGAATGATAAATAATGTCAAAAGTGTATATAGATTCACCGAATTTAAATAGTGGATGTATTATTTATTTGAATGACTCTATTAGTGCTGTAAACAAGGTATTGAATTATTTTGATTATTTCGATATTCCGTATGATTTTAAGAAAAGAAGTACTCTTAAAGATGTAGAAAGTACTCTTAGATCAGTAAAAAAAGAACTAGATTATGTTAAAGATTGGATAGTTGATAGTAATTCGAATTATAATACTTTAATTAATAATTTAAAATCTCAAGCAAGTGATTTACCAAGCTATCAAATTAAACAAAGAAATAATATTATATAAATGTAAAAAAGAGTAAATATTTACTCTTTTATTTTTTTTATAAACTTTTATTATAGTATAATAAAATTATAGGAGTTTAATATGGATAAAAATAAAAAGTATAAATTAAATAAGACATTTAAAAAGATAGTTGTTGTTACACTTTCAACATCTTTTTTGGCAACGGCGGGAATGGTAAAATTAGTGCATGATTATTCAACGGGAGATAAAGAAACTAGTACATATGTAAGTCAACAAAATAATTATATTGATGGTGATGATGGTTATTTGGATGTTAATCTAAGTGATGAAAAAGAACCTGTTCAGGAAAATAAGACAATTACCAAAATAACGCTTGATTCTTCAAGCTCAGTGCTTGAAGAGTTAGATGGTTATGACTATGATTTTAGTATGTCTGAATATTACGATTTGTGTAATACTTTACAGGTGTATCAAAACACAAAATATAATAAGAAACAAAATTTTGATGTAATTACTAACGGAAATATAGATTCCGAAAAATTGTATGAAGTAGTGATAAATAATAATGAAGCATACATGAACCAGGGGATGGATTCGGTTAATTCGTTTTTTTCTGAGGCTTCAACTTCCGATATTAAAAAAATCTGCGATTTGGTAGCTAAAGCTTATAATGAAAATAAGTCTTCTTATGATGATATAAATAGTATTAGTGAAACACTTTCGCATTTAAAAATATTTCAAAACAATACAACGTCTGCAAGTGCTTACGTAAATGATGATTTGGTATTTGTGTTTAATCCAACAATGATGGGTATGTTTTCGGATATGCAAGATATAAGAGGTAATTCAAATGATGGTGTATCGGTTGATTCAACCATATTTATTCACGAAATAATGCATTTATTTCAAAATGCTTCGAATGATTTTGTTGATGAAAATGGTATTGAAGCTGGCTTTTGCAGGAAATATGAGAATGTAAACGTTAATTCTTTATGGAATAGTTGGTTATTAGAAGGCGCTGCAGAATTAAAAATGACAGATACTTTAAATACCACACCTAAAAATTATGATAAAAAAATATCGTACATGAGATCTTATAATTTAAGTAGAATTTTTGAAAAAGATTATGATGTTGATAGTTTGGTTGATTCTACTTTCTGCAATAACATTGAAGAAGTATTTAATATTCTTGGTATAAAAGATGAAAAATCAAAAGAAGAGTTTTTGGAGTTAATGTATTCAATCGAAATAACGCAAAGTGAAACAAATGATTTTTGGAAATATTATGAAAGAAAAAATAATATTACTTTGAACGATGATGAAAAAGAATCACTAAGAATGAATATTAGAACAGAAGTTATAAAGAGTCTCTCAAGAAATTTCTATCAAGGCCTAATTAAAGATGTATCAAGCGGAAAAATAAAAGATTTAGAAACCGTGTTCTTTTTACTAAGATTATGGGAAATGGACTGTTGTAACCACCTTGATTATACTAGTAAAAAAGGATTTGCGCATGCTGAGGATTTTCTTAAGTGGCAATACCAAATAGAAAAAACAATACTGGAATCAATCTCAATTGATAATGACTTATCAAATGATGAGGTTGTACAAAAATTTAATAACTATCATATGAAAGTTTATGATGGTGTAGATGAAGTATTTAACGCAGACCTTTCTTCTTATGGTGACGAAAAAGAAAATTACATATATTCTTCTTTTAATTCTTATAGTATAACTCATTATGCTAAATTAGAAACAATGATTGATTATTCTAATAGTATTTCTAATGGTGTTTCTAAAAATTAATTAAACTAATTTAAAATTAGTTTTTGTATAATTGTAAATGATGTGAGACAAAATTTATAAAAAAATAAAAGCAATATGATATAGTTAAAAAGTAATTAT
>CALVIH010000005.1 GCA_944329445.1 uncultured Bacilli bacterium | reverse complement strand
AATAATAATACAAACATGGAATACGTATTAGAAGGAATAGGAATAAAAGAGTTAATAAATCCAGGAGAAACAAAAGACTTTAAATTAACGATAAAATATAAAGAAGGAATAACATTACCAGAAGACATAAATCTAGATACCATGTTAAGATTTGATTTCGTAAAACCGGTATCAATATTAGCACAAGGAAGTAATGGTGATGCAACAACAACTTTTTATAACGGGCTAATAACAAAAGAGAGTGTAGAGAGTATAGAGTTTTTACCAACGTTAGAAGTAGGAGAAGAAACGATAGGTTCATGGGATGCATCATATAATAAAGATGGAACGGTAATAGCATGGTATACAGATAGTGATAATAATGATTTATATGAACTTTATATAGGAGGTATTGGAGAAGTTGAGGCTCCAATTGATTCTAGTAGTTTATTTAGAAATTTTAGTAATGTAACTTCTATTACTTTTAATGATTATTTTAATACTCAAAACGTAACTAATATGTCTGCGATGTTTTATTATTGCTCAAGTTTAACAAGTATTGATTTATCTGATTTTAATACAGAAAACGTTGAAACTATGGGATATGGTTATGGGTCACCTTCATATGAAAATAGCGGTGGTATGTTTAATGGATGTTCTTCATTAATATCTCTAGATTTATCATATTTTAACACAGATAATTTAAAGTCAATGAGTAATATGTTTAGAAATTGTTCATCATTGGTAGAACTTGATGTATCTAATTTTAATACATCAAAAATAACAACTTTTGCTGGTAATAGTGCAGATTGGGATGGTTTGTTTACTAATTGTTCATCATTAATATCATTGGATTTAAGTAATTGGGATGTGTCAAATATTAAATCATTTTCTAATATGTTTAGTGGATGTACAAGTTTAATAACATTAAATCTAAGTGGTTGGAGTACAAATAGTGCCACGAATATGAATCGTATGTTTTATGGTTGTGAAAATTTAATTGAATTAGATTTATCAACTTTTAATACCCCGTATGTAACAAATATGGCAAATATGTTTAATAATTGTTCAAAATTAAAAAGACTGAATATAAGTACTTTTAACACTCAAAAAGTGACTAGCATGAATCATATGTTTTATAATTGTGTGTCATTAAAAACATTAGATTTAAGTAATTTTTCAACTCCTAATTTAACAAATATTAAAGATATGTTTAGAAATTGTTCATCATTGGTAGAACTTGATGTATCTAATTTTAATACATCAAAAATAACAACTTTTGTTGGTGATAATACTGATTGGGATGGTTTGTTTACTAATTGTTCATCATTAATATCATTAGATTTAAGTAACTGGGATGTGTCAAATGTTAAATCATTTTCTAATATGTTTAGTGGATGTACAAGTTTAATAACATTAAATCTAAGTGGTTGGAGTACAAATAGCGCCACGGATATGAATCGTATGTTTTACGGTTGCAGTAGTTTATTAAACCTAGATATAAGAAATTTTGATTTTACAAACGTCAATTCAATAGGTTTGGATGGAACTCCTAGTAATATTACAATTTATGTAAAAGATGGGGCAGCAAAAGAAGTAATATTAAATAGTAAATCTGATGCTAACGTTATTATTCCAGAAAGTATATAATTTAAAAGGAGGAAAAATTATTTTTCCTCCTTTAGTATTTTATCTGTATTCTTAAAATTTAACTTAGCAAATCTTCTTAATACATCTTCGCCATGTTTTTTAATCATTTCCTTACCAAACTTATCAACTTCTTCTCCAGCTCCTTTTGGAACTGTTTTACCTAAAGTTTTAGAAATCTTGTCCATCTCTTTTATAAATACATACCTACTTATTAGTGATGAACATGCAACTGATAAACATTTGTCTTCTGCTTTAGTAGTAAAATCAATTTTTCTAAACACGTTTTCTGACTCATTAAGATAACCAAAATAGTTTTTAGGATAACAGAATTGGTCTACAACAACCTTATCATAGTTATAGTTATCTTTTTTCATTAGGATAAGTAATGCTTTATTATGTAAAATTGCTTTTACTTTATTCATGTTGTATTCTGGATGATTATTATATTCTTCATTTGTATAAATAAGAGTTTCGTAAGGAACTTTTTTAATTATTTTTGGAACAACGTCAAGAATCTTTGCGTCGGTTAGTTTCTTCGAGTCTTTTACACCTAGTTCCTCAAGAAATGGTATGTTATCTTTTGATACGAAACTTGCCGTAACGACAATTGGACCAAAGTAATCACCAGTTCCAACTTCATCAGAACCCACCGAGTTAATGTAATAGTATTTTTTTCTTTCTTCGTATAATTCTTCTTGACTTTTCTTTTCTTTTTCTTTCTTTTTGTTTTCAACGGGTGCTTTTCCGTTATTTAAATGTGCTTCCATATCACGCCACATGTTAGCGTCAACGTCGGCACTAATCCCTTGAAACATTGCTTTTCCAGATTCATAAAGGGTAATGATGGTTCCTCCTTCTTCTGCTTGAAAAACAGCGTATGGTGGTGTTTTATCCCTTAATTTATCAGCGTAATAATCAATCATTTTTTTCTTGGTATTATCACTTATTTTAAATACTATTACCATTTAAACCACTTCCTTATAAATATTCTATCATAAAAAACACTTTAAACAAAGTATACATTTTAATGTAAATTTATGTTATTGAAGATGTATTTTTGTTGAAAAATATTATATAATATGTTTGTATAGTAATGGTAGGAGGTTAGTATGGCGATTTTTGATATTATAATTATACTAGTGTTTGTTATTGTGGCTGTTTTTGGATACAGATACGGGGTATTTAAGATGATTAGTGACGTTATAACTTTATTTATAAGTTCCATCTTATCAAAACTAATTAGTAATGTTTTATTTAATTTATTATACCAATACTTACCATTTTTTAACTTTTTTGGAAAGACAAAGGGATTAAAATCAATTAACATAATCGTATGGCAATTAATTATATACGTTATCATTCTTTTGATTATAATAATGATTATTAATAAGATACTTAAGAAAACTAAGTTAAAGCAGAAAATTAGTGATAGTATGGTTGAAGCTAATTTGATATCAAAAATTTTAGGTGTAGTAGTATCAATTCTGCTTTCGTTTGTTATAACGTTTAACGGTTTATTGCTACTTTTGATTCCGTGCTTTAATTTAACTGGTATAATGGATTCAAGGTTTGCAACCATTATAATGGAAAAAATGCCTATCTTATCAAGTCAGAATAATGCTCTTTATAAAAGTGAAACCTATACGATTGAGCGCATTAACAAAAAAGATAACACCGATGCTAAATTTAAAAACGTTAATAATGATATTGTAAAATACATGGTAAAAGCTGATTTGATTTCAAATAATAAGGTTGAAGTATTAAATAAAAAAGATAAATTAGTTGGAAAAAGAAAAACAGTCGCGGATGAAATAATTGAAGAAACTGATTTAACTAAACCAACTAATGATAAAAATTAAGGAAAGGAATTGATAATATGATAAAACATGTAAACGAAAAGGAATTTAATGAAACGATTAATGGTAAGAGAGTATTGGTTGACTTTTTTGCAACTTGGTGCGGACCATGTAAGATGCTTTCTTTAGTAATGGAAAAATTTGATAAAAAGGGTGCTATCCCAATCATTAAGGTTGATATTGATGAGGAAAATAATTTAGCAGAAGAATATAAAATCTTTTCCGTACCTACTTTAATAATTTTCGAAAACGGAAAAGAGATAAAAAGAATATCTGGTTTCATGAGTGAAGATGAACTCGAAAAGTGGGTGAACGAGTAATGAAAAAAAACAAAGGTTTTACTTTAATAGAATTACTAGCGGTAATCGTAATACTTGGAATTCTTTTGGCAATTAGTGTTGTTGCGGTTAATAACATAAGAAAGAAACAAGAAAAAGAAAACGTTCAAAATATAATAAGTAGCATACTAACTGGTGCGAAAAAATACGTATCAGAGCATCCGGAAGCTATTTCTAATTTAAGTGTTGTTTACGATGAGAAGAGTGATCCCAATAATGAGAACGGCTATAATGTTGTTTATGTATCTATAGAGGAATTATTAGATGGGAATTACGTTGATTTTGACCAAAATAAATATAAAGATTTAATATACTATGGTGGTGGAGACAATAGAACCATTGCCATAAGATCTTGCTCATCTACTGGAAGATGGGAGGATAATCAAAACAAGTTAGTATATATTTATTGGTATTATGAAGAAAATCCAAATAGTGGAGAAGAAGCTGATCCTGATAAAGCTATAAAGTATACTGATTGTGGGTGTAGTGCTCAATCTCAAGGAGCCTCAAACGAATTATGTGAAGAGGAGTATGATGAAGAAGGAAACCTAATCTCAATAGATTAGGTTTTTATTATGTATTTATCAAGTTCTTCTGGGTATTTACCTTCTTCATAAATAAATTCATATATAACGTTTTCATCAAATTCTTTATAGGTGATTTTATAATCTTTTAAAATATAATTAACGTTATTAATATCTTTATAATCAAATTCTATTTTAATTTTATGTTTTCTTGTTATTGGGGTTACGTTATCATCTAAGATGCTTTTAGCTACCGAGTTAGTATATGCTCTAACTAATCCTCCGGCACCTAGTTTTATACCTCCAAAGTATCTAATAACGACTGCTAGTACGTTATTTAGTTCTTTATTTTCTAACACGTTTAAAATTGGCATTCCAGCGGTATGACTTGGTTCACCGTCATCGTTAAACCTCTTTGTGTTACCAACTATGTAAGCGTAACAATAATGTGTTGCGTCTTTATATTCTTTTTTTAGTTTTTCTAAAATTAGTTCTACGTCTTTTTCTTTTTCTATTTTAAATAGGTGAGTGATGAATCTTGATTTATTAATTATTATTTCGTTTTTTACGTTTTCTTTTATGGTATACATGTTAAATCACCAAAAACATTATAAATGATTATTTCATTTTAATCAAATTTATTATATAATGTTAATAAGAAGAAAATGGTGATATCGTGATTAATATAAAAACAGATTCTAGAAAAGTTAAAAAAGGTGATATATTTGTTGCTCTTCGTGGTATTGTTGGTGATGGTCACACGTTTATTCCAAAAGCAATTGAAAATGGAGCATCCAAAATAATTGCCGAAGAGGGTGAATATTCGGTTCCTTATGAAATAGTAAGTGACTCTAGAAAATATTTAAATGATTATTTAAGAGAGCATTATAATAAGTATTTAAACGAAATGCATTTGATAGGGGTTACTGGTACCAACGGAAAGTCAACCGCTGCTTATCTTATTTATGATACCTTAAACAAGCTTGATAAGAAATGTTGTTACATTGGTACGATTGGTTATTTTAGGGAGAAAAAAATATTTGATATGCCAAACACAACTCCTGAGGTAACCGAAATATATGACATGTTAATAGCGGCGTATGATGAAGGGTATAGGTATGGGGTTATAGAGGCCTCAAGTGAGGGACTTCTTCACAGAAGATTAGAAAACGTTCCTTTTGAATATGCTATTTTCACTAATTTAACTCAGGATCATTTAAATATTCATGGAACCATGGCAAACTATGCGTTGTGTAAACAGAAGTTATTTAACCAAATTAGGCCGGGTGGTAAAGCCGTAATAAACTTTGATGATCCTAACAAAAACATTTTTATGCTTGATTATAACGAGAATATTACGTATGGTTTTACCGGTGGTGATTACCGGGTAAGTGATTATCAGATGAGTATCATGGGTACTAGTTTTACCTTTATAAGCGATGGTGTAAAACAAAACATCAAGGTTCCTTTAATTGGTAAATATAATATATATAACGTATTAACCACGATTATTATCTTATATGAGCTTGGTTTTACTTATTCAGAAATATATGATGTTTTGCTTAATGTTAATTCCCCAGCGGGTAGAATGGACATGGTTGAGTATAAAAATAACAGAATAATAATTGATTATGCACACACTCCTGATGCGGTATTAAACGTTATAAGTACGGTAAAAGAAGTTTGTGATGGTAAGATTTATACGGTTTTTGGCTGCACTGGAGACCGTGATAGAACAAAAAGGCCGATCATGACTAAAATAGTTACCGACCTAAGTGATAGAGCCATCATTACTTGTGATGACGTACATAATGAAGATCCGAATAGAATCGTGGATGACATGATAAAAGGCTTAAAAAATACAAACTACGAAATCGAGTTAGACAGAAAGAAAGCCATAATAAAAGGAATTAACCTTTTAACTACTAACGACGCTCTTTTAATTTTGGGAAAGGGCCATGAAGAGGTTATGATTGTTAAAAATAATGAGAGAATCCCTTTTAATGATAAAAAGACGGTTCTTGAATATTTAGAAAGTAATAAAGTAATTAGGATAGAAAAGATAGATGATTAATTTAATCGTCTGTCTTTTTATGCGTAAAAGGAGGTATAAACATGGGCGCAAAATACAAAAGAATACTAATTAAACTAAGTGGAGAGGCACTTGCGGGTAGTAAAAAAACAGGAGTTTGTTACGAAACCGTTTTAGACATATGTAAAAAAATAAAAGATGTGTATGACATGGGTGTAGAAATAGGTATAGTAGTAGGTGGTGGTAACTTTTGGAGAGGTAGGCAAAACGAAGACTTTGACCATGCTACCGCAGATTATATCGGAATGCTTGCTACCACGATGAACGCTTTAACACTAAACGATGCTTTTAGGCAGATTGGTGTTGAATCAAGGGTTCAAACGGCGATAGAAATGAGACAGGTAGCAGAGTTTTACATAAAAGGAAGAGCACACAAGCATTTAGATAAAAAAAGAATAGTTATCTTTGGTTGTGGTACTGGTAGTCCGTTTTTTACAACTGATACGGCCGCAGCTTTAAAGGCGGCAGAAATTCATGCTGATGCACTAATTAAGGCAACCAACGTTGATGGCGTTTATGATAGTGATCCAAAAAAGAATAAGGCTGCTAAAAAGTATGATGAAATATCTTATTTAGAAGTATTAAATAAAAAACTAAAGGTAATGGATTCAACTTCTACTACCATGTGCATGGATAACGAAATACCAATAATCGTTGTTAATATAAATAACAAAGATGATTTAAAAAGGGTTATTTCCGGAAAAAAAGTTGGAACTATTATTAAATAGTTCTTTTTTTGACAAAATAATTTTAATGTGATAGTATAAGTCACTAAGAGAAAAAGGGGGATTTTTTATGACTGAAGATACACGTCTTATTGAAAAAATAAAGAATGGTGATAAAAACGCCTTTAATGAATTAGTTAAAAATAATTTGTATTTGGCCGAGTCGTACCTTAATAAGTTTAATTATTCTAAAGAGAATAAAGAAGATATATTACAAGATGGTTATTTATTTATAATTGACTCTATAAACGAGTATTTATCAAAGAATAGAAACGAAAGTCTAAATAATTATTTACATAAAAAAATGAGATATAAAATGAAGAAAATTATTCAGAGTTATAATACCAATCGCGAAGTATCCAAGATTGTTTTGAAAAGTGATTGGTTTGATTTTGTTTCAGCTTTAGAAAATAAAGAGTTAGTTAATCAAATAAAAAAATTTATAATTGGTACGGATTATTTTACTTTTATGCAAAAAAACGTTTTAATGGCTAAATTAGGGCTTATTAATAACCGGATTTTATCGGACGTAGAGCTTGGCAGGGCTTTTGGTTGTTCACCTGATAATTTTTATATTAAATTCATTGAGTCTAAAGGTAAGTTAAGAGGTGCTATTTCATCTAAGAAGATAGAAGATGATAAACCATACCATTTTGATTTATTCAGTTATTTAGGAGTGTCTGAAGAAATAGGAAGAAACGTTATTAAAAAGCACTTGAGCAAAGATGAGATAAACCTTTTAAAAAAGGTATGGTCAAACGATTTTTCTTTAATGTCGAATTTCGAAGACATATACTTAAGTGAAGAAGAAATACTTTCTTATTACAAAGTAATTGGTAAATTGTATAACATTATTATAAATGTAGACATGGTAAAAGAAATGTCTGAAACTGGTATTAATTATGGCTATGCCCCAAGAAGATAAAGGTATGGCTTTTTTGTGGTATAATACGTGTAGGTGATTTATTTATGGATAAAATTAAAGAAAAACTAAAGCTTTTAACAACCGAACCTGGTTGTTATTTAATGAAAAACGAAAATGATCAGGTAATATACGTTGGTAAAGCAAAGAATCTAAAAAGAAGGGTATCTTCTTACTTTAACAGAGAACATACGGGTAAAACCAAGGCATTAGTAGAAAACATAAAGGATTTCGAATACATCGTAACCGAAAGCGAAGTAGAATCATTATTATTAGAAATAAACTTAATAAAAAAATATTCACCTAAGTATAACATTTTACTTAAGGATAACAAATCATATCCATACATTGAAATAACTAATGATAAGTACCCAAGGCTTATCATTTCAAGGCCAAGAAAAATAAAAGGACATAAAGGAAAATTATTCGGCCCGTACCCCAATGCCTATGCCGCTAGAAAAACGGTACAATTATTAAACAGAATATATCCGTTTAGAAAGTGTCACACGATGGATAAGAAAGTTTGCTTATATTATCATATTGGGCAATGTTTAGGCTACTGTGAAAAAAAGATTGACAAACAAGTAATTAATAACATGATTAGTGAGGTTACCAGTTTCTTAAAGGGTAATTATGACGAGGTAAGAAAAAAAATAAACAATTTAATGCTTGAGGCCTCAAACAGTTTAAACTTTGAAAGGGCCATAGAATACAAAGAAATGTTAGAATACATTGATAAGGTATTGGAAAAACAAAAGATTAGTTTGAATGATAACGTAACAAGAGACGTAATAAATTATTATGTTAAAAATGATTATATATCATTTCAGGTACTTCATTTAAGAGACGGAAGAATAAACATGCGGGATAAGGAAGTATTTCCTTTAATTGATGACGTAAAAGATACATTATCATATTTTGTTATGAGCTTTTATGATAAAAATGAATTACCGAAGGAGATTTTAGTAAGTGATTCATTTGACGTCGAACTTTTACAAAGTGCGTTAGAAACAAAGGTTTTAATCCCTCAAAGAGGACTTAAGAAAAAATTGGTTGACATGGCTTATGAGAACGCAAAGATAGTTTTAGATGAACGTTTTGAACTTATTATAAGGGATGAGGAGCGTACTTTTGGAGCTAACGAAAAGCTTGGAAAACTAATTGGAATACCAAATTTAAAAAGGATAGAAGCATTTGATAACGCTCATTTATTTGGGACTTATACGGTAAGTGGTATGGTTGTTTTTACAAATGGTAAACCTGATAAAAAAGAGTATCGTAAATATAAAATAGATTCTGGTTCTAAGGATGATTACCATACCATGCAAGAGGTTATTTATAGAAGGTATTACCGGGTACTTCACGATAAACTAGAAAAACCCGATTTAATAATCGTTGATGGAGGTATAATTCAGGTTAACGCTGCAAAAGAAATATTAGATAGTCTATATTTAGACATCCCGGTTCTCGGTCTTAAAAAAAATGATAAGCACACAACAACGGCACTTATCAGCAGTGAAAAAGAGTACGAAATAGATAAAACCTCAGACGTGTTTCACCTGTTAACCAGAATGCAAGACGAGGTTCATAGGTACACCATTAATTATCATAAAGACATTAGGAGTAAAGGAAGTTTATCTAGTATATTAGATAACGTGCCAGGAATAGGTAATAAAAGAAAAAAAGAATTGCTTAAAAAGTATAAAACAATTACTAAACTAAAAAGTTTGACCAAAGAAGAATTAGAAGAAACTTTGCCTAGTAAGGTTGCTCAAGACTTATATGATTTTCTAAAAGAATATAAAAAAGATTAGGTTTTTTCCTAATTTTTTTCTTTTTTAAGTATTTTTCAGGGGTATTTTAAGAAAAATGTCTAACTATAAGCATGAGGAGGTAGTAAAAAGAACTAATCGAAAGTTTTCCGTTTCTTTTTGAATAAGAAGGGATGTGATAGTTATGAGATTTAGATTTGAAATAAAGTTTAACATCAAATTAATTATCGTTTTAATGCTTGTAATAGCAGTGATTGTTATTATAAATTATTAAAAGAAAAACAAGGTTAGTTAACCAGCCTTGTTTTTCAACCAAAAAAACATTGGAAAACAACTAGTTAAGCTGCTTCCTTCATATATATTATACATTAATAATAAAAATATGTAAATCAAAAGGAGGTTATATGGTAAAAAAAATTATTATTGGTTGTATGATTTTAATGTTTGCAGTAACCGGGATATTATTATCTAGTAGGAAAGAGCAAAAGAAAGTAGCGAAACAAGAAGTAAGTATCGTTGAACAAACTAAAAAGAAATACTATGTTCAAAACGTACCTAAGGTTAATCAAGAATATACTATTGGTGTTAGTAACGTGGTAAACAATGATGTAGGTGTCGCTTTACAAGAAATGGTAGATAATGGCGTAGAGGTTATTGAAGAAGAAAACAAGAATAACGAAGAGGTAGATAAGCAGGATAACATTACAAAAGATGAGGGCGAAAAAGAACCGGTTAAAAACGTAATCGAAGTTAATCCTGAAGAAGAAACGGTTCAAGAAAGTAATGATAACTCAGATGGTGAAAAGCAAGAAGAAAGTGGTGAAGCTATCGATATTACAGAAGAAATAAAGGTCGATAATAGTAACGTAGAAGAAAGTAAAGAACCAACAAATGAACAAGCACCAGTTTTAAAAAATGGTTTTGTAACGGAAAATGAAACCACGTATTATTATGAAAATGATATTAAAGTAACGGGATTAAAAAGTATAAATGGTGTTAATAATTATTTTTCACCATCAGGAAAGTATTTAGGTACCAATAACATTAAGGTAATAGATGTTAGTTACTACCAAAAAGACATAGACTGGGATAGGTTTGCGTCTGAAAGTGATTGCTATGGGGTTATACTAAGATTGGGATATTGGAAAACACTTGATAAAAAGTTTGAGAGAAACATAAGTGAGTTAAAACGGTTAAACATACCTTATGGTATATATTTATTCAGCTATTCAACCACTTTAAACGGGGCGAAAACAGAAAGTGATTTTACTAATAACATGATTGATAAATATGATTTAAATCCTACCCTTGGAATATATTATGACATTGAAAGTTGGAGTACTAAAAATAGTAGTTCGAATGGAATTACTAAATCCAGGTATGATGAGATAGTCCAGTTGTACGTGAATAGTGTTAGTAATCATGTATCGTATAAGTATAAAGTAAAGGTTTATTCGGGAAGATGGTACGCCATGAACAGATTAGGTAGTGTTTCTAAAAAATACGTCGATTGGGTTGCCGAATATAATAGTACTTGTAAGTATGATGAGCCTTACTCAATGTGGCAATACACGTCTAAAGGACGTGTTCCCGGAATAGAAGGTAACGTTGATATTAGTTATATACTATAGTAGTTAATAAAAAACTAACCAAGGGAAAACCTGGTTAGTCTTTTATTAAAACCATCTTCTAGGTGGATATGGTGCTGGTGGGTATGGATAATATACTGGTCTGTTATAATTTGGGCGCCAAAAAGCAGGTGCTAAAGCCGCTCCCGTTACACCACCTAATAAAAATGGAAATACGAACCCTCCAGCTAACCTTTCGTCGTTTGCGTTTTGACTAGTTTGATAACTTATAGCATTTGGTACGTAGTATCCGTAGTTTGCACTTCCGGATGGAATCATATTTGATGCATTATAACTTTGATTCATATTCTTACCTCCTTGTCATATTATATGTTAAATAAGTAATTATGACATTTGTAATATTTTGACATACATATAAAAAAGTGATATTATATTAGACATTTAAAGGGTGGCTATTTATGAAAAAAAATATTTTAATAATGGGTGGAAACGAATCAATTGGAGTTCCTTGTGCCGTTCATGATAAAAACAAAAAAAAGTTTTTTAAACGTCATTAAAGACCTTGTTTCAAACGATGAAAACCAAGTAGAGGTAATTGACATGTTTAATATGTTCGTAAATAAAAGTTGGAACATTGACGAAATTTTAAAGCATAATCTAACTTTAGAAGAACTTAAGAACATGAAAAAAGCGTGCATTAATGTTAATGGTGAAGACTTATTGTGTAAGGTTGCCTACCCAAAGGATCTTTCTTTGTTGGATCCGGTCCTTCCGGGAGATAGTGAAAAGAGGATAACCGACATGATGAAAAAATCAGATGAGTTAATTATGTTTTATCAAAGTGGATCGAATAACATTATGTATGAATTACAAGGAAATCCTCTCGCTGGTTTATTCGATAAGAAAATGCGTAATCGAGCAATTGGATTAATGGAAAATGATGATATTATAAAAAGTGTTATTAATGGTATGGAGAAAAACATTTATAATATCCTAACAATAAAAGACGATGCTAATTTGCAAATTATGGGTTTATACATTCCAAAGGCGTTTGCTATTTTAGGAAACAAAAGTGAAGGTTTTAGAAAAATGAATGATTTTATTAAACGATTTAATGAGTACGTAAAGGATTTATCGTTTAAGTACGCGGCAAACTACGTTGATATTGAACCAATAAGCTCTTACTGTGCCAAGGGTGGTTTGGACTTTCACGTTAATAAAAAGGGTTATGACATATTAACTGATATTGCCATGAATAGTTTGACAAATGAGATTCAAGGAAACAGAATGTATTTTAAAGGATCTGAGTTTCAAACTGATAATGCCGGTCTTGATGGTATGATACAAGAAGCTAAAAAAAGAATAACAAGATATAAAGACGCTAACTTAGAGGGTGATTATCATAATACTATTTTTGAAAGATTTAGTCCGGACGAAAGAAAGTCTTTATGTGATTCGATAATTGAAGAACACGAAAAAGAGCAAAGAATATATGGTGTTGCTAAACAATTAAGTGCCAAATAATATTACTTAATATTCGCATATGTGTTATAATTATTTATAGCATAAATGCGAATTTTTTGGTGGTGAAATTTATGGGTAGCGAAAAACTTTATAATGAAATATTAAATATTGATAATATAAATGATAATGAACAATACAGTAAAAGCTTATTAATACAATGTGTAAAAAATGAAGAACTTTTTCAAAAACTAGCAGAAAATGATAACTTTATTGAAACTTTTAATAATCTATTAATAGATCATTTTTCTGATTTTGATTCAAATATTCAAAAAATTGTTCTTTTAGCTTTTGCTAGAGTACGTACTGGTGTTGATATATTTATTGAAGCAAATGAAGAAATAAAAAATGATGGTAATTTTGTTGAATTATTAGCTAACACGTATTTAAAAAGTGTGTATAAAGAAGATAAAGCAGCTGTTTGGATAAATCATATTGCTATTTATAAAGTGCTTGATGACTTAGTTTTTGATAATTTGGGAGATAAACTTTTAAAAGATAAAACCTTTTTATCAAAAACTAAAGAGTTTTCACCAATAACTTATATTTTAAATGCTGATTTTTTAAATGTATCAAAAGAAGAGTTGAAAAAATTTTTTAGGAGTAACCCATATTTAATTTCTTATATGCCTGATAAAATGATGAATGACACCGATTTTTTGTGTGAAATCATTTCTTTGTTAGGTAAAAATAATGTTTGGAATTTATCAGATTTAGGCCTAGATAGATTAAGAAATAAAGAAGTGAAAAAAGTAATTATAAATACTTTTAGTCAGGAAGTTTATTCTCGTTTAGTATTTAATAGATTAGAATTTGAAAAAAATTGCTTCGTAAAATTGGACTACGAAGACTGGAAAAATTTAGTATTATATAGTCCTTCTTCTATAGATTATAAGCATTTAAAGGATTTAAATAAGTTTTCCTTTGCGTTGAGCCCTAAGAAAAATAAATTATTTAAAGCGATTGATAGTACTAGTACTATAACATTCAATAAAATAGATACTCCCGAATTACTTAGCGAAAGATTGTATATTTTATCAAATGCATTTGATATGAATTTAAAAAAAGAATACATATATGATCAGGTAGCGAAAAATTGGGAAAATGTTAAATTATGGATTAATGATATTAATGATTATTATAAAAATTTTAATGATGATTTGGTTGTAAAACAAAATGACATGGTATTTTTTAATATCTATAATTTATTAATTGGAATTAAAAGTGGAAAACTATCGGAGTTATTTGAACTTTTTGATAACAATGATTTACGTGGCTCTAAATACGGAAGATTTATAGAAAATTTGGATGTTAATAGTTTCGATAAAAGTTATATTAAATTAATTGGTAATTCTGAAGTTTTTTCAAGTGATAATAAAACATTGTCACTGTTAAATGATGTATTTTTAAAGTATAAAGTAATCAGTGGTAATCCATATGAAACAATACAATTTATAAACATGATTTATGAAGATGAAAATTTGCTTAATCTTCTTATAAATTCTGATATTGAAAAATTGGATAGCAAAATCTTATTAAATTTATATACTTATGTTTTCTCATGCGCAAATTATGTTTATAAAATCAGCTCTTTAAATGATTTAAATGAGATTGATGCTATTATTAATAAAGTAATTTCTTCTCTTTCGGATAAAAGGCAAATGACATCATTTGAAAGGTATTGTTGTAATAAGTTTGATACTACTTATATTGAATCAACCTTAAATGATAAAGATGATTTTACGTTTAATGAAATTAGTGCTAAAAAAAGTTTGATTTTATTAAAATATTTTAATATTAATTTAGAATATGCAAAACTTATTTATCATTCTTATTTTTCTTCTGCAAGTCAAATTTATAATCAAATGCCAGAATTAGAAATTATAAAAGACCAACTTAAAAAGATAGTTGAAAGTGATACCATGGAAGAGTTAAATATCATTGATCAAAACTTGAATCAAAATAATTTTCATTTTACGTTTGCAGACTTTAATCGTTTAATCAAAAAAATAAAAAAAGAATATGGAGAAATGATAAATAATACTTTGATAACTACTGATCAAAATGGTATAGTAGATATTACTGAAAACAACTTTGGTTTAATTGTTCATGTTTTAGGAGCGTATGGGTCATTGCCACCAGGAGATGTTTATAGTTCTTGGAATACTAAAGAAAAAAATGATAATGTATCCATATGTACAAGTTATATTACAAATAACAATATGGGAATTGCTAAATGTTCTGAAGATTCAGTAATATTAGGTTTTAATAATCTGCCAAATGACTTTCTTGAATTAATGTCAAATACAGATTTAATATCAAAAAATTTTAAAGCTATAAAGGGTTGTAATTTTATGAGCCCGGAAGAATTAGAAAATAAAACAAGGCATACTCATAATGAACTTACCATAAGAAGAATGATGGGTGAATATTCTGATGAGAAAATACAACCATCTTATATAATTTGCTTTGATAATATAAATGAGAAAAGCAAAAAAACCGCAAATCAATTTGGAATTCCAATTTTGTTTATAGATAGAAATAAAATTGCTTTAAAAAACTATAACAATATAAAAGAAAACTTAAGAAGTTTTGGGCAAAGTCTTGATTCATCGCTGATTTCAAAAATAATAGTTGGGCAGGAAAATAATAGATCTGGTTTAAGAATGTCTAGGCCTGATCTTGTTGAAAAATACTATTCTAAAGAAATAAGACAAGAAAACATAAATTCAATATATAATATAATTATTAATAATTTAGAAAATCCTAATATTATTTCTTGCATGAATGAATTTATTAACGTTTTACAAGATGAGGCAAGTAAATATGAAGAAGAGGATATTAATGAAAGAGAGAATTATTATGATATAGAATATGAAGATATGATTAATAATTTAAAAGATAAAATAAAATCTAATATAGCTGAAAATTCAAAGAAAGATTTATCAAAACAAGATGTGCAAGAAAGATTTTTATTACTTAGAAAAGAATTAGAAGAAAAAGAATTACAAGAATTAGATGCGTTAAAAAAACATAGTAAGAAAGTAGGATAAAATTGTATGGTTGAACAAGAATTAATTATTTCGTTTTCAAAGCTAGACAAGCAAGAACAAATAAAATATATATATTATGAATTACAACAATTAAGTGAATTATTAAAAGCATTTCACGAAGAAAATGGTATAAAAAGAATGCCAAGTGCTATAGATTCCATTAACACTAAATTGATTAATCCAGCAGAAGAATCTTTGCAATATGCTTACATATATGAAAATTTAATATATATAAGAAAAGATATTCTTACGTTTATTGAAAAAACAAAAGAAATATAATAATGTTTAAATAGATGATGGTGGTGGTATTAATGAGTAAAATAAAGGTAATGGATGATATACTAGCAAATAAAATAGCGGCGGGAGAAGTTGTAGAAAAATGCGTATCAGTTGTAAAAGAATTAGTTGAAAATAGTGTTGATGCCAAGGCTGATGAAATTAAAATAGAAGTTGTTGAAGCGGGTACTAAGCTTATAAAGGTAATTGATAACGGAACTGGAATGGATCATGATGATGCAATCATGGCTTTTCAAAGACATGCCACAAGCAAACTTTTAGATGAGATGGGATTATTTAGGATTTCGTCGTTAGGTTTTAGAGGAGAGGCCCTTCCTTCAATCGCGTCAGTATCAGAAGTAACTTTAAAAACATCAACCGGAGACGTTGGTACAAAGCTAGAAGTTAAGGGTGGACGATTAATAAGTGATGAAAAAACCGATGCTAGGCGTGGTACTGAAATAATAGTTAAAAACTTGTTTTATAATACTCCGGCAAGACTTAAGTACTTAAATAGTATTTATAGTGAACTTGCTAACGTTTGTGAGTACGTTAATAAAATGGCATTATCATATCCTGATAAAAAATTTACCTTGATAAGTGATGACAAAGTTATTTTAAACACCGACGGGTCAGGTAACTTACTTAAGGTTATTAAGGAAATATACGGTTCGGATGTCGCTAGAAAAATGAGAAAAATATCAGTGTTTAATGATGATTATGACGTTGATGGTTTTATTTCTCTTCCGGAAGTAACAAGATCAACCAGGAGCCATATGATTACACTTGTTAACAACCGGGTGGTTAGAAACATAGAACTAAACAGGGTAATAAATGACGCTTATCATACGTATAAACCAGAAACTAGGTACCCAATCGTTGTTCTTAATATCAACACCGACCCATCGCTTGTTGACGTTAACATTCATCCTTCAAAACTAGATGTAAAATTTAGTAACTTTGAGGATTTAAAAGAACTAATTAAAAAGGGTATAAAAGAAGTATTAGATAAAGCTTTACTAATTCCAAAAATTGAAAAAAAAGAAGAAGTAGTTGAAAGGCCTAGAGTAGAATTACAGCAATTAAACCTTGAACGGGAGAAAGTAATTGAAGGAGATACGATTGATTATTCTTTGTTTGACGAACCAGTTATGGAAGTAAACGAAGACATTGCTAATTATAATGAGGAAGATGACGTAAAGCTTGATGAGGAAACAAAAAAAGTTATTATGCCCGAAATGTACCCGGTAGGGCTTGCTAAAGGTACTTATATAATCTGTCATAATGAACTTGGAATTTACATGATTGACCAACACGCCGCTAAAGAACGTATTAATTACGAAGGTTATTTAAAAGCGTTTGGAAATCCTAATCAAAGTAGTATCAAGATGCTTGTTCCACTTACTTTAGAGTTTCCTTCAAACGAATTTATAATAATTAAACAAAACATAGACGTATTAAAAGACATGCACTTTGATATAGAAGAATCTGGAATTAACTCGTTTGTTATCAAGGAGCATCCGACGTGGCTTAAGGAAGGTTATGAAGAAGATAGCATTAAGAAAATACTAGAAGTATTAATAAGCGAAGAAAAGAATTTTACGATTGAAAAATTTAGGGAAAAAGCAGCTATTATGTTAAGTTGTAAAATGGCTATAAAAGCTAATATGAATATAAGTATGGAGGAAATGGAAGCATTAATTAATGATTTAAGAAAGTGTGAAAATCCATATACTTGTCCTCATGGAAGACCAACAACGATATTTTATAGTAATTATGAATTAGAAAAGATGTTTAAAAGAGCCATGTAGTTTGACGTTGCTTTTAATTAAGGAGAGGTAATGATATATTTAACCAAGGAGCAAATATTAAACTTAAAACCAATAAAAAATGGTTTATCAGGTAAATTTGGAAGTGTTAGGAATTATGATGATAACACGCTTATAAAAGTAATATATGATACACAAAAGGCAAAACAACATTATAAAATGATAAAATCGCGGGTAAATGATTTATTAGGTACAAAGGTAGATGACGTATCATTTCCTTTGGATGTTACCCAAGATGATAACGAGTGCTTTTTTGCATATACGATGCCAATCATAAATGGCACGAGTTATAACTTGCTTTTAAAACAAATAAAATCGGGAAAAAACGACCTAACACTTAATGACTTATCAAAAAATTATCATAAGGCTAAGGAAAAAGTTTTGGAAGTAGCTGAAAACAACGTTATGATTTGGGATTTAAAGCCTGATAATTGTTGTATAACAAATAATCTTGGAATGGGAATATACGACGTTGATTTTTTTAAAAAAATTTCTGATGATTATGCAAGGGTAGCTATAAATAATGAATGGTTTTTAAATTATACCTTTGAAACTTTTTTAAAAGATGTTATGGATGATTTGAAGATACCAAGAAAACATTTTATTACTGATGTTGTCAAAACGGTTATAAGTGCAAATTACGTAGATGATTTATTAGAGGAAATAGTTAAAAATACGTCCCGTGATACTAAAACTTTAGGGGAACTATTAAGAAGGTAGGAGATGTGTATGATAGTAGTGGTAGTAGGTCCAACTGGTGTTGGTAAAACAAAAATGTCTATAGAACTTGCTAAACGATATAATGCTGAGGTTATATCTTGTGATAGTATGCAAATATATAAAAAAATGGATATAGGAACAGCAAAGGTAACTAAAAAGGAAATGGATGGTGTAATACATCACATGATAGATATAAAAGATGTGAGTGAAGATTATTCGGTATTTGATTATCAAAAAGATGCTAGGAAAATACTTGATAAGTTACTAGATGATAATAAAAATGTTATTATCGTAGGTGGAACAGGGCTTTATTTAAAAGCGTTACTTTATAATTATGAATTTAAAGAAAATAATAATAAAAAAGATTTTTCAAGTTACACTAATGAAGAATTATATAATATGGTAAAGCAAATAGATAATGAAACTAAAATACATATTAATAACAGGCAAAGGTTAGAAAGTTTTTTAAATAATCATGATAAAGATGATAAGGTCGTTTCAAATAAGATGTTATATGACGCAAAGATAATTGGCCTTACAAGACCAAGAGATGAGCTTTATGATACCATAAATAAAAGGGTAGATGAAATGATTGAAAATGGTTTAATAAAAGAAGCTAGAGTGTTTTATGATAACAAAATAAAATCCAAGGCCATTAATACTGCTATTGCTTATAAAGAATTATACATGCATTTTGATGGTAAAATAACCTTACAAGAGGCGGTTGATTTAATAAAGAAAAGATCACGTAATTATGCAAAAAGGCAATACACCTGGTTTAATAATCAAATGAACGTAAAATGGTTTAATGTAAACGTAAATAACTTTACAAAAACGATTAATGAAGTAATTAATTATATTGAAAATAATTCGTAAATTTTGTATCATAATAATAGTAAGGACGTGATGATATGGCAAAAAGTAAAGTTGGAAGACCTTCAAAATTAGATAAAGACACCATGAAAGCAGCTAATATAAGTTTTATAATAGTTGTTGTTATATTACTTTTATTATTATCGCTTACGGCGTTAACAATTATTAGTCCTGATACTTATGATGCGCTTAAGGCGTCAATTGCAAACTTATTTAATTAATTGTTAGAAGTCAGCTTTTACTGATTTTTTTCATTTTTATAAATAGTAAATGTAATAGAGGTTAAACTAAAAAGGTTGATATAAAATAAGAAACAAAGGAAATAAGAGGTATTATATGGAACGAGAAAGAAGAATAAAAACGCTAAGTTTAGTAGCACTTATAATAGCAATAATAGGATTAACAATTGCGTTCGCAGCGTTAAGCACAACGCTTAGAATAAACGGAGCAGCCACACTAGATGCGGCAAAATGGGGAATAAAATTTGAAAACTTAAGTGATGGTGAAACAACTGGTGATGCCAGTATGAATGATACGGCAATAATAGAAGATGACTTAGTAACCATAAATAAAATAAACGTATCTTTATCAACGCCCGGAGATACTGTTACGTATAAGGTGGACTTAGTAAACGAAGGAACGATAAATGCTGAAATATATAGCATAGAAACGCCTTCATTAACAGAAGAGCAGGAAAGGTACATAAACTTTGAAGTAAAGTACGAAGATGGCACGGAAGTAAGGCAAGGAGATATTTTAAATAAAGATACGAGAAAAAAATTAACAATTAAAATAGAATTTGACAAAGATATAACAGAAAGTGATTTGCCAAGTGAACCACAAGAAATAAATTTATCATATAAGTTAAATTTCGTGCAGACGGATAAAGAAGGTACCTCTGAAGATGATGGTCAAGATACCGAGGTAGCAGAATTAAAAGTAGGAGATTACGTGGATTATGTTAGCACGTCAGGAACTACTACTTATTGGCACGAAGATGAATCAGGTTATGCTACCATGGGTATTAGTAGGGACATCGGTACAAATAGTGGCGGATGGAGAGTCTTAAAAATAAATGGTGATAAAATAACGTTAGTTAGCGCTACCGCATCAAACCCTGCAGGAAGACTATCGGCGGGAGAAGATAGTACAGGTAGGTTATTATTAAAAGGACAACAATTGTATAACAATGGAGTAGAAATATTAAACAGATTATGTGATAGTTTGTATAGCATAGATGGTGTTGGAAAAGCAAGAAGCATAAACCTTAAAGATATTAATGACTTGGTTGGATATACTGAGCCAGAGCCTAAGTTTTATAAAATAACTTCAAGTAATTTACTTTATTATCCCATAAGATACGTTGATGATAATGGTTCAGCGATAGATACTGACACGGTTAAGACCGATGGTTTCTCAAGGAGTACAGCTGGTGTTAACACTTCTAATAATTATACGACAAGTTGGAATCTAACAACGGCAGGAACATCCAAAACCATTACTGGTTATGGAGTTACGGTTGTTAAAGCAAATTCTTCTTTAGGAGTAACTGATAACTCTTATTCTTATAACATTTCTGATTATACAAGTAATGCGACTATTAAAGAACTTATTTTAGGATCTACTGGAGAAGATAAAGGTAATTATCCTCAAAATACTTATTGGATAGCTTCAAGGGTTGTACGTTATAACTCCAGTGATAGTAATGCATGGTTTACGATGGCATATTGTAATCCTAGTGCAACAAATAACATAACGTATGACAATTACCCTTATACAAATACTAATTATGGTGCAATTATTATAAATGAAGATGGTACGGATAATCGTAACGAGGTTAAATATAATCAAAAAACACATTTTATAAGACCAATAATAGAATTAGATACTGGTGTAACAATTGATACAACGATTACTGATGAAACAGATGGGACCTATGCTAAACCTTGGAAAATAGTTAGTAAATAAAAAAATAAACCGATAAAAATGGTTTATTTTTTTGCTTCTATGTATATGTTTTCATCAAAGTTATGCTCGTTATCTTCCTTTGAAAGTAGGGTGTTTGTGTCTATTAGGAAATAATCATCTTCTAATGCGTCAGAACCATCACTCATTATTGGATCATCCCACGTTAAGTCTAGGTGAAGCCACTTTCCTTCAACGTAAACCAAGTTCCAAATGTGGGTACTTGATGATATACGATAGTTCTTAACGTTTAATTTTTCTAGGAAAAGTTGCATAGCATCAGTATAACCACTACATATTCCAACGCCTTCGAATAACACACCATAGGCCGTGCTTGAGTTTATGTCAGAAACACCAGTAGTGTTATTTGTGTCATACTTAGTATGGTTTATTATGTAGTCATGAAATATCTTTATGTTTTCACGGATGTTTTTGCTCTTGTCATAGTTTTCGCTAAATATTTGCTCCACTTTTTTATTAAGTTCTTCTATTTGTTCATCTGAATACCTATTTTCTTTCTTTAGGGTTACTTTACCACTAGAAGTAAAGGTGGTGTTTACACTTTCAAACGTATTGAACGGGTGTACGTAGTTACCTAAATCTGTTAAATAAGTGTTATTTTGAACCATTTGCTTTATATCATCAACGCAAGTTAAGTAATCGGGATCACACTTTACCATGTACTCTTGCCATCCTGCATCTAAAAACGTATATAGCATGTTTTTTGCTTCGTTTTTACTTTTTATGGTTGTATCAGTATCTATTTTTACGTATTCATAATTTTCTTTTTTTCGATATTCGTTATCAGTTAAGGTTTGCCTAATGTCAGGCCCTATATATTTAGCATATAGGTATTCTATTTTATTTGTTATTAAGTAGTAATTATCTTTTACCAAAAGAAATAATATGACTATGATAATAACCGTTATTGCTATTTTTATAAGTTTTTTAATATTCATATCATCACCATAATTATTATACCAATAATGCATAAAAAAAAGAAGTATAATTACTTCGTTTCATTTACTTTTTTAGCTAATCTTGATTTTAAACGAGACGCTTTGTTGCTAGTTATAATTCCTTTGTTGCACGCTTTATCAATTCTTTTGTTAGCGGTTTTTAGGTTTTCTACGCTTGCATCTTTTTCTACTTTTTTAACGGCTTTTTTCATAGCACCCTTAGGTCCGATGTTTGATTCATGCTTTGTTTCGGTTACCTTAACCCTTTTTTTAGCGCTTTTAATATTTGGCATTTTTTCACCTCCTGGCGTCGTATAACTTCTTATAGTTTATCAAAAAAAATATAAAAAATCAATAATAATTACTATTTTTGGTAAAAATATAACTAGGTGATAATTTTATGCATAAAATAGACTTGAAAAATTATGAAATAAGAACGGACATGGTTATTGATCTAACCGAAAATGAAAAAAGTTTAAAAAGTGATACTTACAATTCTGGTAATGTTAAAATCTCTTGGACGGAACTAGATGAAAAAAACGTCATCGGCAAAAAACCAGGTACTTATTTGACCCTTGAATTTAGTGATATAACGGATGATGATGCTAAAAAAGAAGTAGCAAATGTGTTTACCGTTGAGTTTCAAAAGATGCTTAAAAAAGTAGGATATAAAAAATGTTATAAAACGATGGTAATAGGTTTAGGTAACGTAAAATCCACTCCTGATGCCTTAGGCCCATTCGTAACCGACAAGATAATTGTTACCAATCATTTTTATGATATGGGAGTTGACGTTGATGATAATCTTTCTTGCGTTTCGGCTTTTTACCCTGGCGTAACTGGTACAACCGGAATAGAAACACTAGACTACATAAAAGGAGTAGTTGAAAAAGTAAGGCCAGATTTGGTTATTTTGGTAGATGCTTTAGCATCCAGTTCGATATCAAGAGTAAATAAAAGCATTCAGGTTTCGAATGCCGGTATAACACCAGGAAGTGGAATTGGAAACAAAAGAAAAGAAATATCAAAAGAAACGCTCGGTATTCCCGTTCTTGCCATTGGGGTTCCAACGGTGGTTGATGCGGTTGTTATTGTCGCGGATACAATTAATTATATGATAAAAAATTATACATATAATAAAAATTTTTCAAAAAAGAAGGTATCTAAGTTTATAAATCATCCGGTAAATTATTTAAAAGAAGAAGTCAAGGTAAGTAACGAAGATAAAAAAACGCTCCTTGGTCTTGTTGGTACCCTAAGTGAAGAAGAATTAAAGAACTTAACTTACGAAGTATTAACACCAATTGGATATAATCTTATGGTAACTCCAAAGGAAGTTGATTTTGTAGTTGAAAAATTAAGTGACATAATAAGTTATGCGGTAAATCATAGTTTACACAACATATAGATTAATGTATAATACTCTTGTAAAAGAGGTGGTTTTGATGTTTGCAACAAAAGAAAACATAGAAAGATTAAAGAAAGCGGAAGATTTAAAAAATAAACTTGATAGATTTTCTGGTGGGCCTTGTCTAAGCATTCTAGAAGAGGAAAAAATAAAAGAAGAGCTAAATGATATTCAAAATAGGTTAAGAAATGACGCTGACTTGGAAACTTCTTTTAAAAGTGGTGCTGATTCTAATTGCGCTCACGTACTAGTTTCTGATAATCCAGTATTGTATTCTAACCTACAAAGTGAAAAACTAAAAAGAGTACAATTAATGAGGGAGAATACTTATGAATTATCGGTTTATAAGTGTGTGAATTGTGGTGGACTTTTTGCGTTAAATTGTCAAAAAGATAGTGTTTATCCGTTAAGAATAGAAAAAGGCGATAAAATAAAAATAGGCGATGCAATATCAATAGGTGAATGCCCAATATTCGAAATCGATAGTAAATGCTATAACAACCATAGAAAACTATTTGATAATCAAACTAGCATCCTTTATTTAAGAGCAATTACGGAATTAGGTGAAAAAGCTACGTCCGAAGATATACTAAGACTAATGGGTAAGCTTAACTATGCCGATAATTGTAAGCTTGATAAAGTTTATGATGAAACTGTTAGTCGCGTAAAAAATATTTCGTTTGGTTTATAAAAGCACTTAATTTGAAGTGTTTTTTCTTTGCTTCGACAATTATAACGGACTAATTATGTTATTTTAAACTCGGTGATAATATGAAGGCATTTAAAGCTAAAAAAACGTCTAAAAAAAACAGAAAGAAGGTTAGGTTATTTCTTTTTACGTTCTTTTTCTTTTTCGCGTACATGTTCATGGTTAAGTATTTGAAAGATAATCAGTTAAAAAATACCATTTTACAAGAAGACGTTAACTACATTGATTTTAACATGAAAAAAGAAATTGTTAAAAAAGTTGATAAGATAATTAATAATCCAGTTAGTTTATTAAACGAAAACGTAAAAAGTGTAAGTAGTGAAAAAAGTGAGACCAAAGCTGATGTAAAACAAGTTAACCAAACCAAAAATACGGAAGAAAAGACTTCGGTTGATCTTAATAATCCAATCATTTACGTTTATAACACACACCAAACTGAAGCTTATGATAATTATAGTATTTATGACGCTGCTAAGGTTTTAACGGACAAGTTAAATAATTCAGGGTTTAGTACTTACCTTGAAGAACAAAGTATCAAGACGTTTTTGGATACAAATAACTTAAAGTATTATAAGTCATACGTAGCTTCCAGAAAATATTTAGATGAAGCACGAGGCAAGTATCCAAACATAACTTATTTCTTTGATATTCATAGAGACTCGGTATCGAAAGAAATAAGTACTTTAACATACGGAGGTAAAAATTATGCTAAGGTATTATTTGTTGTTGGAACGGATAATCCTGGTAATCAAAATAATAAGAAAAACGCAGAAAAACTAAATGAAATAATAAAAAGTAAGGTTCCTGGAATCTCAAGAGGACTTGCCTTACATGGTGGAAAAGGATACAACGGAGTTTATAACCAGGATGTTTCTGAAAATGTATTTTTAATTGAGGTCGGCGGAAAAGACAATACCAAAGAAGAGGTGCTAAACACGATAAACGTAATACATGAATCGATAATCGAGTACGTAAGAGGTATCATATGATTAGTTATAAAAAAATATTTCATGGTTTTATTTGGTTTTTGTTTTTCGCTTTTTTAGTATTATATTTTGCCCAAGCTGGAGGCTACTATGAGGATTTGAACAACAAAAAAACTTCACTTACAGAAGAAAGCATAGAAAAATTTGAAGAAGATGTAAAAAATGGAAAAGAAATAAAGGTTGAAAATTACGTTGTTAACATGCAAAAAGATTATGATAATACTGTATCTTCATTTGGACTTTTTACCTCTAAAGCATTTGCACAAGGTTTTAAATGGACCATGAACAAGGTGTTTGGCGGAATTGACAAGGTTATGAATGAATAGAATTTCTTTAAAAACAATGTTATAATGTAAGTATAAAAAGAGGTGTATAAAGTTATGGCTAATAATCAAAACCAAAAAATTTATATTGCAGGATTCGATGTGTTTAAAGATGACGCAATCGATGTTGGAAATAAATATAAAGAGATTTGTAAGTTATATGGATTTGTTGGTCTTTATCCTTTGGATAACACATTTAGTAGATCAGATTTGATATTTAAAGGTAACGTAGGATTAATAAATGAAAGTGATATAATAGTTGCAAACCTAAATAACTTTAGAGGTCAAACAATGGATGATGGAACCGCTTTTGAACTAGGTTATGGTTATGCTAGCGGTAAAATTTTATATGGGTACATAGATGATGCCAGAAGTATGATAGAAAAAATTGGCTATAAAGATAGCGATGGATATAACGTAGAAGATTTTGGTAAACCAATAAACCTAATGATTGCGGAATCCGTTAACATAGTAGAAGGCGATTTTGACGCTTGCGTAAAACGTTTAAAACATGATTTGACAAAGTAATTTAATTCATATATAATTTAAATATATTTAAAGCAATGCGCAAGAGTAGTAGCTAAAACAAGTATTAAAGAAAGTGATTGGTTGATGTAAAATCATATATGAGTTTTAGTAAATGGACTTGCAAGTGGATACTGAAAAAATAAGTAGGCTATCACGGTTGTTACCCGTTACCTTGTAACATATGTATGTTAGTACGTATTTAGGTGGCATTAAAAGTAAGAATAAAACTCTTATCCTAGTTATGGGATAGGAGTTTTTTAAATATAAGGAGTTGATAGAAATGTTATACAAACGATGGTGTATTTATATTTAAATTAAAAAATAAATAATATATAAAAAGGAAGGATGATAATTATGAAAAATATTATATTAACAGGAGATAGACCAACAGGTCCTTTACATATTGGCCATTATGTTGGATCACTAAAAAACAGAGTAAAATTACAAAACGAAGGAAATTATGATGAAATGTACGTCTTTTTAGCAGATGCCCAAGCTCTAACAGATAATTTTGATAATCCAAAGAAAGTAAAAGATAACGTATTTGAAGTAGCATTAGATTACTTAGCTTGTGGGCTTAATCCAGAAAAAGTAAATATTTTTATTCAATCTGAAGTTTCTGAATTAACAGAGTTAACGTTTTATTACATGAATTTAGTCACTGTTGCAAGATTACATAGAAATCCAACGGTAAAAGAAGAAATAAAAATGAGAGGTTTTGAAGAAAGCATTCCAGCCGGTTTCTTTACTTATCCTGTTTCTCAAACGGCTGATATAACGGCTTTCAAAGCAAATATTGTTCCAGTTGGTGATGATCAATTACCAATGCTAGAACAAGCAAGAGAAATAGTAAGGAAGTTTAATTCTATTTATGGAGATACTTTAGTTGAACCAGAAGCTGTGTTACCTGAAAATGAAAGCGCTAGAAGATTAATTGGAATTGATGGTAATGCTAAGATGAGCAAATCACTTGGTAATTGTATATATCTAAAAGATTCTGAAGAAGAAGTTAAGAAAAAAGTTTTCAGTATGTATACTGACCCAAATCATATTAAAGTAGAAGATCCAGGTAAAGTAGAAGGTAACGTGGTATTTACTTATTTAGATATATTTTGTAAAGAAGATTCTTTTGAAAAATTCTTACCTGAATATAAAAACTTAGACGAGTTAAAGGATCACTATAGACGTGGTGGTTTAGGTGATATGAAAATAAAAAGGTTCTTAAATGATGTATTACAAGAAGAATTAAGACCAATAAGACAAAGAAGAGAAGAACTTGCTAAAGAACCTGAAAAAGTATATGAAATACTAAGAAAGGGAACTTTAAAAGCAAGAAAAAAAGCTAGTGAAACATTAAAAGAAGTTAAAAAGGCTATGATGCTTAATTATTTTGAATAGAAAAGTCTTAAGTTAAATAAGACTTTTTTTTATTTATTTGATATAATACTTACTAGGTGAAGTTTATGAATATGAATAACATAAGAAACTTTAGTATTATTGCACACATAGATCATGGGAAGTCTACGCTAGCTGATAGAATAATGGAGAAAACAGAAGCGGTAACTAAAAGAGAACTTAAAGAACAGCTTTTAGATTCAATGGACTTAGAACGTGAACGTGGAATAACAATAAAGTTAAACGCCGTTGAGTTATCATACAAAAAAGATGGTGAAGATTATTTGTTTCATTTGATTGATACACCAGGTCACGTAGATTTTTCTTACGAGGTTTCAAGGAGTCTAGCGGCTTGTGAGGGAGCTATTTTAGTTGTTGATGCAGCTCAAGGAATAGAGGCCCAAACACTTGCAAACCTTTACTTGGCGCTTGAAAACAATTTAACGATAATTCCGATAATTAATAAAATAGATTTACCTAATGCGGACGTTATAAAAGTAAAAAAAGAAATAATCGATACCTTCGGTTTTAAAGAAGAAGAAATAATTTTAACCAGTGCAAAAACTGGCTATGGAATAGATGAATTATTAGACGCGATAGTAAAAAGAATTCCGGCTCCAACTGGTGACGATAAAGCCCCTTTACAGGCCCTTATTTTTGATAGCTTTTACGAATCATATCGTGGAGCGATTATATGGACCAGAATAGTTAATGGTAAGGTATGTGTTGGTGATAAAATAAAGATGGTTTCTTCTGGTGCTGAATACGAAGTTACCGAGCTAGGGAAACATGATCCAAAGGAAAAAAAGGTAAAAATGCTTTCTGCTGGTGAAGTCGGATATTTATGTGCTTCGATTAAAAGTGTTAGTGACATAAAGGTTGGTGACACGATAACAAGCGTAAAGAATCCAGGGACTTTACTTCCAGGGTATAAACCAATGAAACCAATGGTTTTTTGTGGGTTATATCCAATAGAATCAAATAAATACACGGACTTACGTGATGCTTTAGAAAAACTAAAACTAAATGACGCTGCCTTATCTTTTGAACCAGAAACATCAACGGCTTTAGGTTTTGGATTTAGGTGTGGCTTTTTAGGAATGCTTCATATGGACGTTACGGAAGAAAGAATCGAAAGGGAATTTGGGATTGATATTATTGCGACTAGCCCGTCCGTTGTTTACGAAGTAACCAAGACTGATGGTGAGGAAATACTGGTTGATAATCCAAACGAAATGCCAGATAGAGCAAAGATAAAAGAGATAAGGGAACCTTATATCAAAACCAATATATTTGTTCCGGGTGATTACATTGGCTCCGTTATGGAGTTGTGTCAGGATAAGCGTGGTAATTACTTAAACATGGATTACATTAATAGTACCAGGGTAAATATTCATTATGAACTCCCTTTATCAGAAGTGGTTTATGATTTCTTCGATAAATTAAAAAGTTACACCAAAGGTTATGCATCGTTCGATTATGAGGTAACGGGTTATAAACCTAGTAATTTGGTTAAAATGGATATTTTAATTAATGGTGATGCGGTTGATGCTTTATCTACCATAACACATAAGGATTTTGCCTACGAGCGAGGTAAAATGATCGTTGAGAACTTAAAGAAACTTATTCCAAGACAACTTTTTGAAGTTCCAATCCAAGCGGTAATAGGCACTAAGGTAATTGCAAGAAGCGATATTAAAGCGTTAAAGAAAAACGTACTTGCAAAATGTTATGGGGGAGACGTAAGTCGTAAAAGAAAATTATTAGAAAAGCAAAAAGAAGGTAAGAAAAGAATGAAGAGAGTTGGAAACGTAGACGTACCACAAGAAGCGTTCTTATCAGTTTTAAAAGTAGATGAATAAAAGGAGAGTTTATTATGTTAAGTGAAAAACAAATAGAAGAAAGAAAAGCTAGGACAAAAATATGTGTTGAAGCATTGTTGTGGGAAGGGTTAAATCAAAGTCAAATCGCGGCAAAATACCAAATACCATCTTCAACGGTTGGAAGACTTTTGAATAACGAGGAAGTAATAAGAGAAATATATGGAGCGAATGCGGATTTTGTGATTGAAGAAATAAAAATTTACAACCAAAGAAATAAAATGAACGGTAATGTTTTAGGAGGTAAAATATCAAGTATTCTAAACGAATACACAAAGGATACTGATGGTAAGTTTAGTGGTTCCAAGAAAAGATTGTAAAATAAAAAGTTGTTACGTTCATGTTCCTTTTTGTAAGAAAGTATGTTCTTATTGCGATTTTTGTAAAAATTATTATGATGAGCAGGTTGTAAGTAATTATTTAGATGCTTTAAAAATAGAAATAAAAAATAATTATAAGGGTGAGGTTTTAAACACGTTATACATAGGTGGTGGAACACCTAGCTGTCTTTCACGGGATAACTTAAAAGAACTTTTTAAAATATTAAGAACTCTTAAGTTATCAAAAGATTATGAATTTACTTTCGAATGTAACTTTGAGGATATAACTGAAGAGTTACTATCATTTTTAAAAGAAAACAGAGTTAACAGGTTAAGTATAGGAATCCAAAGTTTTAATAAAAAGTACGAAAAAGTATTAAACAGAATAATAGATAAAGAAAAGATAATAAAGAATGTTAGCTTATCTAAATCATACTTTGATAACGTAAACGTTGATTTAATGTATGCCTTACCAAATGAAAGCATAAATGATTTAAAAGAAGATTTAATGGTTATAGTTAAATTAGATGTTGCTCACGTTAGTACTTATGCGCTAATAGTTGAGGATCATACCAAGTTAAAAATAGACAAGATAAAAGAAACAAATGAAGATCTTCAAAATGAAATGTATTATGAAATAATAAAAGAATTGTCAAAAAACGGATACGAACATTACGAAATCAGTAATTTTGCTAAAACGGGATATGAATCTAAGCATAATTTAACTTATTGGAATAACGAACGTTATTACGGATTTGGAGCGGGAGCATCAGGTTTTGTTGAGAATAAAAGATATGATAACACTAAAAGTATTAAAAACTACATAAGTGGTAAAACTATCGTATATGAGGAAATACTAGATAAAAAAACGCTTATGAAAGATGAGGTAATGCTTAATCTAAGAAAAACAAGCGGAATAAATAAAGAAACCTTTAAAAATAAATATAATATTTCATTTGATAAAGCATTTAACTATAAAGATTTAAAGCTAAAAGGATATCTAAACGAAAATGAAGCAAATGTTTTTATACCAGAAAATAAACTTTTTATATCTAATGAAATAATCATAATGTTACTTGAAAATATAATTTAAAGTTCTTGATATATAATTTGAGTTGGGTTATAATGTAAATATAAGTACGGTAGCGACTATCGGAATTTAAGCCTGTGGAGAATAAAGGTTGCTTTATCTGTGAAGCAGGAATGTTAGAAGGTAACGACTGACTAGAATAAAGTTTGCTTTATTCTTTTGTCCTATGATACGGAGGTAGGTTATGGATACTAAAGAAGAAATAATAGAAGAAATTGAGGATATAGAAGAGGTTCCAGCACCAGAAGAGAAACCTGCTACAAATAAAATAGAAGACGTAGTAATGGAGGATGTTTTACCAGTTGATGAAACACCTAAAGAAAATGAAGAGACTAACAACGAAAACAATCAAGATAAAACGGAAGTTGAAACAGAAGAAGTAAAGGATAATACCTCAGAAGAAAGTAAAGAAGAAACACCGGAAGAAAATAATGACACTGATTCAACCGAACCAGAAAAAAAGAAAAATAAAGCACCATTAATTATTTTGTTATCTATTCTTTTGGTTTTAGATATAGCAGCACTAGTAATATATATAATTGGAATAGATAAAGTATTTAGTTTTATAAAGTAATATAGCAACATTTTGTTGCTATATTTTTATTGATTGTAAAATGGTTGTATGCTAAAATAATAAAAGAGACAAGGGAGGTTTTAAAATGCAAGCAGATATGATTGTAAAATTATGCAAAAAAATCAATTTATGTATCAAACCAGGATTGATGCAAAAACTATTAATGGCTGATACTAGATTGATAAAGTACATTATGGATAATAAAATAGAATTAGATAAATTAGAAAAATATTTTTATCTACCACTATTTAATGATTATGATTATGAAACTCAGGTTATGATTTTTGAAAATGACGAAGGTCAATTTGAAAAAATATTTAGTCTTTTAAAAAGTTCCGAACCTAAAGATGCAAAAAAAATATTAAAAAGTATATATAATTGTAAATGTATAGAACCTGAAAAAGTTGAATTAGCTATAAAATTTTTTAATTCTACATCGAATATAAATTTTTCCGATAAAAAAGAAATTTTTGAAATTCTATTAAATAGTAAATCATCGTGCAATTGTAGGGAGGCATATAATGTTGCTTCCAATAATGAAGTAAAAAAAAGAGGACACTTAGTAGAATTAACAAAAATAGTAGCGAATTCTAACAATCCAATAAGTGCATCTTCTGTTGCAGTGAATGAAAATGTGTTACAAAGTATATACGTTGTAGAATTAACAAAAATAGTAGCAGATGCAACAAAACCGCCTATAACAGCTGAAGTGGCATGTGTTTTAAGTAAATTAGAATGTAAAAATGTAGTAGAATTGACAAAAATAGTAGCAAATGCTAAAAATTCTTTTCAAGCATATATAGTTGCAAAAAACTTCGAAAAATTTCAAAGTGAAACTGCTATAGAATTAACAAAAATAGTAGCAAATGCTAAAACGAAAAAAAATGCTGAATTTACTTGCGACATAATTCAAAATACTGATGTTATAAAATCAAATAAAATAATAGAAATAGCAACTTTATTTGCAAATACTAACCCTAACAACTTATATGGAATGTATAAATTGGTAATATCTGGTTTTTTAGAAGTTTTAATCTGTTTAATGGATGTATTTAAATCAAAAATAAATCCTAATAATTTTGATGCTGTTATAGATTTGCTTGTAACGGGTAATTATGAATTAAGTAAAAATCCTACCGAAAGTTTAGTTAAAATATTAAGATCAACTAACAATTATGAGAAATTTAATGAACTTTATGCATACTCGGATGAAAGTGCTATAAAAGGTGCTTTGGAGCTTGATAAAGAATTTCCAGGGATAGACATTAAAGGTAATACTTATGTAAAAATGTCAAAGAAAAAGAAAAACAATAATAATAATTAGAAACTTACTTAGTTAAGTTTCTTTTTTAATTATTTTTAATAAATTATTAGCACTTATGTATTGACACTGCTAAAATAACATATTATAATGTTGGTAGGCTACAAAAAAGAAGGTGATACATTTGTTAAGTGAAAGAAAACAAGAACTTCTAAAACTTATTGTAGAAGAATATATAAAAACCGCTAATCCAGTTGGATCATCAGGATTGTGTGATAAGTTAAATTGTTCTTCTGCAACGATTAGAAACGAGATGGCAAGTTTGGAAGAAATTGGCTTTTTGGAAAAGACTCACACTTCTAGTGGACGAGTGCCTAGTGAGAAAGGTTATCGTTATTACGTTGATACCTTGATGAAGCCTAAAGAAATGACTGGCGAAGACGTGCTTAAGTTACAAAGAATATTTGATAATAAACAGCTGGTATTATCTGATGCAATAACCAAAAGCATGGAAATAATATCAGAAATAACAAATTGTACGTCGGTTGTGTTGGGCGCATCTAGTAGTGAGAATAAACTAAAGGAAGTTCAGGTTGTTCCACTTGATGATAAAAGGGTTGTTGCTATTGTGATAACCGATAAAGGTCATGTCGAACACAAGGAACTAAACGTAGGAGATAACGTTTTACCTTCTGAAGTTAAAAAGGTAGTTGAATTAATTAACAAACTTCTTGTTGGAACACCTCTAGATGAGGTATCAAGCAAACTAGAATTTGAGATTAAACCGATAATTGGAAACTATGTTAAGTCTCATGAGGCTTTGTATCAAGCATTTTATAATGCGTTTAACGAATTCTCCTATAAGAGTCATATGCACATGGCCGGAAGAACTAAATTGTTAGATTATAGAGAATTTGATAACGTTGCGAAGGTAAAAGAAATATTAAATAAGTTTGATGATGAATCAATGGTAAAGAAAATTGAAGCTGATAACAATGATATTAGCGTTTACATTGGTCATGAGAACAACTTTGATGATGATGTTTCGGTAATAAAAACAAGGTATGTTGTTAATGGTGAGGAAGGAACAATTGCAATCGTAGGACCTAAAAGGATGGATTACGAAAGGGTTGTTACGTTACTTGACTTTTTAAAACATAACATAGAAAGGTAGATTATGGAAGAAGAAATTAAGAATAAAACTGAGAAAAAAGAACATAAAGATAAAAAAGAAGAAATAAAACAAGAAGAAAAACAAGAGGTTAAAATTACCAACGAAGAAATAGAAGCGATAAATAAACAAATGAAAGACGCTCAAGAAGAGGCCTTAAGGGCTAAAGCAGATTTAATTAATTATCGTAAAAGAAAAGACGAAGAAGTAGAAAAATTGCTTAAGTTTGCTAATGAAGGAATAGTATTAGAAATATTACCAACCCTTGATAATTTCGAAAGGGCCTTAAAGGTTGAAAGTACCGATCAAAAATTATTGGATGGTATGAAAATGGTTTATACATCATTAATTAATACTTTAGAAAAGTATGGTGTTAAAGAAATTGAATGCTTAGGCAAGAAGTTTGATGCAAATTTACACCATGCTGTTATAACGGAATGTGATGAAAAAGCCGATGAAGATGCTGTATTAGAAGTACTTCAAAAGGGTTATACTCTAAAAGATAAAGTTATAAGACCAGCGATGGTTAAGGTAAATAAAAAATAGGAAAGGATGATAAATTATGAGTAAAACAATAGGAATAGACTTAGGTACAACAAACTCGTGTGTTGCTGTATACGAAGGTGGAGAAGCTAAGGTAATAGCTAATAAAGAAGGAGAAAGAACAACTCCATCAGTTGTTGCGTTTAAGGATGGTAAAACAATTGTTGGTGGAGCTGCTAAAAGGCAGATGGTTATTAACCCAGATACCATAAGGTCTATAAAAAGATTAATGGGTACTGATAAGAAAGTAAAAGCAAACGGAAAGGAATATACTCCAGAGGAAGTCTCTGCAATGATTTTAAGTGATTTAAAGGAAACTGCAGAAAGCTATTTAGGAGAAAAAGTAACGAAGGCTGTTATTACCGTTCCTGCGTACTTTAATGATGCACAAAGACAAGCTACTAAGAATGCTGGTAAGATTGCTGGACTTGAGGTTGAACGTATCATAAACGAACCAACCGCTGCATCTTTAGCATATGGTCTTGATAAGCAAGAACAATCTCAAACTATTTTAGTTTATGACTTAGGTGGTGGAACGTTTGACGTATCTATCCTTGAGTTAGGTGATGGTGTATTTGAGGTTAAATCAACATCAGGTAATAACCACTTAGGTGGAGATGATTATGATGCTAGAATAGTTGATTTCTTAGTTGAAGAAATCAAAAAAGAACACGATATGGATTTATCTGATGATAAGATGGCTATGCAAAGGTTACAAGATGCTGCTGAAAAAGCTAAGAAAGATTTGTCTGGTATGACAACAACTCAAATTTCATTACCATTCTTAGCACAAGGTAAAGATGGTGTTATTAACTTTGAAACAACTTTAACAAGAGCTAAATTTGAACAATTAACCGATGATTTAACTGAATCTACTCTAGAACCAGTTAGAAAGGCTCTTAAAGATGCTAACTTAAAAGCTAGTGATATTGATAAGGTATTGTTAGTTGGTGGATCAACTCGTATTCCAAAAGTACAAGAATTAATTAAGAAAGAACTTGGTAAAGAACCATCTAAAGGAGTTAACCCAGATGAGGTTGTTGCAATGGGTGCCGCAATACAAGGTGGAGTTTTAACTGGTGACGTTAACGATATCGTACTTCTTGATGTTACACCACTTTCACTTGGTATTGAAACAATGGGTAACGTTATGACTACTTTAATTGAAAGAAACACAACGATACCTACTTCTAAATCACAAGTATTCTCAACCGCTGCTGATAACCAACCAGCCGTTGACATCCACGTACTTCAAGGTGAAAGGCCAATGGCATCTGATAATAAGACTTTAGGAAGATTCCAATTAACGAATATTCCACCTGCTCCAAGAGGAGTACCACAAATCGAAGTTACGTTTGACATTGACGCGAATGGTATCGTAAACGTTAAAGCAAAAGATTTAGGTACTGGTAAAGAGCAAGCTATTACAATTACCGCATCAACTAACTTAACTGATGAGGAAATCGAAAAAATGCGTAAGGAAGCTGAGGAGAACAAGGCCGAAGACGAGAAGAAAAAGGCTTTAGCAGATGCTAAGAATGACGCTGATCAAATGATCTTTACAACCGAAAAGGCCATTAAGGATTTAGGTGACAAAGTAGATAAAAAAGAAAAAGAAGAAGCTGAAAAACTAGTTAAAGAATTGCAAGATGAACTAGCTAAAGATGATTTAGATAAAATTAAGGCTGCAACCGAAAAGTTAAAAGACAAAGCTATGGCTTTAGGAGCTAAGGTATACGAAGAAGCAAATAAAAAAGCTCAAGAAGAAGCTAACAACAAGTCAAGTGATAGTAAAAAAGATAATAATGACGAAGTAGTTGACGCTGAATTTGAAGAAAAAAAATAAAATAAAAAAAGCAGTAAAGTTCTAGCAATGTCTAGAACTTTATGCTTGAATAAGGAGACACATGGCTAAAGAAGAAAAAACGCGTAGTGAAATAGACGAAAATTACAAATGGGATTTATCAAGGATGTACAAAGATGATGATGAGTTTAATTCGGACTGTGATAAATTAAATAATTTGATGGAAATAGTAAAAGATTACAAAGAAATTATTACTAAGGACGCAAAAACTTTGTATAACTATTTAAAGTTAGAAGAAGAAATAGATGTAATTTTTACAAACCTATATGTTTATGCAAGCTGTAAAAACGATGAGGATTTAGAAAATAAAGAATCACAAAAGAAATACAACATAGTATTAAATTTATTATCTAAGTATGATGAAATATCATCATTTGCTATGCCAGAGTTATTAAAAACCGATTATGAAGTGATAAAAAAATACATAAAAGAAAATGATGATTTAAAAGAATACGCTTTTGATTTAGAAGAAATATACCGCTACCAACCACACGTTTTAAGTGAAACAGAAGAGAAGTTAGTGTCTAACTTATCAGATTTATCAATGAAGTTTAAAAATAATTTTAACATTATAAATAATACGTTGGTTGATTTTGGATACATAAAAGATGAGGAAGGTAATAAGGTCAAACTTACTAACGGAAACTACTCTAAATACATAAAGTCTAGTAACCGAGAAGTTAGAAAAGAGGTCTTTGAATCAAGAGAAAAAGCTTATACGAAGTTTTCTAATTTAATATCAACAGATTACGAAGCATATATTAAAGCAAGTGCAATGATAGCTAAGGCAAAGAAATATGATTCCACGATGGATATGTATTTATTTAGCGATGGGGTAACCAAAAAAATTTATGATAATTTACTTAAGGTATCAGATGATAATTTAAAAATTCTGCATAAATATTTCAAAATGAGAAAAGACATTTTGAAGTTAGATAGTTTAGAACCTTATGATTTATCAGCACCATTAGTTAAGGATTATAATAAGGTGTACAAACCAGAGGATGCTAAGGAATTAATTTGTAAAGCACTTAAAGTTTATGGTGATGAATATACTAACCAAATAAAAACGTTCTTTGAAAATAGGAACATAGATTTTTACCCTAATAAAGGTAAAAGGGTTGGTTATTACCAAAATGATTCATATAAAGATATCATCGTGCTAGGAAATTACAATGATGACTTTAACTCTGTATCGTCGATTGCCCATGAGTTAGGACACGCAATGCATTCTTATTATTCTAAGAAAAATAATAAACCTCATTTATCAGAATACACGCTATTAGTTGCGGAGGTAGCGTCACTTACCAACGAAATGCTTTTGTCTAATTACGTTATCAATAACACCGATGATAAGGATCTTAAGTTACATGCTTTAAATAATATAATAGAAGTTTTTGCGGATAACTTTTTTGGAACTTTATCACTAGGCTCAGTATTTGAGAAAATAGTTCATGAAAAAGCATTTGATGGAGAGACTTTAAGTGAAGATGACTTTAATGATATATATGGTAAGATTGTTAAAAAACACAATGGATCCCTAGTAAATGATTCTCCTTATTTAAAATATAATTGGTGCAGGATCCCACATTTTTATACACCATTTTATTATTATAAATACTCGGTAGGTGCATGTGGGGCATGTTACGTTGCAAAGAAAATAATAAATGGTGATAAAGATTTTTTAAAAAAATATTTAAACTTTCTTAAACTTGGTGGGTCAATGATGCCACTTGATGAGTTAAAAACCATAGGTTTTGATCTTAATGATACTAAGATAATAGAAGAGGGTATTCAATATTTTGATGAACTTCTAGATGAATTTATGGTAATATATAATAGTTAGGAGGTATGAAGCATGAAGAAAGACTATTATGAGGTACTTGGTGTTTCTAAAAATGCTACTGATGCCGAAATTAAAAGTGCTTTTAGAAAGTTAGCTAAAAAATATCACCCTGACGTTTCAAAAGAACCTGATGCGGCTGAAAAGTTTAAAGAGGCTCAAGAAGCGTATGCGGTGTTATCAGATAAAGAAAAAAGAAGTAGGTATGATCAGTTTGGACACGCTGCTTTTGATCAAAATGGTGGCTTTGGTGGAGCCGGTGGATTCTCTGGTTTTGAAGACTTTGATGCATCTGATATTCTAAGGGATATCTTTGGCGCTGGATTTGGCTTTGGTGGTGGTTCATCATTCTTTGGTGGTGGTGGAAGAAAAACCACCAGAAAAGAAAAGGGGCCAGATTTAAACGTTGTTTTCGAAATGAGTTTTGAGGAAGCAGCTTTTGGAACCCAAACTACGATTGCTCTTGACATAATGGATAAATGTGAGGAATGTGACGGCCATGGTGGTACCGGAATTAAATCATGTCCTGATTGTAATGGTTCTGGATACATAAAAGAGCAACAAAGAAGTTTACTTGGCTCGTTCATTACCCAAAGAACTTGTCCAAGGTGTAATGGTACTGGTGAGGTATATACCACGAAGTGTTCGGCTTGTAAAGGAACCGGTAAGAAGAAAGTTAAGAAAAACATCATCGTAAAAGTTCCAGCAGGTGTTGATACAGGAGATCACTTAAGAGTAGCTGGAAAAGGTCCTGCTGGTGAAAATGGAGGCCCTAATGGTGATGTATATATCGAAATAAAAGTAAAAGACCATCCATTATTTAGAAGAGATAACAGCGATTTATTTATTACTTTACCACTTACTATTACAGAAGCAGTTTTAGGATGCAAAAAGGAAGTTCCAACACTTGATGGTAACGTAATATTAAGTGTACCTGCAGGTAGTCAAACCGGAGAAAGACACAGAATTAAAGGAAAGGGTCTTAAGAGTCCGGCAAGGCGTGGAACCGGAGATTTATACGTAATATTAAAAGTTATAACGCCAACTAAGTTAGATAGAAAGCAAAAGAAGATATTAGAAGATTTAAATAAAACAAATTTAAAAACAAGTGATTTTGATTTATATGAGAAATATGTAAAAGATAACGAGTAATATCGTTATTTTTTATTATAAGAATTTATGCTATAATATTTTTGGTGATAAGTATGGATATAAAAAGTAAAGCTAGAGAGTTTGCGATAAAGGCACATGCTAATCAAGTAAGAAAAAGTGAGCCGGATAAACCAATGATCATCCATCCTATAGCAGTAGCTAAAATTTTAGAAGAATACGGTTATGATGATAATGTTGTTGCGGCTGGTTATTTGCATGATGTTGTTGAAGATACTAAGTATACTTTAGAAAATTTAGAAAAAATCTTTGGTAGTGATGTTGCTAATTTGGTTGATACCGCATCGGAACCGGATAAGAGTCTTTCTTGGGAAGAAAGAAAAAAACACACTATTAATGAGATAAAAGATAAATCTTTTAGAAACAAACTTATTGTTTGTGCGGATAAAATAAATAATATAGAGTCTTTAACAGAATTATTAAAAGTTAAGGGCATGAGTGTTTTTGATTGTTTTAACAGAGGATACGAAAGCCAGTTATGGTATTTTGAAAACATTTATAAAAGCATTGTTTATAATGAAGATGATCAAACAGAAATATTTAAGCGTTTAAAAAATGCTATTGAAAATCTACATACGGAAATAGAGTATCAAAAGGAACTTGAAAATCAGATATTTTTAGAAGATAAAGAAAGGTTTAATGAATTAAGAAAGTTACATGTGTTAAAGTACAAACTGTTTGAATTAAAGGAAAATACAAAGATTAATAAACCTATTTTTATAGAGTTTTCTGGTACTCCAAGAACGGGGAAAACCACAATGTTACACGACATATTAGATTTTTTCTCTAAAGGAGGATTTGATATCAAAATAATTCCTGAGTTTACAACTTCAGATTATTATAAAAAAGAGTTTTATCCTAATAACAAACATTTAAAACTGTTTGATTTGAACGTAGAGATAATAAAACAAATTATTAATACTGCAAAAGAAGAACTAAATAGTAATTCGGACATTATTCTTTTTGATCGTGGAATATACGATAGGTTGATATGGATGCAAAGAGCTTTAAACCTAGGGTTTGTTGATGAAAACCAGCATGGTGATTTTATGAATAATTATTTAAAAGATGCTAAAGATCTAATTGATGTTTTAATCTTAAATTACGCTGATGTTGAAACCGTTTTATCAAGGGACTATAATTGCCATATGGCTTTGGAAAAAAGAAGATTTTTAGGCGGTAAAAACGTTGAATCTTATAATGAAGCGATGTGCGCTTTACTACCTGTTTTTAGGGATAGTAATGATAATGTTTTATATAATGATACAAATTCTGAGGATATAAATAGCACAACTATTAAAGTAACAAATTATATTATAAAGAAAGCAGAAAAAATATATAAGTCAAATAAAGATAATTAAAAAAGCTTTATTTTAAATACATAAAATTAATAATTGCAATAAATTAAACAGGTTATGGAAATAACTTGTTTTTTTTATCGACAATTCATACATAAACTTGACCGGGGGGGGATATGATATTATCAACATAGTGAATTCTTTTTTGGTGGGGTAATGGTTATGGAGACTAAGGAAAAAACAACTTCTGAACGAATCGAAGAAATTATCAAACGTGTTAACAATATAAGCAGAAAAAATAAGTATCTATTTTTATATAAAGTAAGCTGCTTAATTGATGAATATAACTTTAATGATGTTTTCTCTGCTGTTAAAACGTTGTTACAAAACGAAAAGATAAATAAAACTTTAAACTCATGTGTAAAAGAAAATGAAATTGATATAACCAAAGTAAACGATGATTATAAAACTGATACGTTTATTTTGATTTTTGAGCTTTATTCTGATGATAATGATGTTAAGTTTACTTTGGATGATACTGATTATAATGCACTTTTTTTTAACGAAAACATAGATAACAACGTAAAAATATACTTAAGAGAAATGGGAAGATATTCCGTTTTAAAACCAGAAGAAGAAAAAGAGTTATTCGAAAGGTTTTTAAGTGGTGATGATAAAGCTAAAGAAAAGATAATTTTATCCAACTTAAGATTGGTTGTATCGGTAGCAAATAGATATCTTGGCCATGGAATTTCTTTTTTGGACCTTATTCAAGAAGGGAACCTTGGGCTTATGAAAGCGGTAGATAAGTTTGATTTATCTAAGGGATTTAAGTTTTCTACCTATGCAATGTGGTGGATAAGGCAAGCAATAACACGTTCGATTGCAAATTCTGGTAAAATGATAAGAATTCCGGTTCATATACAAGGAAAAATGAATGAGGTAATAAAGGCAAAAAAAGAATTGTATTTAAAATTAGGAAGAGAGCCCACTAACGCTGAACTTGCTAAACAAATCGATGTTTCAGAAGAGAAATTAGAAAGAATGATGATTGATTATGAAAATGCTAATGTTAAAAGTATTCATTCTTTAATTGCTAATGATGAAGACAGTGAACTTCTAGACTTTATACCTGACGAAAAAAATAACTTAGAAGAAGAGGCACTTAACGATTTATCTTCAGAAGAGATAAAAAACCTAATAAAAAATGCAAATTTAAAAGAAAAAGAAAAAAGGGTAATTACGTTACGTTATGGAGTTAATGATGATGTTTTTCGTAGCTTAGAAGAAGTTAGTAAAGAGTTTGGAGTTACCAGGGAATGGATAAGACAAATAGAAGCAAACGCCCTGAAAAAATTAAAAAAAGTACTTTTAAAAGATAACGTTATCGTTGAGGGAAATTATCGAACTATAAAAGAAGTTGATACGGTTAAACTATCAGAATTTGAGGCTTGCAAAGATTTAAATAAATTCGATCCAAGTAAAATTTATCCTAAGTTTAGTGATAATACTTCAATGGGTGTTTGGTTTTCTGAAAACGCGACGGTCATTTTAAATAAAGAAGACATGGATAATGAAATAATCAAAAAACAATATGAAGAATTTAAAATAGAAAAAGAAAAGTTAAAGAAAGAAAAAGAGGCTAATAAACCTAAAGAAAGTAGTTTTTATACTGGAGTTCATGTAATCGCTCAAAACCATGATAACAGTATTAATGGAAAGTTTAAAGAAAGGAAGAGTATTAAAATGGATAACGTAAGAGAAAATGGATTTTATTCAATGTTTGATGCAACCGTGGAACAAGTTGATGAGATAATAGAAAACTATTTAAGTGAAATTCAAAGAAATGCATTATTAAAAAAATGGAATGGAGATCCTAAAAAAGGAATTAAAATGCGCGGAGGTTTTAACACCAACGAAAACCAGGCGTATTCTTTTGCGGTAAAGAAAATAAAAAACATACTTGTAAATGGACCGGGAAGAAAAAGCAATAAGAAAACTAAAAAAATAAGTGATGATGCCAATATAAATCAATCACAAGAAAAAGTAAAACAAGTGATAAATGAAACAAAACCAGAGATAAAAAAGGTTTCATTACCATCGGAAGTGTCTGAAACAAAAGAAACTAAAAAGAATAGCGCAAAAAAAATAGATGATAATGAAACGTATCTGAAATTATACGAGCTAATTAACATGCCATACTTCGTGCGGTTGATTGAAAAAATAGATCCAAGAGATTACCAAATTTTATTTTTAAAAATAAATTATCCTAATAAATCAATTAAAGAGCTTTCTTCGTTCACTGACGTTAGTGAAGAAAACATAAGAAAATCGCTTGAATATGGCGCTACCGAATTAATAAACGTTATGAATAACATGATTAAAGAGGCTTTTGAAATTAGTGATGAAGATGTTAAAAAGGAACCTTCATATAAGTTAGATTAAAATAAAATTTTATAATAATAAAAAGGTAATATGTAAATCATATTGTCTTTTTTTGTTTAATTTATTTAAACTTGGTAAAAAATGGTATAATATGAGTATATGATAGAAAGCAAGTGATGATATTGAAAGAAAACGGGTTATCAAATAGTGAAGTTAAACAAAGAATTAAAGAAGGTAAAGTAAATTATGATACAACGACACCGAGTAAGAGTATCAAGCAGATTTTAGTTGAAAATACGTGTACCTTATTTAACTTTATAAACATCGTTTTAGGTATTGCCATAATCGTAGTTGGTTCTTATAAAAATCTTTTGTTTTTAGGAGTTGTAATATGTAATACTTTAATTAGTACTGTTCAAGAGATAAGAGCAAAAAAAATCGTTGATAAACTATCGGTTATATCTTCTTCTAAAGCAAAGGTTATTCGTGACGGAAAAGAAACCGAAATACACATTGATAACATAGTTTTAGATGATTTAATAATTTATGAATTAGGTAATCAGATAGTAGCAGATTCTAAAATAGTAAGTGGAGAATGTGAGGTTAACGAATCATTTATCACCGGAGAAGCTAAGACGATTTTTAAAAAAGAAGGAGATACACTTCTTTCTGGAAGTTTCATAGTAAGTGGAAACGTTAAGGCAAAGGTAATTCACGTTGGCTTAGATAATTATACGTCGGTTATATCACACGATGCTAAGCAAATGAAAAAAGAGGTAAATTCCGAGATAATGCGCTCTTTGAATAAAATTGTAAAATACGTATCAATTGCTTTGGTACCAATCGGTTTACTTCTTTTATTAAGGCAGTTTTCTATAGATGGTAACACAACTCAAAATGCGGTTACAAGCGTAGTTGCAGCTTTAATTGCGATGATTCCAGAGGGTTTAATACTTCTTGTTTCTACCGTGCTTGCAATTAGCGTTTTAAGGCTTTCAAAATATAACGTTTTGGTTCAGGATTTATATTCACTTGAAACACTTGCCAGGGTAGATACTTTATGCTTGGATAAAACGGGTACGATTACGGAAGGGAAAATGGAAGTGGTAGACGTTTTACCGATTAATGGTCATGTGGTTAATGAGGTTGATAACGCGTTAGAAATTATATCTACGAACCTTAATGATAAGAACCCTACCTTTAAAGCAATAAATGAGAAATATGGTAATACTTCTAATATTAAAGCAATAAAAACAATACCATTTTCATCAGATAGAAAATATTCTGGTGTAACGTTAAAAAACGAATCTTACGTAATGGGAGCACCAGAGTTTATACTGGGTGATAAAATTAATGATTACAGCAAACAAATAGATGAACTATCAATAGAGAACCGGGTTTTAGTGCTTATTAAAACTAGTACAATAAAGAAAAACGTTTTGCCGCAAAACGTTGAACCTTTAGCATTTATATTAATACGTGATAAGCTAAGGAAAGAAGCAGTAAAAACGCTTCGATATTTCATGGACAATGACGTCGACGTAAAAGTAATATCAGGTGATAGTGTATCCACCGTAAGAAATGTTGCAAAAGCAGTTGGTATTAAGGTTAATGGTGTGTTTGACGCAAGAGAAATAAATGAGGAAACGGACCTTAATTTAGTGGTCGAGGAAAACACTATTTTTGGGCGTGTTAAGCCTGACCAAAAAAGAATGCTTATAAGTAGTCTTAAACATAATGGCCACGTGGTAGCGATGACTGGTGATGGGGTAAATGATGTATTAGCTTTGAAAGAATCTGATTGTGGTGTTGTCATGAACGATGGTGCTGATGCTGCAAGAAACGTAGCAGAGATAGTGCTTTTGGATTCGAATTTTGATTCTATGCCTAAGATAGTTGGTGAGGGAAGAAGGACAATTAATAACGTTGAAAGATCTGCCACGTTATTCTTATCTAAAACGATATACGCATCACTTTTGGCATTACTTTTCTTATTCATTAATTATACGTATCCTTTTATTCCAATACAAATGACTTTGATAAATAGTTTAACAATAGGTATACCAGCTTTTGTATTAGCATTAGAACCAAATCGTTCGAGGGTTAAAGGAAAGTTTTTTATAAACGTAATAAGCAAGGCCATTCCTAGTGGAATAACAACCGTTGTTAATATTTTGATCCTTGTGTTTGTTGCAAGCATTCTTAATATTCCAAATGAACAAACTTCAACCATTGCAGTAATAATTACCGCGTATACAGCGATTCTGTTAATATATAGGATAAGTAAACCACTTAACTTACTTAGAAAATCTCTTTTAATTTTAATAACCCTTATTCTTCTTTTAATGATTTTAACTCCTGTTGGAAGAAGCGTATTTTCACTTGTTTGGTTAACACCTAATTCATTGCTTATTTTATTACCACTTATGTACGTATCAACCAGGTTATTTAAATTGTTAAGTAATTTACTTTCTATGATAATAAAAAAGAAAAGTAATTGGTTTATTTAAAAAGGAGTAGTTATGAAAAAAATAGTATTCTCTGACATTGATAGAACACTTGCAATAAAAGAATTCGTGTCAGAAAAAAACATTGACGCAATAAAAAAATACCAAGAATTAGGAAATCTTTTTGTGCTGGTAAGTGGTAGGGTTATACCATATGTTTCGTCTTTGTCAAAAAAAATAAAGGCAAGTAAATATGTTATATGTACCAATGGAGGAGTCGTTTATGATTATGCCAACAATAAGGTTATATATAAGTTAACAATTCCTTTTAAAGTTGTAGAAAAACTATATAATCTTGCTTGTGAAAAAGACTTAAGAATAATTATAGGTGGAGTTAATACCACGTTTGTTAACAAAATAAAATATCCGCAAAGAGAAACCATTATTTCTGATTTTACTAAAACAATATATGAGGAAAACCCTATAACTCAAGTAACGATATCTCATCCTGATAAAAACGTAATGCATGAAGTTATAAATGAGGTACAAAAGTTTTCAGAAATAGAAATAATAAACAGACACCGTTCCTTGTATGATGAATCATTTGAAGATGGTGGTAACATATGGATAGACATAGCACCAAAAAACGTTAGTAAGGGTATCGCAATAAAAAAATTAGCAGAATACTTAAACGTTTCTTTAAATGATACGGTAAGAATAGGTGATGACTTAAATGATTTACCCATGTTTTTAGAGGAAGGGTTAAACGTTGCGGTGGAAAATGCCATACCTGATTTAAAAAATAAAGCGGATTTTATAACGGCATCATGTGATAATGATGGTGTTGCTATGGTTTTAGAAAAAATTATTGATAAAAAAATATAATTTAACTAAAAAAAGAAAATAGTAAAAAAATATGAAAGAAAAGAGGATTTTTGTATAACAAAAATTCTTTTTTTGTGAAAAAAT
>CALVIH010000004.1 GCA_944329445.1 uncultured Bacilli bacterium | reverse complement strand
ACGATGCTACAAGCAGATTATTTGGTTGATGTTGGCCCAGGAGCGGGAGATCATGGTGGTGAGATAGTAGCATGTGGCACTCCTGATGAGGTTATGAAAAACAAAAATAGTTTAACTGGTGATTATTTATCCGGAAGAAAGAAAATAGAAGTTCCTAAAAAGAGAAGAAAAGGTAATGGTAAATTCATCGAAATAAAAGGTGCAAAAGAAAACAACTTAAAAAACATAAACGTTAAGTTTCCGCTTGGAAAGTTTATTGTTGTAACCGGTGTATCGGGCTCTGGTAAGAGTAGTTTGATAAACCAAATTCTATACAAAGCATTAGCGTTAAATGTTTATGGATCAAAAGTAATACCAGGAAAACATAGAAGTATTAAGGGACTAGAAAACGTAGATAAGGTAGTTGATATAACTCAAGACCCTATCGGAAGGACTCCTCGTAGTAACCCTGCTACTTACGTTGGTGTGTTTGATGATATAAGGGATGTTTTTGCTAACACAAAAGAAGCTAAGATAAGAGGATATGAAAAAGGTAGATTTTCTTTCAATGTTAAAGGAGGACGCTGCGAAGCCTGCTGGGGTGATGGCGTTAAGAAGATTTCCATGAACTTTTTACCAGATGTATACGTTCCTTGTGAAGTTTGTGGTGGAACGCGTTTTAACAAAGAAACTTTAGAAGTAAAATACAAAGGTAAAACGATATATGATGTTTTACAAATGCGTGTTGAAGAAGCACTAGAATTCTTTGAAAATCATCCTAAGATAAAAAGGAAATTACAAGTTCTGATGGATGTTGGGTTAGGTTATATAAAACTAGGGCAAAGTGCTCCTACATTATCTGGAGGAGAAGCATCCCGTGTTAAACTTGCTAAAGAATTGCAGAAAAAACCAACTGGTAAAAGCGTGTTTATCCTAGATGAACCAACAACTGGTCTTCACAGCCATGATATAAAAAGATTACTTGTAATATTAAATAGAATCGTAGATAACGGAGATACGGTAATTGTTATCGAGCATAATTTAGACGTCATAAAAGTTGCTGATCACATAATTGATTTAGGACCAGAAGGAGGAGATGGTGGAGGAACCATTGTTTGTGAAGGAACTCCAGAAAAGATAGCAAAATGCGAAGCATCATATACTGGCCAGTATTTAAAAAAGTTATTAAATTAATAAAATATTAAGGGTATTATAGAAAATATGGATAATAATAAAGTAGAGATAAAGATAATCTTTACTTTATTTTTTTATGAGTTATTTATAGTTTAAACATTAACTTTTATAACTTTGAAAATGATAAAATGTTTAACGAAAGGAGCTGTTGTTATGGTAGAACCAATAAACATTTCTTGGGTAAACACCAAAAAAGCCGTTGAACAAATAATATCAAAATACGTATATTATAGTTTGTCCGTAGATAGTAGCTCCACGTCAAACATTGGGGAGAATTTTATACTTGAAGAATTAAGTGAAAATGGTGTTGATAATTCTTATATTAAAATAGATGAGATAGAAAAGAAAAAGAGAGTAGAATTCATAAATTACGTACGCTTTTCTTTTAATAAACTTACTACTGATGAAAGAAAAATTATATATTGGACATATCTTGATAAAGAAAATAATTATGATGATAGATACATTGCTAACAGTCTTGGCTTTTCTTTAGGTTACTATTACATAAAGAAAAAGGAAACGTTAATTAGGTTTGCGTATTCTTTAGGAGTTGAACAAATAAATGAATAATTTTAATTCGGACCATGGCGGTCTTTTTTTGACGAAAAAAAATTTATATAATTAATACCTATTATGTTATAATTAAAATGGTGATTTTATGAAGGTAATAATTGTCGACGATAAAAAGAAAAAGAAGTCAAATGGAAAAGAAATAGAGTACCGACTTAATTCTTTTTTAGAGTGGCTTATTTATATGCTAGGATACGCTTTAATTCTACTAGTTACGTCTAATTTATTTAGGTCGTTATACGTTGAAAACTTTTTATATGGATTTATTGCGGCGGTTATAATATACGTGTTAAACAAAACCGTAAAGCCGGCGCTTGTTACAATATCACTACCTTTAATAGGATTATCAATGGGATTATTTTATTTTGTTATAAACGTAGTTATATTATTGCTAGTTGATTTGATTTTAGGGAAGCATTTTTATTTAACCGGATTTTTTTCTCCTATAATTATCTCGATATTTATTAGCATCATGAATGTTATTATGGAAAATTTAATAATTAAACCATTAATAGAAAGGTGTAAAAGATAAAATGAACAAAATTGCTTTAAGTTTAGGACCACTCACTATTACGTGGTATTCAATATGCATATTATTAGGTATTATTTTAGCGGGAATAATCATTAATAGAGAGGCAAAAAAATATAATATTCCAACAAGCTTTATTACAAACCTAGTTTTTTGGTGTGTTGTATTCGGGCTTTTAGGTGCTAGAATTTATTACGTATTATTTAACCTTGATTATTATGCATCATCTCCAATTGAAATAATAAAAATTTGGAATGGTGGTCTTGCAATACATGGTGGTATAATTGCAGGGTTAATAACGCTAGTTGTTTATTGTAAAAAATATCAGGTTAACATCTTAAAGATGTTAGATATAGCAGCGCCAGCATTACTTTTGGCACAAGGTATTGGCCGTTGGGGTAACTTTTTTAATGGAGAAGCTCATGGCGGTATTGTTACTAGATCTTTTTTAGAAGGGCTTCACTTACCTGAGTTTATTATTGATGGAATGCATATAGGTGGCCATTATTATCATCCTACTTTTTTATATGAGTCAGTTTTTTGTATAATTGGCTTCTTTGTATTATTTGGTTTTAGGAGTCTTAAAAAAGCAAAATTAGGTAATACTACCGCCTTATATTTGATTTGGTATGGTGTATTAAGATTCTTTGTTGAATCACTTAGAACCGATAGCTTAATGCTTGGTAGTTTAAAGATGGCACAAGTTATTTCAATAATTATGGTTGTTGTAGGAATAGTTATGTTTATAATAACTAAAATTAAGTGTAAACCTTATGATGATGTGGGGGCTAAAGAAAATGAAATCAAGTGTTGATTATGACGTTATTATAATAGGAGCTGGGCCAGCTGGACTTACGGCCGCTATATACTTAAAAAGGGCGGGGATTACACCTTTAATAATAGAGGCATCAGCACCGGGTGGTACTTTAAATAAAACGCATAAAATAGAAAATTATCCGGGTTATTTGGACGTTGATGGAACAACGCTTGCTTTTAGGATGTATTCACAAGTAGAGGCGCTTTCAGTTCCGTTTAAAACGGAGAAGGTAATAAACATAGAAAAAGAAAATGATAAATATGCTGTTATAACAAAAGAAAATAAATACACATCTAATTACATCTTAATAGCAACCGGTAAAACACCAAGGAAACTAGATGCAAAAAATGCTGATAGATATGAAAACAAAGGTATATCATATTGTGCGGTTTGCGATGGTGCTTTGTATAAAGGTAAGAACGTCGCAATAATCGGTGGTGGTAATTCGGCGATGGAAGCAGCCTCATACATGAGTGATGTGGCATCTAAAGTCTATGTGGTAAATAGATCAAATGTTTTGAGGGCTGATGAAAAAGAAAAGGAAGCCACTAAAAAAGAAAACGTTGAAGTTTTACTAAATAAGAAAGTAAAAGAAGTATTAGGAAATACCAACCAAGTAACAGGATTAGTTTTAGATGATGGAAAAAAGATAGACGTAAGTGCCGTGTTCGTATGCATCGGACAAGAAGCATCACTTGCCTATTATCAAAACCTTAATTTAGATTCTGATAACAAGGGAATAATTGTTGATGGTACAATGAAAACAAATGATGATAATGTTTACGCTGCGGGAGACTCGGTAAGCAAAGATTTATATCAGGTTGTAACAGCAACTTCGGAAGGTGCAATAGCGGCAACAAGCATAATTAAAAAAATAAGAAAGTCTAATGGTTAGTTATTAGACTTTCTTTTTGTTTTAACTTTTTTTTCTTTAAAATTTATCAAAACAACATTTAAATTGAAATCTTTTTATTAACTTATACTACCGCAATCGGTATAATATATAACGAGGTGATACTATGGATTTTATTGCTACAAAAGAGGCTGCAAAAAAGTGGAATATTAGCGAAAGACGAATTAGACAATTATTAGAAGAAGGTAGAATTGAAGGAGCTATAAAAAATGGTAATAGTTGGAATATTCCTGATTATACTATTAAGCCAGTGGATAAAAGGACTATCAAGCCAGATAATAAAGGGTTTATAATTGATTTGCCAAAAGACTATTTTGATAAAGTAGATGATATGAAAAAAGAATTAGATAATAAAAGACCATTACCAAAAGAAACGTTAAGAACGTTAAAAGAATCTATTAATTTAGAATGGACTTATAATAGTAATGGTATAGAAGGTAATACATTAACATTAAGAGAAACGCAAGTAGTTCTAGAAGGAATTACCATTGGTGGAAAAACATTAAAAGAACATTTGGAAGTAATTAATCACGAAAAAGCAATACTTTATTTAGAAACCATAGTAAAAGAAAAAAATCCCGTTACAGAATGGAATATAAAGAATATTCATAGATTGATTTTAAAAGATATTGATGATAAAAATGCGGGAAGGTATAGAGAAGAAAACGTGATGATTAAAGTTGCTTCTCATGTTCCTCCAGATTATTTAAAAGTACCAGAACTAATGGAAAAACTAATTGTAAATTATGGGACTTGGAAATCATATCATCCAATTATTAAAGCAGCACTACTTCATGGAGAGTTGGTAAAAATACATCCATTTATTGATGGTAATGGTAGAACTTCTAGATTATTAATGAATTTAGACTTAATGAATAGTGACTATAATCCTGTAATAATTAAGAAAAAAGACAGATTAGAGTATTACGAAGCATTAGACAAAGCTCATACAACTGGTAACTATACAGATTTTGTTAAACTAGTAACCAAACTTGAAATAGAAATGTTAAAAAAGTATTTAGATTTATTATGAAAATTCAGGTTAAAAAAGGAAGTCATTTAATTAGACTCCCTTTTTGCTTTAACAATTATTTTCTTTTTCTTTATAGGATTACCATTTTCATTAAGATAAATAAAATTATTTATCGTTTTTATTTCATCATCACTATAATTATTCTTATTAATATATTTTTTTAGCTCATATAAAGAAAGAATATCTTTAGATAAATAATTATCTAAAAACCATTTTAATTCTGAAAATCTAACACCTGCTAGTATCTCTTTTTCACTTATCATGACATCATCAAGTGGATGCTTTAACCAAACGATTGGCTCGATTTTAACCCAAACATAGTCACCATCTTTATATTCTTCGCCATTAGAAAGAATGTGATTTCCATAAATAGGATGAAAATTAGCTTTTATCCTGGTATATATTTTTCCATCATAGAATACAAAACACTCTTGTTTTTCTGGTGAAAAATCTTTATTATAATCGTTACATTTTCTGCCATCAAAAGTGTAACCAACCTCAAGCTTTTTTAAAGTTTTAGAATTATATGCAGCCTCAAGCGTTTGTTGCATTACATTATCTACTGCTGCACCAGGATAATATCCATAAGTTATTACTTCTAATCTTTCGGGGCTTGTATATGAACCAAAGATTGAATCATATATAAGGCTTGATTCAAGTGTATGTGGAAAATTTTTTATTTGTGAGTATGGTAAAGCAGCACGTATACCTGTACTACGTGCATTACTAGAATAATAAGTTGTATATCCGTGCTTGGTAACAACTTCTGCATATGCATATTTAGAACCTAATGAATTTTGAAGCCAATAACTACCGGTCCTTCCTGATAATGAATTATCATTAGCTGTATGATAATCCGACACGAAAGCCCCTCTTAAAATAGCAGTATCACTAACCGCTGCTCTTGGGTCTATTACGTTAAATATGTTTAATTTATTATTTCCATAAACTTGTTCTTCTGTTAATATTGTTAATTTTGGTATTTCTATAGTCTTATCCATGATTTCTTTCCTTTCTTGTTTACCTATTATATTTGTTTTTTAAATTTAAGTCAATAAAAACACCCGGATATGTTGAAAAAGAAACCATTATCTGATATAATTCTTATGGTAAGGAAGTGATGGTATGACGTTTTCAAGTAAAATAAAAAAAGAAGTTAGTACAACCGAGTGCACCAGGGCCGAATACTTATCTGAATTATCTGGGATAATTAGAACAAGTGCAGAAATAAAAATATATAACATAAAAATTCAAACTGAAAATAAGTTTGTTGCGAATCGTATTTTTGGTTTGTTTAAAATTTTGTATGATATTAATTTAAACATATCTTTAAGGAAAAACTACAACTTTAAGAAGAATGAAATTTATGTTTTGGAGTTAAAAAGAGATACTTTAAAAGTATTAAGAGATTTAGGAATAGTAAATGATAAGAACCAGTTACTTAGAATCCCGAATGAGTCTTTGTTATCTGATGAAGAATTAACAAGGGCATACTTAAGGGGTGTATTTTTGGTTTCTGGTAGTTTAAACGACCCAAAAACTTCTAGGTATCATTTGGAGTTTTTAATAAATGATACACAGTATGCTAAGTTTTTAAATTCACTATTAAATGATAATAATTTAAATAGTAAAATATTACACCGTAAAAAAGGTTATATGATATATATCAAAGAAGCTGAAAAAATAAGTGATTTCTTAAGGCTTATAAGAGCTTATAACGGAGTCATGTATTACGAAGAAATTCGGGTGTACCGAGAAAAGATAAACATGACTAACCGTTTAAATAATTGTGAGCAAGCTAACGTTGAAAAGATGGTTGCAACCGCTAATAAACTTATTTCAGAAATTGAATTTATAAAGGAAAAAGGCATGTTTGACTTACTTGATGAAAAAGTAAGGGAAAGTGCCGAATATCGTCAAAGGTATCCCGAAACATCTCTTTTGGAATTAAGTAAAATAATAACATTAGAAACAGGAACGAACGTGAGTAAATCGTGTTTAAACCATCGTTTTAGAAAGATTAAGGAGTTTGCCGATAAAATTAGAAAGCAAAATTAATCGAATAAACTCTTTAAAAAATGCTGTTTTTTTGATAGAATGGTATTGTTAATTTAATAATAAATAAAAGTAGGAAAGAAGTGAGACGCATGGCAAGAATAATAGCATTGGTAAATCAAAAGGGTGGTGTTGGTAAGACGACCACTAGTATTAACTTGGCGGCCTCACTAGGTGTACAAAACAAAAAGGTATTGCTTATCGATTTGGATCCACAAGGTAATGCGTCAACTGGTGTTGGCATTAACAAAGGGGACGTTGATAAGAGTATTTATGATTTATTACTTGGAAGGTGTACGGCAAACCAAGCTATAATAAGGACTAATTTTAAAAACTTAAGTATAATTCCTGCAACCATAAACCTAGCGGGTGCAGACATAGAATTACTAGAAAAATCAAAGTTAGATCCAAACTTTCAAAAGAACATGCAACTTAGAATCGCCCTAGCACTGATTAAGGACGAATATGATTTTATAATAATTGATTGCCCTCCATCTTTAGGGCTTTTAACTACTAACGCCTTAACCGCAGCTAATTCGGTTCTAATTCCAGTTCAATGTGAGTTTTTTGCTCTAGAGGGAATAATGCAGCTTTTAAATTCTATTATGTTAGCGCAAAAAAAACTAAACCCAGGATTAGAAATAGAGGGGGTTTTACTTACGATGTTAGATTCCAGAACTAACTTGGGATTAGAGGTTGTAGAAGAAATAAGAGGATTTTTTAAAGAAAGGGTTTATAATACTTTAATACCTAGATTAATAAGATTAACGGAGGCACCTTCTCATGGTAAACCAATCGTTGCATACGATCCAATGAGCAGGGGTACCGAAGCATACCTTAATTTGGCAAAGGAGGTAATTGAACAAGATGAAAGAAGAAAACACGAACAATAAAAGAAGAGCACTAGGAATGGGGTTAGAACAATTATTTAACTCTGAAATGCTTGATTTGGATCAGGTTGAAAGTAAGATAGTGGAGGAAACTCCAAAAGACGAAATTGTTGAAATACCAATAAATGAACTTATGAGTAATCCATATCAGCCAAGAAAAGTATTTGATGAAGATGCATTAAAAGAACTTGCTGAATCAATTAAGGAACATGGGGTGTTCCAACCAATAATAGTTAAGAAAAGCGTTAAGGGATACAATATCATCGCTGGTGAAAGAAGAGCAAAAGCCTCGCAAATCGCAGGTTTGACCAAAATACCTGCAATCATAAGAGATTTTACCGATGAAGAAATGATGCAAGTGGCCTTACTAGAAAATTTACAAAGGGAAGATTTATCCGCTATTGAGGAAGCTAAAGCTTATAAGTCAATTATTGAAACGATGAGGTTAACTCAGGATGAACTTGCTAAAAAATTAGGAAAATCAAGAAGTCATATAACTAATATGCTTGGACTTCTTAGGTTACCTCTTAGTGTTCAAGACATGATTTTATACGGAAAAATATCGATGGGGCACGCAAGAGTTTTAAGTAAGTTAGAAAACCATGAACAAATAGAAGAGTTAGCTAACAAAGTTATAAGTGAAAATTTAAGCGTAAGAGATTTAGAAACTTTAACAGATGAGACTTCATATAAAAGAAGTGTTCCTGCCACAAGGCCAAAGAAATCTAAAGAATATAAATACGTTGAGGATGCAATGAAAGAAAAACTAGGTACAAAGGTATCGATTTCAGGCAATAAAATAAAAATTTCTTTCGTTACTAAAGAAGATTTAAACAGAATATTAGAAATTTTAAATATAGAAGTAGAATAGGAGAGCGCTTATGAAAATCTTTGGACTAACAATCGCAAAAGAAATATACATGACGGTTATAATAATTGTTATTGCGTTTATAATAGAAAAATTTCTTAAGGCAATCATAAAAAAGATGTTTAATCCCGAAAAAAAACACAAAAGATTTGATTCTAGGAAGGTAGGGACCATAAGAAGTCTTCTATGTAACATTGTTAAATACGTTATTTGGGTACTTGCCATATTATCGCTTTTAAGTGTTTACGGAGTTAATACCGCTGCTTTAATAACCGGTCTTGGTGTAGTAAGTTTGGTTGTTGGTCTTGCCTTTCAAGATATATTAAAGGATATTTTAGTTGGCGCATCTATTTTATTTGAAAATTGGTACGCCGTAGGAGATTTAGTTAAGATTGGTGACTTTACTGGAACGGTAACATCTATTGGACTTAAAGCAACTCGTGTCCAAGCATATACCGGTGATATAAAAATTATATCAAACAGAAATATAACGGAAGTTATTAACTATAGCTTCGATAAAACCCTTGCGGTTGTTGATATTCCAGTAGCTTATGAAGAAAAATTAGATAAGGTTGAAAAGATATTGCAAGTTGCTTGTGCTACTTTAAAAGATTCAATTCCGATGTTAACGGAAGAACCAGAGGTATGGGGAGTAGAAGAACTTTCAGATTCAGCCGTTATTTTTAGGATTGTTGGTAAATGTAAACCTGCTAAACATTTTGAAGTGGAAAGACAAATGAAAAAAGCATTTAAAAACGTCTTAGATAAAAATGGTATAAAAATTCCATACATGCAAATTGAGGTACATAATGAAAAATAATTATGGATTAAATTCGATTGTTAAGATGAAGAAAAAACATCCATGTGGTTGTGATTTGTTCAAGGTTATAAGGGTTGGCGTCGATATTAAAATAGAGTGTGCTAACTGTGGAAGAACCATAATGCTGCCACGTGTAGACTTTAATAAAAAGATTAAAAAGGTGATTGAGGAGGAAGAAAAATGATTAATCCAAAGAAATTAAAAAGGTCATCCCATCCGGTAATGTTTTTTATATACATGTCATTATTGGTGGTTGTGATAAGTGGTATAGCAAACGTACTGAATTTTCAGGTAACATATGATAAGTTAACCACCATAGCAGGAGAAGTTGAGTCAACGACCGTAGCAGTAAACTCACTTTTAAGCTTGGATGGAATCAAGTTTATCATCACTTCGGCGTATGATAACTTAATAAACTTTGTTCCTTTTGGATCGTTGCTTATAGCTGCAATAGCTTTTGGTATTGCATTAAAGTCTGGTTTTTTAAAAACCTTATGTACGAAGGTAACAAAGAAAATACCAAAGTTTATCATTGTGTTTATATATTCATTAATATGCATAATAGCAAGTGTTGATAATAATGTTGGTTACGTTTTACTTCTTCCTTTAGGTGCGGTTTTATTCATGAGCATGAACCGAAACCCAATTGGTGGTCTTGCCCTTGGATTTGCATCTATTGCTGCCGGACATGGTGCGGGTTTATTCATAACGGCTCTTGATTATAACTTAACTAGTTATACTGAAGCCAGTGCTAAATTATTAGACACCGAGTATACTGTATCTCAAAGCAGTAACTTAATATTCATAATTGTAGCTACTTTGTTAATTGCTGGTATATGTACTTTTATAACAGAGAAAATTGTATCTAGAAAATTAGGGAGAAATACTCTAGAAGATGAAGACGAAGAATTCGTTTTAGAAGAAAGCAAAGAGAAAAAAGGCTTAATAGCGGCCTTAATTGCAACTATTATTTGTTTAATTCCAATAATCCTTATGCTTATCCCGGTTAGTGGTGATAGTTTCTTAGGGCTTTTGCTTGATAAGTCGCAAGATGTTTATTCGAAGATGTTATTTTCTTCAGACGCGCTTTTAATGACTAATATGGTTGGTATTATATCATTTATATTTGCCTTACAAGGCTTTGTGTTTGGTGTTGTAACTGGTACCATTAGAAAAATAAGGGACATGGTTAATTTTTCTACTGATTACCTAAAAAGTATTGGTGGTATATTTGTTCTTATTTTCTTTGCCGCCCAACTTAATGCTTTAGTAACCGAATCTAACATTGGGGTTGTTGTAACAGGTTGGTTATCAAACGTAATATCATCGTCTAACTTCTCATTTATTCCATTAATACTGTTGATATTCTTATTTTCACTTCTTGCTAATATCCTTCTTCCGGGATCAATTGCAAAGTGGTCAATTATTGCCCCTAACATTATGCCGGCGGTAATAAGGGCTAACATTTCTCCAGAATTTGCTCAACTAGTTTTCCGTGCAGGTGAATCAATTACCAACGTGATAACGCCATTATTTACTTACTTTGTTATTTTTATTGGTTTTATAGAAGTATATACCAAGAATAAAAATGACTTTAGTATAAGAGGATGCTATCGTGTTATATTTCCTTATTTCCTAGCGGTAGCAATAATATGGCTATTAATGATTGTTTGTTGGTACATAATCGGTTTACCAATAGGCCCAGGAGTATATCCTACGGTATAAGTAAAGACATTGTTCTTTACTTTTTTAACGTTTACTTTTTTTATATTTTAAAAAGAAAAGAGCAGTTTAATGTTGTTTTTTGTTATAATAGTAAACAAGATTTCATAAGACTTGACCTTTTGTTGAAAAAACACTATCATATATGACATTCAAACAAAGGGGGGAATGCAAAAATGAGTAAAGATTTTAAAGAAATTATAGAAAATGCAAATAAAAGCTTTGGGTTTATATTATCTTATGGAGATGCACCTGATGTTATTCCGGTTGGAGTTTATAAGATAGATAATATATTATATTCATATCAAAGCCCATATAAATATGAAGTTAACTCTAAAAGACAACATGTAGTAAAATTAGTAAAAATTGATAATGAAGTTGAAGAAGAGAATAGTGTAATGTATATTCCATTTGTAGAATTCGAAAAGTTATTACAGCAAGACAGAAGTGAAAACAACTACATGGTAAGACAATTATTGAATTCAGAAATAGATGACGAGACAACATTACTTTATTTAAATGAAGTTGCTGCAGAATATTATAAAGAACATGAACCCAAAAAAGAAGATGAACTAAATCTTAAATTTTATCAAAAAAAAGCTCTAGATGATTTAAATGCAACTTATGAAGTAAATGGTAATGTTGTTGGTACTAATTATAGTTTGGTTCCATTTTCTTATGGATTACAAAAAAGATACGTGAAGGTAAAGAGAAAAAAATAATTCAACATTAAGTCTATAAGTGGTGCGTAAGCATTGCTTTTTATTTATTTTAAATGTTATAATACCAAATGAAAAAGGAAGTGATTTTTGTGTCTTTAACAGCAGGTATAGTAGGATTACCAAACGTTGGGAAATCTACGTTGTTTAACGCAATTACTAAGAAAAATATTTTAGCAGCTAATTATCCTTTTGCAACCATTGAACCAAACGTTGGAATGGTAATCGTACCAGATAAGAGACTTGATTTTTTAAATGAGTTGGTAAAACCAAAGAGTTTAGTTCCGACAACATTTGAGTTTACCGATATTGCAGGGCTTGTTAAAGGAGCATCACATGGTGAGGGATTAGGAAACAAGTTTTTATCACACATAAGAGATGTTGATGCCGTAGTAGAAGTTGTACGATGTTTTGATGATTCAAACATAACCCATGTAGAAGGGAAAACTGATCCTATTCGTGATATTGAAATAATAGATGTTGAGTTTATTTTTTGTGACTTAGAAGTAGTTAATAATAGATTAGGTAAAATAGAGAAAAAAGCAATATCTACAAAAGATAAAGACGCTTTAAAAGAAGTAGAACTTCTAAAGAAAATAAAAGAAGCTTTAGAAAATAATGTTCCAGCTAGAAAGTTAGAATATACAAAAGATGATTTAAAAATATTAAAAGCTTTTAATTTACTTACTATGAAACCGATTATTTATGTTGCAAACATTAAAGAAGATGATATAAATAAAGAAAATGATTACGTAAAACAAGTGAAAGAATATGCAAAAAAAGATAATGCTGAGGTAATCGTATTGTGTGCAAAAATAGAAGAAGAGTTAAGTGGCTTTGAAGATGAAGAAAAAAAGGCTTTCTTAAATGATTTAGGAATAGAAGAAAGTGGACTTGATAAATTAATTAAAGCATCATATCATTTGCTTGGACTTCAAACATACTTTACTGCTGGACCTAAAGAAGTAAGGGCATGGACCTTTAAAAAAGGTATGAAAGCACCAGAATGTGCTGGAATAATTCATAGTGACTTTGAAAAGGGTTTTATCAGGGCGGAAGTAATATCATTTGATGATTATAAAAAATATAATGGAGAAAAAGGTGCTAAGGAAGCTGGTAAACTTAGAAGCGAAGGAAAAGATTACTTAATGCAAGACGGAGACGTATGTTTGTTTAGATTTAATAATTAGTTATTAAACTTTTTTGTTGATTCTTTTTATATAGTGTGTTAGTATAACTTTACTTCGATTTTTTTAAAAGGGGCGTTTTTGATTATGAAAGATATTGATTTGCTTGAAAAATACATTATTAATAATGAGAGGTTAAAGATAAATAATAATTTTTTAGTTCCTCTAAATAATAATAAAAAAGCATTCGTAGTTGCTTCCGAAAATTTTATGGGGTGGAATCACGTTAGTGCACATGTTACAGAAAGTACTGGAGAGGCATTAAAAAGAACTCCAAGTAATGAAGAAATGCAATTTTTAAGAAATCTATTTTTTAGGGAAAATGACGTAGTATTGGAATTTCATCCAGCTAAAAAAGATTATGTAAATAATCATAGTTATGTACTTCATATGTGGGAATCAACTGATGATAAGTTTGTGTACCCAAAACAAGCTGCATGGGATAATATCTCAGGCAAAGTAATCACTTTGCCTAATCAAAAAATGTTAAATATAAGAAGAACCATAAAATCTGGTTGGGATATAGTAAATGTTAGAACACTAAACAAGAAAAAACATATAGCCAAAAAATATGCTACGTGGGATGAAATGTGTTATATCAAGAAGCTTATTTATGGTGAAGATGATGTTTGTGTGCAATTTAGATACCATGATATGAGTGAGGATTTTTCGATTAACATATATAAATCTTTAGACGAAGAAATTGTTACCCCACCATCAATATTAGTTGGTTCAAAATCATTTGGAAAAATAGTATAATAAGTTTATAAACCCATAAAATAATATTGTAAAAGAAGGTTTACAATAACTTTCTTTTTTGTTATAATACAAGGCGAGTAATGTGATTACTCTCTTGTCTTTCACCTTGGTAGAAAGACCGAATAGACCAGAAGAGGAGGAAAAAAGCATGAAATACGAAATTATGTTCATTGTTAGACCAAACATTGAAGAAGCAAGCGTTAAAGAAGTTGCTAAGAACTTTGAAAAGATATTAGCAGATAACGGAGCAAAAGTTACTTCTTCAAAAGATTTGGGACAAAAAGAACTAGCTTATGAAATAAAAGGTCATAAGACTGGTTATTATTTCTTAATTAACTTAGAAGCAGAAGATGCTAAAGCTATTAATGAATTTGATCGTTTAGCTTTAATTAGCGAAGATATAATTCGTCATTTAATCGTAAAAGAAGATAAATAAAAGAAAAGGAAAACATTATGAACAAAGCATTTTTAATTGGAAGACTAACCAGGGATCCAGAATTAAGGTATTCATCTAGTAATGCAGCTATAGTAAATTTTTCTATCGCAATTGATAGACAATACACTAATAGTCAAGGAGAAAGAGATACTGATTTTATTAATATAGTAGCTTTTCAAAAACAAGCGGAAAACATAAAAAAATACGTTGGTAAAGGTTCTTTGGTAGCCGTAGATGGTAGAATCCAAACTAGAAATTACGAAGATAAAGATGGAAAACGTGTATACGTTACTGAGGTTGTAGCAGATCGTGTTCAATTTCTTGATTCAAGAAATTCTGGTAATACGTCAGCACCTACCGGGGAAGATAATGTATCACCTGCAGATTTCCAAACCGAATCAAACGTTAACGAAACTAATGTTTCTGACGATGTATTCGCGGATTTTGGTAGTAGTATAGAAATATCAGATGACGATATCGCATTTTAATAACTAAGAAAAGGAGGATAACAATGGCAGAATTTTTTAGAAAGAAAAAGAAAATTTGTCAAATGTGTGCTGGTAAGAGCGTAGATTATAAAGATCCTGAGATTTTAAGAAAATATATAAACGAAAAGGGTAAGATTTTACCTAGAAGAGTAACAGGAGCTTGCTCTAAACATCAAAGACACATTGCACAACAAATAAAAAGAGCTAGAATGATAGCATTACTTCCGTTTACAAAGTAATTATAAGAAAGCGTTCGTTTACGTATGCTTTCTTTTCTTTTAAATAATTAATAAGTGTGTTATAATATGTTTACGAGATTAATTAGAAAGGTGGGCTAATTATGAAAGTAATTTTTACCAAAGACGTTAAGGGTCAAGGCAAGGCCGGAGATATAAAAGAAGTAAAAGATGGTTATGCTCAAAACTTTTTAATAAGAAATGGATACGCGGTCGCATACACGGCAAGAAGCAAAGAAATACTTGATATAAGTAATAAAAACAAAGCTGATGCAGAGGCTGCTGAAATAAAAAGATGTGAAGCTTTAAAAAAAGAGCTTAAGGATAGAGTATTAACATTTAAAGTAAAAACTGGTAAACAAGACCAGGTGTTTGGTACTATCTCAACTAAACAAATAGCGACCGAACTAGATAAACTTGGATATAAAATAGATAAGAAAAAAATAGTTTTAAGTGAACCAATAAGTTCACTTGGGTATCACGAAGTTAAGATTAACTTGCATAAGAAGGTGCAGGCTGTAGTTACCGTTGAATTAGTTAAATAATAAGTTAAAGGAAGTGATAAAATGGCAGAAAGGAAAATACCGGAATCAATTGAAGCAGAAAAGGCCGTCTTGGGGTCTGCCTTTTTATCAAAAGCTGCACTTCAAAAGATGTGTGACGAATTATCTGGAGAGTATTTTTATAATGAAGCAAACGCTAAAATATTTGAGACATTACAAGAGTTAAACAACGAAGGTTCTCCCATCGATATAACGATTGTAACTAACAGGTTAAGTGATAAAAAAATTCTTAGTCAGGTAGGAAACGTAGAATACTTATCAGAGATAATAGATTCTGTTCCATCTGCTTCAAACGTTGATTATTACATAAGCATTGTAAAAGAAAAGATGGTTGGTAGAAAAATAATTGAAACCGCAACCGAAATAGCAAATGATGCTTATGCATCAGAAGATTCTATTTATGATGTTTTAGATAATGCTGAAATGAAGATGTTAAGAATTGGAAACATGAGGAAAACGACCGAGTTCCAAAGTATTCAAGACGTTGCTTATAGAGAGCAAGCGAATCTAGAAAAGCTTGCTGAACAAGGGTCAGAAATAACCGGACTTGCAACTGGATTTACTGATTTTGATAAGTTGACCGCTGGATTACAACCTAATCAGTTTGTTATAATAGCGGCTCGTCCAGCGATGGGTAAAACGGCATTCATGCTTAATTTAGCTACTAACGCGGCGATGCATAGCAATAAATCAGTTGCGGTGTTTAACTTAGAGATGAGTGCGGAACAATTAACAAACAGAGTTCTTCAATCATTAGGCCAAATAAATGGCAGCAAAATGCGTACCGGAAGGCTTGAACACAACGATTGGAGACGATTAAATGAGGCAATTAGTAAACTATCGGGAGTTAATTTATACATTGATGATACTCCTGGTATTACGGTGGGTGAAATAAGAAGTAAGTGTCGTAGACTTTCTAATTCGGACAAGGGATTAGGGTTAGTTGTAATAGATTACTTGCAACTTATAACCGGACCTGCTAAAACTGCTGGTAATAGGCAACAAGAAGTATCAGAAATATCTCGTAGTTTAAAAATGATGGCACTAGAACTTGGTGTACCGGTAGTAGCAGCTGCTCAGCTATCTCGTGCGGTTGAATCGCGTGAAGATAAACGTCCTATCATGAGTGATTTGCGTGAGTCTGGATCAATTGAGCAAGATGCTGACATAGTATCATTTTTATACAGAGATGATTATTATAATAAAGAAGCAAGACGTGATGATAACGCGAGCATAACTGAATTTATAATTGGAAAAAACAGAAGTGGTCCAACAACTACAATTGAATTATTGTTTAAAAAAGATACGTCTACTTTTGTTAATTTTCAAAGAGAGAATGGTGAGTAATTATGATGAAAGTAATAAAAACGGGGTTAACTTATGTTTTTGCGGTGGCTGTTTCGGTAGCTATAGTTTTCTTTGTGAATTTTGCTAATCGTTATCAACTAAAGCCTAAAGAAGTATACAAAGTTTATTTGGATGGTAAAGTAGTTGGCAACGTAAATGACAAAGAAGAACTAGAAGAGTACATAAATGAAGAGCAAAAAGATTTAAAAGAAAAATATGCCGTTGATAAGGTTTACATACCAGACGGAGTGGACATTCAAAAGTGTACTACTTATGAAAAAGAAGTTTTAACGGCTAAGCAGGTACATAACATTATCAAAGACGAAAAACCTTTTACCGTTGAAGGGTATAAGGTAACAATTAAGTCTAACACCGAGGGTGAAGACGATTTGGCTATAAACGTGCTTGATAAAAGTATTTTTGATAACGCAATTAAGTCCGTCGTTAAAGCGTTCGTAACGGAAGACGACATGAAAAATTATGAGAACGATACGCAGCCTGAAATAAAAGAAACCGGGACCTTAATAGAAGATATATATATCGATCAAAACATTACCATAAAAAAAGGATACATATCAACGGATGAAGAAATATTTACCGATGAAAAAACACTTACTAAATATTTAATGTTTGGAGAGGTAAAAGAAGATCAATATTATACCGTTCAAGAAGGGGATACAATTGAATCAATTGCTTATAATAACAAGCTAGCAACGGAAGAATTTTTGATTGTTAATCCAGAATTTACAAGTTCAAATAATTTATTATCGGTTGGACAGCAGGTTAAAGTAGGATTAATAAATCCAGTTGTGGACGTTGTTGTTGAAACTCATAATGTAATAGATCAAGAAAGTCAGTATAAAACGGTTACCGAAGAAGATGACTCAATGGCTTATGGAACTGAAGAAGTGGTAACTGAGGGACAGAATGGTATGGATAGGTTAACTACGAAAATAAAAACCGTAAACGGTGAAACAACTAACGTTGTAATCGTAAGTTCTGAGACGCTTACTCCATCCGTTGATAAGGTTGTAAAAGTAGGAACTAAAACTTATGCTGGTGGTGGAACTGCTCCAATCATGTCTGGTTCATGGGCATGGCCAACGATTTCACAATACTATATTTCAAGTTACTTTGGATATCGCTGGGGTAAAGTTCACGAAGCAATAGATATTGCTGGTAGTGGTGAAGGCTCACCTATTTATGCGGCAGGTTCGGGTACCGTTGTTACCGCAAGAACAAACTCTGGAAGTTTGGGAACTTACGTAACGATAAATCACGGTAATGGATATTATACGCTTTACGGTCATATGCATTCAAGACTTGTTTCAGAAGGACAGACGGTACAAAAAGGTCAACAAATAGGTACGATGGGTCACACTGGTTTTGCAACCGGTACCCACTTACACTTTGGTCTTTACTATGGTGGATTACCTTATCGTGATGGTACACCAATGGATCCACTAAGCTTATACAGATGATGAAATTAGCAGTATTATCAAGTGGTAGTAAGGGTAATTGTGCTTTAATACAAACAGATAACACCAAGGTTTTGATTGACCTTGGTGTTACCAAGTCTTATGTTGAAGAAAAATTAGAAGAGTTAGAAGTGGATCCAAGAGAAATAAAGGCTATATTAATAACACATACCCACGTGGATCATATTCAGGGACTTAAAGTATTCTTAAAAAAATATCATCCTAAATTATATGTTAACAAAGTAATTCTTAGTTTGCTTTATGAATACATAGATGATTTTGATTACGTATTATACGAAACCTCAAACTTTACCATCGATGACATTGATGTTGATGTGATTAAAACTTCTCATGACGTTAAAGGGTCGGTTGGATTTATCTTAAATAACAAAGATAAATCAATTGTGTACATAACTGATACTGGTTACATAAATAATAAATATTTTCAAAAACTAAGTAATCGTAACTTATACTTATTAGAGAGTAATCATGATACCCAAATGCTTATGAATGGTAGATATCCATTTCATTTAAAGAAAAGGATTTTAAGCGATAAAGGTCACTTATCTAACATGGATGCATCCTACTATTTATCTGAGTGGATAGGAAATGATACAAAAACCATAATACTAGCACATTTAAGTGATGATAATAATACTTATGAGATTGCTTTAAGTACTTTGAATGAGGTTTTATCTTCTAAGAATAAAAAGGTTAAAAACATCCTTATAGCAAAACAAAAACAAAGGACGGACTGGATAGAAGTATGATAAAAATAATATGCGTAGGAAAAGTAAAAGAAAAGTATTTTTTAGATGCAATAGCAGAGTATAAAAAAAGGTTATCTAAATATACCAAGTTAGAAATTATTGAGTTGCCAGACTATAATTATGATGTTTTAAAAACCATTAATGAAGAAGGTAAAAATATTTTATCAAAAATAAATGAAAAAGATTTTGTTATTACGTTAGAAATTCATGGTAAAAAAGTAAATTCTATTGAATTGTCAAATTTTATTGATAAAAATATTTCTAAAAACATAATCTTTGTAATCGGTGGTTCATATGGTCTTTCAGACACTGTTTTAAAAAGATCTAATTGCGCATTATCGTTTTCTGATTTAACCTTTCCACACCAATTATTTCGAGTAATTTTACTTGAACAAATATATAGATCATTTAAGATAATAAATAACGAGAGCTACCACAAGTAGTGCTAGTTATTTATTATTTTTATTAATTGTGCTATAATAATCCCAATCAAAGGAGGGTTTTGTTATGATAAAGGTAGCAACTTATAACATAAAAAATAAAACGGCTAGCAAGATTTTGCGATTGAAACCAACGCAATTAGAAAGATTTAGACAAAATGTTGAATTAATTGTTAAAGCTGATTCTGATATTATAGGATTACAAGAAGTTACCAAGGAAGAATATGAATGGTTAGAAGAAATGTTTGGCAAGAAATATAAAATATATGGTGATTTTAGGGGAAGTATAGGAATTACTAACGAAGCTTGTCCTATTATGGTTAAAGAAGCTAGTGGATACGTTACCAATTATGGAACTTTTTCAATATCCGATGACATATATAAAATAGGTAAAAAATATCCTGGGGCTTTCTTTCCTAGGGTTAGTACGTTTGTAAATTTTATTGATGATTTCGATGAGTATTTTGTAATGAACATGCATGTTGATAATTCAAAACTTATTCAAGGAAAAGCGTTTAAAGAGAATGGTGCGATAGAAAAAATAATGGGTATGGCTTGTTCAAGTAACAAAGTAATAATAGGTGATATGAATACTGAGGTTAATGGCCCTTTAAAAGATTTTTGTGATAGAAACTTTTTTTCAGATGCTGCTTTAGATTTGGGAAAAACCTACAAACCATTAAATATGGCACTCGATCATATATTATATGATGATGACGAGCTTAATGCATACGATGCCAAGGCGCTTTCTAATGATGGTAGTGACCATAGTCTTATAATGGCAAAAATAGAACCGAAGGGAAGATAATATATGTTTCATAATGGCTGGGATGAAGTATTACATGATGAAATGCAGAAAAGTTATTTCAAGTACATAAGAGAATTCATTAAGGAAGAAAGGCTTTCAAAAACTATTTATCCACCAGCTAAGGATTTATTTAACGCTTTTAAACTAACTGATTTTAATGATATAAAGGTAGTTATTTTAGGGCAGGATCCTTATCATGGTGAAAAAGAAGCCATGGGGCTTTCGTTTTCGGTAAGACGTGGAGTTAGGACACCTCCTTCACTAAGGAATATTTTTAAAGAGTTACATGATGATTTAGGAATCACGAGAACTGATACTGATTTGTCTGATTGGGCAAAACAAGGAGTATTTTTGCTTAATACCGTCCTTACTGTTGAAAAAGATAAGGCAAACTCGCATAAAGATATTGGTTGGGAAATATTTACTGACTTTGTTATAAAACAAATAAATGATAGATTAAATAACGTAGTGTTTATCTTATGGGGAAGACAGGCAAGAGATAAAAAAAGGATTATTACTAATAAAACACACTATATAATTGAATCGGCCCATCCATCTCCTTTATCAGCGTATAATGGTTTTTTTGGTAGTAGGCCATTTTCTAAAACCAATAATTATTTAAAAGAACATAACAAAAAAGAGATTAATTTTTAATCTCTTTTAATATTTAAACTCACTATAATCTGAATCGTCTAGACTTTTTTTATCAAAGAATAGTTTTTCTTTTTTTCTTTTGATTAGTGTTACTATAATTACTGGGAAACTTTTTATTAATTTATTATATTTACTGGCGTTATCATTATAGTAATCTTTATATGCATTAAGTAAATCTTCTGTTTCGGTTATCTTAAATGCTATTTTTTGGAAATCCTCATTTTTTTGTAACTTATGATATTTTTCCTTTATTAAATAAAACTCTCCTATGTAAACTAAAAGTTTTCTATCTAATTCCATCATGTTTGTATCTTTATCATTTAGCTCTGATAAACCAGAATAGATTTCTTTTTCAGTTTTTACAACGTCTTTGATTATTTTTTCAGAATCCTTAATTAATTCTTTTCGTTTTATTAAAGTACTATTTATCTTTTCTTCAATCGTATCAAGCTTGATGGTTAAAAAGTTCATCTTATCAACGTAAATGTTCCACACCAATAAAATAATGCTAAGTATTAGAACAACGATTATAACTATCATATTACCTACCTCTATTCTAATTTAGATTATAACAAAAGTAGGTAACATTTACAAGTTAATGGAAAGTAAAAAGAAAAAGATGATGTTTCATCTTTTTTTATCAATATTAGTTTCCAGGATAGTACTCTGGGCTATAGTTAATTTTTTCGTCAAAGTCTACATAATTTAAGTAAATCATTAAAAGTAAATACCATCTACCAGTTTTAGGATCACTAACTATTATGTGGTCACGTCCGGCTGCTTCTATTATTCCGGTGTAAGTTTTATCACGCCACTCTACTGAATCGGGGTATGAAAAGTAAAATGTTGCAAGTTTTCCTTTGTTTAGTCTTAGGATGTTTTCTACGTATGATTGTTCTATGTCAAGCATGTTATTAGTAGCTTGAATGGTAGCTAAATTGTTGTTGCTAACATTACTTGTATTTTGACTAGGGGATGATGCAACACCACCCATGGCACCCATTTGTATCCCACTTGTGTTCATGTTTGGATAAGTAGGATTTGAATAGTAATTTGTATTCATTTTAAAATCTCCTTTTTTATATTTCATTTAAACATATGATTGAATTAAAATAAATATACATGTTATAATTGTTTAAGCGGAGGGATAATTATGAAAGTAAATATTGGTGTGTCAGCAAGACACGTTCACGTAACAAAAGATGATTTAAAAGTTTTATTTGGAGATGGTTTTGAATTAACCAAAAAGGTAGATTTATCACAACCAGGTCAATATGCTTGTAATGAACAAGTGACGCTAAAGGGCCCTAAGGGAACGATTGAAAGGGTTAGAATCCTAGGACCTGAAAGAGGTGAAACGCAAGTAGAGATATCTAAAACTGATTCGTTTGCGCTAGGTATTAAACCGCCGGTTAGAAACTCTGGAGACCTACAAGGAGCAGCAGAAATAACTATTGTTGGGCCTAAAGGAGAAATAACTAAAAACGCCGCTATAATTGCGGCAAGACACGTTCATGCAACACCTATGGATGCTAAAAAATATGGTTTTGAAAACAAAGAGTTTGTTAAGATAGTAGTAAAAGGACAAAAGCCGGGAATACTAGAAAATGTATACGTAAGAATAAGTGATAGTTTTTCATATGAAGTTCATTTGGACACTGATGATGCAAATGCGTTTTTAATTAATAATGGTGATGAAGCAGAGTTGGTAGTAGAATAAAGGGGTGATTATATGAAACATCAATTTAAAACCGGAATAGAAGAAAAAGAGTTTGATGATTTCGTAACTAGTTTTCCTTCTACGTCTTTTATGCAGACAACGTCTTGGGCGAAAGTAAAAACAGCATGGGAACATGACTTTGTTGGCATGTATAGTAAAGAAAAATTAGTTTGTGCGGCAATGATTTTAAAGAGAAAACTTTTTTTAGGAAAGAAATTATTTTACATTCCAAGAGGTTTAGTCATTGATTATAAAAACAAAGAACTACTAGAAGAGTTTGTTAGTGAACTAAAAAAGTATGCTAAAGAAAATGGTGCGATAGATATAAAGATAGATCCGTTTGTTTGCTTTAGTGAAGATAATATTCAAAACATTAAAAAGAATAAAGGTTTAGATGTTAGGAAGTCCTTTTCTAAAAACACACAAGAGATAGTAAAAAATCTAAGTGATTTAGGTTTTAAACATGGAGGTTATAAAAAGGAGGTTAACGCTTATATCCAACCTAGGTATACAATGGCCATATCATTAAAGGATATAAATGAAAAATATTACGAAAAAGAACAATTGCGGAGAACGTTTCCTAAAAACACTAGAAATTACATTGGTACTTATCAAGAAGAACGTGGGGTAGAGTTTGGTTTTTCTACCAATTTAGATGACGTAAAGGATTTGGTTAGTGTTCTTCATTGTACGGAACAAAGACAACACATTGCGCTTAGAAGCGAGGGATATTTTAAAAAGTTAATGAAAAACTTTCCGAATAACGCGGTTCTTTTCTTTGCAAGGGTAAACGTTGATAAATACATAAGTTTCTTAAAAAAAGACATGAAAGAACATGAGAATAAAAAAGAGTTTTGTGAAAAACAGATAAAAGAAGCTGAAGAAGTAAAAAAAGAATTTGGACCTAAGCCACTTGCAGGTGCCACCATCGTTATGATGCCAACTTGTAAAACTGGAACTAAGGTTGCTTCTTTCTTGTATGCAGGAACGAACACTAAAATACTTCCTTCTTTAAAAATAACTAATGGACTTATGTTTTATAGGTTATGTTATTGCTTAGACCAGGGATGTGACTATTGTGATTTAGGTGGTATAGATGGTTCTTTAGAAGATCATTTATCAACCTTTAAGTCTAAGTTCAATCCAAACGTTTTAGAACTTGTTGGTGAGTATGATTTAGTTATAAGTAAATTTTGGTTTGGGATGTTTAACTTAGCAATGAACGTTTTAAAATATATAAGATCAAAAAGATAGCGATAGGCTATCTTTTATTTTGGCGAAAAATTAGATATTTTGTCATTTATGTTTGCATAAATCTTATATTGTGATATAATAAGTTTCACCTAGAAAGGGGATGTAAATATGACACAAAATAAATTATGGGAAATGTTACGTAGACAAGAAATTGACGAACCATCATTTAGAGAATTAAGCGCTTGGTTGCAAGAACAAGAAAGATTGAGAAGTAGATCTTTTCCTACTACGTATGGTGATGCAAACGCAGCAAAACCTAATACAAAGGGTAATTTGGTGTTTGATAAAAGCAGAAGTAAAATACGTTTTTAAAAGAAACTTTGAAATAGTTTCTTTTTATTATATAATTATTTTAGTTTGGAAGTGATTAGATGTTTAAAATAGGTAATGTAACGATTGCTAATAACGTGTGTCTAGCTCCGATGGCTGGCGTTTGTAATAGCGCTTTTAGAAGGATAATAAAAGAAATGGGATGTGGCCTTTTATACGCTGAGATGGTTAGTGATAAGGCAATTTGTTATGATAATCAAAAGACTAAAGAAATGCTTTATATGACCGAGGAGGAAAGACCAATAGCGCAGCAGATTTTTGGCAGCGATAAGGAAAGTTTTGTTAAGGCGGCTAAAATAATAGAGGAAACCATGCATCCTGATATTATTGACATAAACATGGGGTGTCCGGTTCCTAAGGTCGCGTTAAGAGCTCAAGCAGGATCGGCCCTTTTAAAAGATCCAGAAAAAATATATGAGATAGTAAAATCCGTAAAAGAGGCGGTAAGTGTTCCGGTAACGGTCAAAATAAGAAGTGGTTGGGATAAAAACAGCGTTAATGCGGTTGAAGTAGCTAAGGTATGTGAGCGTGCGGGAGCATCGGCAATAGCGGTTCATCCTAGAACACGCAGCCAAGGATATCAGGGGTTGGCTGACTGGAATATAATAAAAAAAGTTAAAGAAAACGTTAGTATTCCCGTAATTGGTAATGGGGATATACTAAGTGTTTATGATGCAAAAAAAATGCTTGATGAAACAAAGTGTGATGCGGTTATGATAGGGCGCGGTACGCTTGGTAATCCATACTTAATAAAGCAAATCGTAGCTTATTTAGAAACTGGTGATATTATTCCTGATCAAACTCCGGTAGATAAAATGAAAACCTGTTTAAAGCACTTTGATTATTTACTTCAAATAAAGCCGGAAAAAGTAGCGGTATTAGAAATGAGGACTCATGGTGCTTGGTATTTAAAAGGACTACCTAATGGGGTTAGTGTTAAAAAGAAGTTATACGAGATAAAAACAAAAGAAGAATTTATTAATACCATAAAAGAATATATGGAAAATTTAGGTAAAAATATGGTATAATTAAAACGTAGGACAAAACTAGGGCATACGGTGCATATTGCCATAATTTTGGCCCTAAAATGGATTAAAATTTTTATAGGAGGAGAAATGAAAAAATACAATTTGTTAAAAGTATTAGCAATAACCGTAGTTGTAGCATGGTTACTAACATTATTCATCCCTGGTTCGTATGCTGATTATAGTGGTAACGTTGTTACTGGTGATATTGCTGCCGTAGGTGTATGGTCATTACTTTCTAATTTAAGTATATCCATATCTTACTTTAATGGAATCGCAGTATTTTTAATAGCTGTTGCGTGCTTCTATGCGATAATGTCAAAAATAGAAGTGTATAACAAGTTTGTTAAAAAAGTTGCTTCCATATTTGAAAAGAAAAAAGGGCTTTTAGTTACAATTTCTATAATTGTATTTGGTGTTTTAGCTTGTGTAGTAAGTGATGCAATCATATTAATTATGTTTGTTCCGTTTGTATATCAAGTTATGAAAGCGCTTGAAATTGATAAAAAAGTTATTTTATCGTCTACCATTATAGCCTCATTAGTTGGTGCTATGTGTGGTATTTATAACGGAACTTTATTTAGCTTACTTAGCTTGGAAGTTAATACACTTTTATTAGTAAAAGTTATTTTACTTGTTATATGTTTGGCTATATTAATCTTCTTTACTGCACCAAAAAATGTTAAAAAAGAGAAGAATGTAGTTAAAAACGAAACTAAGGCTTCCGTTAAATCGGAAACCAAAAAGGTAGAGAAAAAGGATACTAAAAAGAGTACATCTACTAAAACTAGTACTGCTAAAAAAACTAGCACTACTAAGAAAACTACAAAAAAAGCTACTGGTAGAAAGAAGGTGGCTAAATAATGAAAGATACTAACAGAAAAGTGAATAAAGTTGTCTATGCAATATTAACAATTTTATTAGGTACTTTTGGTATAAATAAGTTTTATGCTGGTAAGATAAAAGCCGGAATACTAAGTATAGTATTTTGTTGGACGTTAGTACCTACTATCTTATCAATCGCTGAGTTCATTACGGTATTAACTGAAAAATCAGATAAAGAAGGTAAAATTCCAGTAAATAGCGATAGAAGGACCAACGTTTTGTTTGGTACTGGTTTAGTGTTATTCGTTTTATTTATAATTGGAGCGATAATACCATGGGAATCATTGTTTACTAATTGTACTATATTTACTGATTTTAATACTTGGCTTGGAAACATCAAGATTGGTGATTATCAAATATTTAGCAACTTAATAGGAGCTCCAGTTGTAGTAGATACAACTTACGGGTCTACTACGGGTGTTATAAACGCGTTTGGTTCATGGACTATGACTGACGTTGCAATATTCTTATTTATCTTAACTGCTATCATAGCGTTATGTTCTAAAATTAAGTTTAATGATTTTATTTCTACTACCACGGCAGGAATAAAAAAAGTATTACCAGTTGCAATAACCGCAATGCTTATAAGTATCGTACTTGTAATCATGGTAACTTCTGGTGTAAACGTAACTATTACAAATTGGATTATGTCATGGGCTGAAGGCTTTAACATTGCAACGGTAACGTTAGCTTCTATGATAGGAAGCGTAATTACTGGTGATTTCTATTACTTTGTATCTGCGATCGGTTCAGTATTTACTACCGTAGTATCAAATACTGACCTATACGGAGTAATGGGACTTATAATGCAAGGTATATATAATTTAGTTATGATTATTGCACCTACTTCGGTAGCACTAATTATAGGTCTATATTACCTAGATATACCATATGGAAAATGGTTTAAACACATATGGAAGGTACTACTTGCATTACTAGTAATCATAATAATAGCTTCTATAATAGTTTTTGCATTAGTATAAATTAAGAGACGTTAAAAGTCTCTTTTTTTCTTGTATTAAATTTAAATATTAACCCCATAACAAACATAGGATATTAAAGAAAGGGGAAACTTATGTTTGTTAACTTTAGCGAAGAGGTAAGGCATTTGTTAAAACAGGCCGAGATTGAAAAAGATTTATTAAACCATCCTTACGTTGGTAGTGAACATCTTTTTTTATCGGTCCTTAAGGATAGTAGATTAATAGATACGTTAAAGAAGTATAAAATAACCTATAAAAAATTTAGGGATAAATTAATAAGTTTGGTTGGGGTTGGAAGTAAACCAAGTGATTTCGTTTTGTATACGCCACTTTTAAAAAGGGTTTTGGAAAATGCGGTAATAGAGGCTAGAGAAGAAAATAATAGGGTAGTTAATCCTGAGATAATCATAATATCAATTCTTGATGAAGAAGATGGAATAGCATATAGTATTTTAAAAAGTTTTAATGTTAACATAGATAAACTTTATTATGATTTAAAACTTAAGAAAAATGTTAAAAATCAAAGAAAAAGAAAACTTTTGATAGAGGACCTTGGTACTAATTTGACTAGATTAGCAAAAGAAAAAAAATTAGATCCGGTTATTGGAAGGGATAAAGAAATAAATGAAACCATTGAAATATTACTTAGAAGAAAGAAAAATAACCCGATGCTGATAGGGCCCGCCGGGGTAGGAAAAACCGCCATAGTAGAGGGTATTGCAAACCTTATGGTAAGCTCTAATTGTCCTCGTGTTTTGCAAGGTAAAAGAATAATATCTTTGAATATTTTTTCACTGGTTTCTGGTACTAAATATCGTGGTGAGTTTGAGGAAAAAATGAAAACCTTGATAAGGGAACTTGAAGATAACCAAGACATCATATTATTTATTGATGAAATACACACCATGGTCGGTGCTGGTGGTGCTGAAGGAGCAATTGATGCTTCCAACATTTTTAAACCAGCATTAGCTAGGGGGATTATAAAAATAATAGGAGCAACAACCGAAGAAGAATATAAAAAGTACATAGAACCCGATGCCGCTTTAGCAAGACGTTTTCAAACTGTAAAAGTAGAGGAACCAGATAAAGATAGTTTGATTAAAATTTTAACTGAAATAAAACCACTATACGAACGATATCATGGTATTAAACTAAATGATAATTTAGTAAAAGACATCGTTTCTTTATCAGAAAAATACTTAACAAATAGGTATGAGCCAGACAGATCAATTGACATTCTTGATGAAGTTTGCGCAAAGGTATCTAACGCTGAAACAAAATCAGAGAAGAAAAGTAAACTATTAAAACAAAAGGTGGAAAAGTTAAAAAAGGATAAGATAAACGCTATTTCATCAGGAGATTTTAAACTTGCATACGAAATAAAAACTAGTGAAAACAAACTAAATGAAATGTTGAAAAACATTAGTTTAAACAAAAAACACGTAACAAAAAATGATGTATTAAACGTAATTAAGGCCAAAGGAAACGTAAGAATACCCGGTGTTAACAAGGAAAGAATAAAGTATTATAGTGACTTAGAAAACAAACTTAACGACGTTGTAATAGGTCAGAAAAAAGCTATTAAAGCAATAGTTAATTCCTTAAAAAGAAAAGAGTTATCAAAATCAAAACGATGCTATAGTATTCTTATATTTGGTCCTACTGCTTCTGGAAAGACTTTGTTAGCAAAAGAGTTTTTAAATGGTATTACTAATAAAAAAAACATAATAGAATTAGATTTATCAGAATATAAAGAGTATCATACCATTACAAAGCTTATAGGGGCAACGGCAGGATATGTTGGATATGATAATAAGAACCACGTCTTTGAAAAAGTAAGAACAAACCCGTCCTCGGCTTTAATAATTGATAACTTTAATCAAGCGTCTGGTGAAGTTAAAGATATTTTTATTAGAATTTTAGAAAACGGAATAATTGAGGATGCCAGTGGAAGAAAAATAGATTTTACTAACACTATTCTTATTTTTACTTATAAGATTAATAATAAAAAAGGATACGTTGGATTTGGAAATAAAAAAGAAATTAAAACAGAAGATTTACCAGATAAGTTTATTAGTAACATACACACCAAATTATCATTGGAGGATATGAGTTATGAGGATAAGAAAAGAATCATTAATAAAAAAATTGATGACGTAATTAATGGCTATCCCAACATAAAAGTTAGCATACCAAAAAGTGATTTAAGAATTATTGAAGAAAAAATAAAAACTTGTGATAATCTTTCAGATTTGATAGGAACCGTAGAATCTTTGATTGAAGAACAAATAGTACAAGCGCTTATAAATTATAAGAACAAGGTAAATATTCTTTTTAGGCTAAGTGATGTTAAAAATTAATATCACTTTTTTTCTTTTTTTTTTTATAGTATAATATACTTGTTATGAATGGATGTGATTAGTGTGAAATTATATAATACTTTAACTAGAAGGGTTGAAGAATTCATACCAAGGGACAAAAAAATAGTTAAAATGTATACTTGTGGACCCACGGTGTATCATTATGCTCACATTGGTAACTTAAGAAGTTACATAATGGAAGATATTTTAGAAAAAACTCTTATGTATAATGGATACAAGGTAAACAGGGTTATGAACATAACGGACGTTGGTCATCTTTCAAGCGATTCTGATACTGGCGAAGACAAAATGGTTAAAAGTGCTAAAAAGCAGAATAAATCAGTTTTGGATATTGCTAAGTTTTATACTGAGGCTTTCTTTAAAGATTTTGAAAAGTTAAACATAAAAAAGCCTGAAACAATTGAACCAGCGACCAACTTAATTGATGATTACATTAAGTTAATTACGGTTTTGTTAGAAAAAAAATACGCTTATAAAAGCGGTGGTAACGTTTATTTTGACACGTCTAAATTAGATGATTATTATGTTTTAACTAATCATAAAGAAGACGAAATGGTAGTTGGCGCAAGAGAAGGAGTAGAAAACGATTCTAACAAGAAGAATCAAGCAGATTTTGTATTGTGGTTTACTAAGTCTAAGTTTGAGGATCAAGAGTTAAAGTGGGAGTCACCTTGGGGTTTAGGTTATCCGGGATGGCATATTGAGTGTTCTTGTATTAGCATGAAACACTTAGGAGAATACTTAGATATCCACTGTGGAGGCGTTGATAATATATTTCCACATCACACTAATGAAATCGCACAAAGTGAGGCTTATTTAGGGCATAAATGGTGTAATTATTGGGTGCATTGTGAACATTTAAATGATAAAAATGGTAAGATGAGTAAAAGTAAAGGAGATTTTCTAACAATATCTCTATTAGAAGAAAAAGGCTATAACCCTTTATCTTATCGTTTAATGTGCTTACAATCACACTATCGTAAGCAACTTATTTTTACTTTTGAAAACTTAGATAATGCCGAGCAAACATATAAAAAGTTAAGACAAAGAACTTTATCATTAAATGAAGACGGAGAGTTAGATAACGCAAAATTTGGGTATTATAAGAATGAGTTCTTAAAATGCATTAATGAAGACATGAATACGTCAAGCGCCTTAACCGTTTTATATGACGTTTTAAAGGATAATGATTTAAATGATTTTACAAAAAGAGAACTAGTAAGGTCTTTTGATGAGGTTTTATCATTAGATTTACTAAAAAAAGACGCAAGCAAATTAGATGATGAAACAATTTTATACGTTGAGGAAAAGATAAAAAAACGATTGGAAGCAAAAAAGAACAAAGATTTTTTAAAGGCGGATAAAATAAGGGACGAATTATTAAAAAAAGGAATTCAATTAAAGGATACCAAAGAAGGAACGGATTGGGTAGTAATAAAATAGAGGTAGTATATGTTAAGAAGTTTTGAGGAAGATTTTGAAAGGTTGAAAAATGAAAACGTAGTAAAAGGAGACTATTCTAATCTTGAACACTTTTTTGATCTTAAAGAAAAAAGTAATGTATATAGTGATGATAACGAAAAGAAAGATATTGACTTGGCTTTTTATAATAAAATAACAAGTGAAACCGAAAAGATTAAAACTAAGTATTTCGCTAATCAATATCACACTATTAACCATTGGATAAAAAATTATTTATTAGCAAAAGAGTATTATAAAGAACGTGGGAATTTACTTCCGATTCAGGGAGAGGTTTATTTTCATCGTGGATATAAAATAAAAATAGATGAATGGGTTATGAGGCAAAGATATTTATATAAAATAAAAAAATTGCAGAATAACCAAATAAAACTTCTTGACGAAATAGGTATGGTTTGGCAGATAGAAAAAAGAAATTATAAAGATCAGGAAAAAGATAAAACGAGTGTAAAAAGTGCATAAAAACAATTTAATAATACATGCTATTAAGGGTGAGAACATGTATTATTTGAATTGTTTTTTTATATATTCGATACTAGGATACTTTTTAGAAACCATCATGGCTTTAATCACGGGAAATGGTTTTAAAAGTGGAATACTAAACGGATGGTGGACACCGGTTTATGGTATTGGAGCGGTAACCATTTTATTTGTATCAGAGTATTTGTTTAAAAATCTTCATATGCATCGATTTTGGGAAACGGTAATAATGTTTTTTGTTGTGGCGATAGTATTATCTACGTTGGAAGCCTTAGGTGGTGTTTTGATTGAAAAAATATTTGGCGAAGTATTTTGGGATTATTCTTCCCAAAAGTTTCATATAGGACATTATATATCCTTAGAAATGACCCTGGTATGGGGAATTGCAAGCGTAATATTTATTTACATCATTCATCCTTTGCTAGATGGGATAATAAAAAAAATACCAGTTTGGATTACAATATTATTAACTATTTTATTTTTATTAGATTGTACAAAAACGTTTATAGATAAAAAAGCAAACGTTAAAAAATAGTGTAAAGTATCGTGTCGTAAGGTTGAGTTAGATTGTTATTAATGTTATAATTTTAAAGAATGGAGTAGTAAAAAATGAGAAATAAAGGAGTTATATTTGGTATTTTATTATTTTTAGCGGTCATAACCATTGGTTATGCTCTTTTAAGCGGTAACATAAACGTAAGTAGTACGGCTAATATTAATCCTACTGACATTAGTTTGGAATTAGAATATGGAGTTGTTCCTTATGGGGATAATAGCTTTTCTACGAGTACGACAGAAACAGGACATTCAAACGAATCAATTTCTTGCAGTGGTATGAGATGTTCTTATAGTGTTGCGTTTAATAATTCTGGAGCGACTCAAGCTTTTTATGTTCAAGTAACAAATAATAGTAGTTTTGATGTTAAGATAAAACAGGTAAATATAAATTCAGAATATACAGGATCTATTAAAAATGGATCATCGGCAGTGTTTGGTGTTTATAGAAGAAGTAAGGCAGAATTGGTGCAATCCAGCGATAGATTAGGTGTTATGATTATAAATCCGGATTTACCTTCAACTGATAATATGGAGATATCAGGAGATGAATTTTGTAATAAGCCATCCTGTTACATGAGCAAAAATGGTGGTGTTTACACCATAGGAATTGCTGAAATGGCAACAGGTAACGAAAAGACTAACAAGTTAGATTATGGCGTGACTAGAACGTTTGACTTTGTTTTTGAACAAGTTAGCTAATGAAAGGAGTAATCATATGAAAAAGACAAATAAAATAATAATTATAGGTGCAATTGCGTTGGTATTTATTTTATCGGTAGGATATGCTTTGTTTAGTGATAATTTAAACATAAGCGGAACAGCAAAAGCAGAGGGTGCATTAAATTTGGAACTAACTAATCCACAACTTGCTGATAATAGTGGTGATAGTAGCATGATTGATGAGACTTACGTTTCTTATTCCATAGATGGTACAAAAATAACTTTTGAGGCAACGTTATTGGTTCCTGGGAAGTTATATACGTTTATGGCAAACATAGAGAATCATGGAACGGTTGATGCAAGATTAAATAGTATTACTGCAAATCCACAATTTAATAGGGATAATGTGTGTGATTTAACATCATATTTTGATGAAGCTTGTTCTCTTTTTAAAGATGTATATTATGATGAGAATAATGGTGCGTTTTTCCTTGCGGCCGTAACGGATAGCAATATGAATATTAATTCAACAGATATTATTATTCCAGCCGGGGATAGTTCTGGTAACTACGTTATAAACGTATTAATTGGTTGGGACGAGAGTTGGAATAGAGCCATAACCGAACCGCAAACAGTTAATTTTACGGTTGATTTTGGATTTGTTCAAGATAATTAAAAGCCTTTTTATCGAAGGTTTTTTATTTGGACAAAAAAGAGGTTGACAACGGGGGGGGTATGCTATAATAATCCACATTCAAATGAAGAAGGGGGAATATTTGAATGAAAAAAGATAAAAAAGAAATAAAGAACGTTACTAAGAAAGGCCTTGCGGTACTTTTAGCAGGTACTATGATGGGTACTATGTTTGCTGGGTGTAGTAAAGCTCATTTAGCGAATACCACTTTAGAAAATGCTATGATAATGACAGTTGACGATGAAACATTAATAGTTGAACCAATTGGAAAACACACTTATGATGTACTATGGTATGAATGTTCTGATAAGCATTATAAAGATATTATAACTGGTAACTTATATCATGTGTCTGATTATACTGGTGAAGAAGTATCTGCAAGTTCTAATGAACAAGGATGCTCTGTAGAAGAGATAAAAAGAAAGCTAAGTTGTGGAGATAATAAATGTATTAGTTTATTAGACGATGAAGTTCAATTGACAGCTTTATCTAATAAATTAACTGCAGATGAACTAAAAAAAGCTAGGGAAGGTAAATTTACTGATGAAGATTTTGTCGCTCTAGAACAAAGAGTTGCTGATGAAACAAAGACTTTAAAATAAGTGAAAGGAATTCATAAATAAATTCCTTTTTTGTTTACGCCATGTTTTTATGATATTTAATTGAAATTTGTTTAAATGATGATTATGTGATGGTTAGTTTCATAATAAAAAAACTCCCAGTAAGAAAACGGAAGTTTTTTTATTATAATATTTTATCTACAATTCCATATTCTAAAGCCTTGCTAGCATTTAAATAATAATCTCTTTCTGTATCTTTTTTTATTTTATTTATATCCTTTCCTGTTTTTTCAGAAAGTATTTTATTTAGTTTACTTCTTAAGTAAAGAATTCTATCAGCAACTATTTTTATTTCTGTTGCTTGACCATTAACTCCTCCTAGTGGTTGATGAATCATAACTTCACTATTTGGTAAAATATATCTTTTGCCTTTTTTACCACTTGCTAAAAGTATTGATGCCATAGATGCAGCCATTCCTACACATATCGTTGATATAGGACTTTTAACAAAATTCATAGTATCATATATTGCCATACCAGATGTTATACTGCCTCCTGGAGAATTTATATATATACTAATTTCATCATTATTTTGTGAATCTAAAAATAAAAGTTCACTTATTACGGCGTTAGCTAAATCATCATCTATTTCTCCGCCAATAAAAATAATTCGGTCTTTTAATAATCTTGAGTATATATCATATACCCTTTCTCCATTATGTGTTTTTTCAATAACACTTGGAATTAAGTTCATGTATTTATCACCCTAGTAATATTATGTATAGTATATTTATATTTATTATCAAAATGTTGTGACTTTTTTCCACATTTTTGGTAGAATGTTATTAGGATAAAAGGGTGATTATATGGCTACTGTTAAAATTAAGTATAAAGAAGAGCAATATGAGTATGAAAAAGGAACAACACTTTTAGATATTTCAAAACGTTTTGAAAAGGATTTTAAGGGTGATATAATCGTTGCAACCTCTGATAATAGGTTAGTGGCCTTGGATAGTAAGGTTACGAAGAACGTAGACATAGAATTTTATGACGTTTTTACTCCGTTAGGAAGTAAAACATACATAAGAGGTTTATATTTTTTATTTATAAAGGCGGTACGTGATGTTTTAAATGCGGATGTTAAGTTAATGTATTTCGTTGATAAGGGTGTTTATTGTGAAATATTAACTAATAATTTAATATCAGAAGTCACGGTAGAGAAAATAAAAATAAGAATGCGTGAAATAGTAGATGCAGCAATACCAATTAATAAAATAATGGTTTCAAGGCTTGACGCAATGGATTATTTTACCAAGGTAAACCAACCAGATAAAGCAGAGTCGTTAAGGTTTATTAGTAATTCAACCATAAGTTTGTATAAACTTGATGACACGCTTGATTATTTTTATGGTATATTACCATGTAACACGAGATATCTTAATAAATTTAACATAAAGTATTTAAAAGAGAATAAAGTTATTTTATTACCTCCTGTTACTTTTGCACCAGACGAAAAATTACGTTACGAGAAAACTGATAAGTTAATAGAAGAGGTAGAAAGACAATCGAAGTATTTGGAAAACATAGGGATAAATACTTCTGTTGAACTTAATAAAACAATTTCTACTGGTTTGTATGATGACATAATAAGAATATCAGAATCGATATCGAATAATCAGTTATTTGATATTATAGATAAAATAACTAAAAATAAAGACATAAAAATGGTTTTGATAACAGGTCCAACTTCATCTGGTAAAACCACGACGTCAAAGAAATTAGGTTTATTTTTAAGAAGTAAAGGTTTTGAACCAATTCCAATATCGGTTGACGATTTTTATACCGACATGAAGGATCGTGTATTAGATGAAAATGGAAAACCAGAGATAGAAAGAATAGAAGCCTTTGATACTAATCAATTTAACAAGAAGATATCTGAACTTCTAAATGGAAAAGAAGTTATTCTTCCTACTTTTGATTTCGTTGAAGGGAAACAATCTTTTAATGAAAAGAATAAAGTTATCATGGGAGAAAAATCTATTTTAATCGTAGAAGGAATTCATGCCTTTAATGAGAAACTAACAGAAATGATACCAGATAAAAATAAGTTTAAGTTATTCATATGCCCATTAACCCCACTTAACATTGATAATCATAATTTGTTTAAGGCTACTGACAATCGCCTTTTAAGAAGGATTGTAAGGGACAACAGAACTCGTGGTGCTTCTGCATCTGACACGTTAAAGATGTGGAAAAAGGTAAGAAAAGTTGAGGATGAAATGATATTTCCTTACATGAAAGAAGCTAACGCCGTTTTGAACACGTCTTTGGTTTATGAACTTGGTGTGTTAAAAACATATGCTGAGCCTTTGTTATTCTCTGTTTTAGAGGACGATGAAAATTATGATGATGCTCTAAGAATAATTAATATATTTAGGGTGATATTAGGAATACCTAGTGATATGGTTCCACAGGATTCTATTTTAAGAGAATTCATTGGCGGAAGTTGTTTTAAAGATTAATAAATGGTACAATATAAATAATAGGATGGTGATTATATGGCAATAAAGGTTGCAATTAATGGTTTTGGAAGAATAGGAAGATTAGTTTTTAGATTAATGCAAGAGGACGATGATTTTGATGTGGTTGCGATTAATGATTTAACTGATGCAGCACAATTGGCATACTTACTTAAGTATGATACTTCACATAGAAGATACCGTACTGACGAAATAGAAAATGATGATGAAAACATAATAATAAACGGAGAAAAAATAAGAATTTATGCCGAGCAAGACCCTTCAAAATTACCATGGAAAGACTTGGGCATTGATGTTGTTTTTGAGTGTACAGGCTTTTTTACTAGCAAGGAAAAGGCGATGGCTCACGTAGATGCTGGCGCTAAAAAAGTTATAATTTCTGCTCCTGCAAAGGGAGATTTAAAAACGATTGTTTATAACGTTAATCATGAAACGCTAACTGGAGATGAAAAAGTGATTAGCGCTGCTAGCTGTACAACTAATTGTTTAGCACCGGTAATGAAACTTTTGTGTGATAACTACGGAGTAGAAAAAGGCTTCATGACTACCGTTCACGCATATACTAACGATCAAGCAACTCTTGATGTTGCTCATAAAAAAGGTCACATGGCAAGAAGAGGACGTGCGGCAGCTGCTAACATAGTTCCATCATCCACTGGTGCTGCAAGTGCTATTGGTCTTGTAATTCCAGAATTAAAGGGTAAGCTTGATGGTACCGCAATGCGGGTTCCGGTTACTACTGGTTCGGTTGTTGATTTGGCCATGGAATTAAAACAAAAAGTTACGATTGATGAGATAAATAACCTATTTAAAAATAATCAAAGCGAGACAATAAAGTATACGGAAGACCCAATTGTCTCAAGTGATACAATTGGAATGAGGTGCGGTGCGTTAGTAGATGGGCTTCTAACTAACATTGTTGAAGTTGATGGTAAACAGCTAGTTAAAGTAGTAGCTTGGTACGATAACGAAATGAGTTATTCTGCACAAATGGTTAGAACTGCTAAATATTTTGCAAATAAGTAGGCACTAGATAAAATCTAGTGTTTTTTTTAAATATTCATGTTATAATGATTTTATAGAGTATAAGGTGGTGATTTGATGGATAATATGGAAGGTTATGAAACCGAAGAGAAAAAGAAATTTCAAATAACCAGGGGTATGGTTATTTTGGCTGCCATAATATTAGTTGTAATAATAGTTGTCATAATTATCATTGTAAACGCTGTAAATAGTAAAAAACCAGAATACACCACTGCTGATTTTACTAGGCTTGAGGAAAGAATGGAAGAAGAAGCGCCCGTTTATTTATCTCAAAAGGGAATAGAACTTACGAGTGAGGAAATAAGAATAGATTTAAAAGACTTGTTAGTGGAAAATGGTGGTTCCATAGATTCTAGTAAGGTTAAGGCTGCAAAAATATGTGAAGGATACGTATTAGCTTCAAAAGAAGAAACTGAAAAATATAATTCATACATAAAATGTGAGGATTTATATACAACAAGTGGCTATGTAAGTAATGATAAAGAAGATGACGAAAAAACAACCACAACCAAGAAAGATACCGAAAAGCCAGTTATTACAATTAAAGGAGAAAAAGAAATAACCATTAATCAAGGTAGTAACTACGCTGATGAAGGAGCTTCGGCAATGGATAACGTTGATGGCGACATCACTTCTAAAATAAAAACGGAAAATCATGTTGACGTAAGTGAACCGGGTTCTTATACGGTGGTTTACACAGTTACTGATAAAGCGGGTAATCGTGCTGAAGCAACTAGGAAGGTAACCGTTGTATCGGTTGCTACTACCACAACCAAAAAAAACACAACAACTAAAAAGCAAAGTGGCGGAGGTACGACGAAACCTAAGACCACTACGACTCAAAGGGTGACTACACCGCCAACAATAACTTTAAAAGGTTCTACGTACGTAACGTTAGACGTAGGTGATAGATGGAGTGATCCAGGATATTCTGCAAAAGATGCTAAAGGAGTGGACATAACGTCAAGGGTAACGGTATCTGGAAGTGTAAATACATCAAACGCTGGAACATATACAATAAGGTATAGTGTTACTGATTCTTATGGTAATTCTTCTTCAAAAACGAGAACCGTTATTGTTAAATCAAATTACGTTAAATTACAAAGCATAAGTTTAACGCCTAACACACTTAATATATCGGTTGGTGGATCTGCTACTTTGATTGTTAGTTTTAATCCTTCTAACGCAACTAATAAAATGCTTACGTGGTCAAGTTCTAACAATGCTGTTGCAACTGTATCTAATGGTGTGGTAAAAGGAATAAAGAGTGGTACCGCAACGATAACAGCAAAAGGAGCGGACGGAGTAAGTAAATCGGTAAGTGTAATAGTAAAATAGGAATTTAATTCCTATTTTTTTTGTATCGTGTTATAATCATAATGGAGGCTCTTATGAAGAAAACGATAAAGGATTTTGATTTAAATAATAAAAGAGTAATAATTAGATGTGATTTAAACGTTCCGATGGAAAACGGAAAAATATTAGATGATAATCGTATAAAAGAAAGTTTAAAGACAATTAACTACGCTATTGATAATAATGCAAAGGTGATTTTACTTTCTCATTTAGGAAGAATAAAAGAAGAACAGGATAAAAAAGCAAATGATTTAAAACCGGTTGCTAAAAGACTATCTGAACTTTTGAATAGAAATGTTGTATTTGTTAATGAAACGCGTGGAACCGTTCTCGAAAATACTATAAAAAGCATGAAACCTAAAGATGTGGTTTTGGTTCAAAACACCAGGTATGAAGACCTTCCTTTAAAAAAAGAAAGTTCTAATGACGAGGAACTTGGTAAGTATTGGGCGAGTTTGGGTGATATATTTATAAATGATGCTTTTGGTACCGCTCATCGTGCTCATGCTTCAAACGTTGGCATAGCAAGTAACTTACCATCCGGACTGGGGTTTTTAATGGAAAAAGAGTTAAAAATGCTTGGAGAAAAACTAAATGATCCACAAAGACCATACGTAGTTATTGCGGGTGGAGCTAAAATGAAAGATAAAATTGAAGTTATTGATAAATTAGTGGAGAAAGCCGATTATGTTTTATTAGGAGGCGGTATAGCAAATACTTTTTTAGTGGCTAAAGAAATAGACGTAAAAAACTCGGTTTATGATGAAGAAAGCGTTCCTCATGCAAAGGAATTATTAAAGAAATATTCAAAAAAAATCATTTTACCCGTTGATGGGTTGGGTTCGATAGAATATAAAGATAATTTAAAAGTATATTCATTTGATGTGAATAACATAACTGATGGTGTAATGATGCTTGATATAGGCGAAAAAACAATAGATTTATACACTAAATATTTGTATCAGGCGAAAACCGTTTTCTGGAATGGCCCAGTGGGGGTAAATTATTTTAAAAATTTTGAACATGGTACTAAGAAATTATGTGAGATTTTAAAAGCATCTAATGCGCATGTAATAATAGGTGGTGGTGATTCTGCCGCGGCGGCGATAAGTTTGGGGTATAAAGATAGCTTTGATCATATATCAACTGGTGGAGGAGCAGCCCTTGAATTTATCGAAGGTAAAAAATTACCCGGAGTAGAAGCAGTAAGTGATAAGTAAGGGGAGTTAGTATGAAAAACAAGAAGTTGAACTTTTTAGTTTTGTTTGTAGCGTTATCATTAGTATTATACTTTACCCTTAAGGATGACTTTCATGGGATTATAAGTAAGCTTAAAGAGGTAAACGGGTGGATATTCATAATATCGATAATCGTTTTACTTATATCATTATTTTTTAAATCAGTTTCTTTAAAAATATTTATTAAGGGGTATAAGCCAGATTATACCGGTAAAAGCGCATACGTTTTAACCCTTATTGGACAATTTCTTAATGGTATAACTCCTTTTCAATCTGGGGGACAACCCTTTCAAATTTATCTACTAAAAAAAGATGGTGTTAGGATATCTGATTCAACTAACGCCATGATTAAGGATGGTTTATCTTATCAGATTGCACTTATATTGGTAGGAATTTTTACTCTTTTGATAAATTTGAAATTTCATGTTCTATCAAAGAATAATTATATAAACGGATTAATATTTTTAGGTTTTGCTATAAATACAATAGTATTATTAATGATTTTAATCGTAGCATTTGATAAAAAAACCGGGCTTAAACTTTCTAATAAAATAATTCATTTCGTATTTAAGTTTAAGGTCATTAGAAAGTTTGGAACCAGTGAGGAAAAAATAAAAGAAGGTTTAAAACATTTTTATGAAACAGGAAGTGAAATAAAAAAAGATAAAGTAGTGTTAATAAAAGGGGTTATATATAATATAATTCATTTGTTTTCTTTGTATTTAATTCCCTTTATTATCTTTAGGTCACTTGGGTTTGATGGCATATCAATCATTGAATCTATCATTGCAACATCGTTTGTTATGCTTATCGGAAACATAATACCAATACCTGGTGCAACAGGGGGAATAGAGTACGGATTCGTGCAGTTTTTTGGAAGGTTTATTCAGGGGCCGGTGTTATCAAGTGCAATGCTTTTGTGGCGTTTCGTAACTTACTTTTTAGCGATGATAATAGGCTTTGTATGTTTGATGTTTAAGAAGGGAGTTAAAAAATTATGAGAATAGGATTATTTACGGATGCGTATCCACCATTTATAAATGGTGTTGCAACAAGTGTTTTAATGCTAAAACAAGGATTGGAAAAAATGGGTCATAAAGTTTATGTTGTAACCGTAAATGACGAATCCTTCTCGTATAAAGAAACGGAAGGAGTTCTTAAGATTCCAAGTATTCCGATTGGTATAATGAATTTTAGACAATCGGGAATATATCCTTTAAGGGCTCTTAAGATAATAAAAAGATGGAACTTAGACGTAATTCACACCCATACAGAGTTTAGTATCGGAACTTTTGCAAGGTTAATTTCTAAACAGTTTAATATACCGCTTGTACATACTTATCATACGATGTATGAGGAATATATATACTATATAACTAAAGGGTATTTTAATCACGCTTCAAAAAAATTAGTCGAGTACTTAACTTTGTTTTTGTGTGATAAAACAATTGATGAACTTATTGTTCCAACCGAGAAAGCAAAGGACTTATTTAAGGAAAAATATAAGGTAAAAAGAGATGTTCACGTAATACCGTCAGGAATAGACACAGAGAGATTTCACAAGGAAAACGTTGACAAGTTATCAGTTATAAAACTAAAAAAGAGTTTATCAATTGGTATGCGTGATTTTATTGTTTTATACGTTGGTAGAATAGCGAAGGAAAAGAGTATTGATTTTTTAATAAAAAACTTTCCTGACGTTTTAAAAAGAATCCCTAAAGCTAAGATGATAATCGTAGGTGATGGTCCAGACTTAAAAGACTTAATTGATATGACAAACGATTTAAAACTAGAAGATAAAATAATATTTACTGGGCGGGTATTATGGGATGACATTCCCAAGTACTATGCTATGAGTAATATTTTTGTTACCGCTTCTACTTCAGAAACACAAGGTCTTACGGTAATTGAGGCGATGGGTGCTTCCAAACCGGTAGTTGCCATTAAAGATGAAAGTTTTGAATTAGTTATAACGGATAAAAAAGATGGTCTTTTCTTTGAAGACGAAAAACAGTATGTTGATTTGGTAGAAAGGTTGTACAAAGAAAAAACATTTTATAATGAAATCTCTAAAGAAGCTAGAAAAACAGCGGCTAAGTATAGCCCGGATGCGTATGCCAAAAACGTATTAAAAATTTATGAAAAGGTTGTTAATAAAGATACTAACCTATTTAAGAAAACGATTCATAACATCAAGCACGTTTTTGAGAAGAGTGGTGATAAGAAGTGAAAAAGTTATTAATATGTAATCAAAAAATGTTTTTAACCCATGATGAGGCTTTGTTATTAAAAAATAAAATGGATGAACTAGATTTTGAAAACATACGTTTAATAGTTTGTCCTAGTTATTTAAATTTAGAAGTGTTTACTAACTATGTTTTGGGAGCACAAAACTGTTTTTATGAAGATAGTGGTGCCTTTACTGGTGAAATATCAGCAAGAAGTTTATCTCTTCTTGGAGTTAAGTATTGTTTGGTTGGTCACTCCGAAAGAAGACGATATGACACTGATAAGGATATAAACCTAAAAGTTAAGGCGCTATTAAAAAACATGATGATTCCAGTAATTTGTGTTGGTGAAACAAAACTCGATAAGGAGTTAATGCGTACGAGTGAAGTGTTAAAAAAACAACTATATAGTGCGATAGATGGTGTTTTTCTTGATGCTGATGATGAATTGATAATTGCTTATGAGCCAGTTTGGTCAGTTGGAAGTGGAAATAATTTATCAAAAGAAGAAATAGAGGATGCACTAACTTATATTCGTAAACTACTTGATCAAAAAGGAATTGTTAATTATAAAGTATTATATGGTGGAAGCGTAAATGAAAAAAATATAAAATCTATTTTAAGTGACAAGGTAGATGGATATTTACTTGGTAATGCTTCGGTGGATGCTGATGCTTTAAAAAGCATAATAAAATGTATAAAATAGTGTAAACAAGGATAAAAATTGACATTTTATCCTTTTCTTTTTTGATATTATTGTGTTATTCTTAAGTTGTAATAGTGGAAAGGGGATGAGGAAATGCAAGATAATTTAGCTAGGGAACTACAAGAGCCTTATGCAAAACCCAATTTAAAAGTTCATGTTAATCCTCATACCGAAAGGATAGCTGTTATAAGAAGTACCATTGACGCACTTTACGATATAAGGTTGAGCTTAAGTGTTAAAAAAATTCTAGGACCATTTATCAAGCGTTACGAGTTTGAACAAATGGTTGAAGAGGTAAAAGAAAAAGTTATTGACCAGAAAGTTAAAGACGAGATTGATAAGGCACTTGGTGAATACATGACTAGTAATAAAAATGATAGCGTTCCTCAAGATATTAATAAGTCTATTATGCCGAGCGGTAAGGACATATGGGACAATAATAAACCTATTATGATAAGTGAGGTAGAAAATAAAATTGATGAAGCTATTGATGGTCAAAAATCTGAAGGTTATTCACAAGCTGATCAAAGAGGGCCTTCGATGGTAAAGAGTACCCGTTACTTTAAAAATAGTAATGATGATTTAAGAACTTCTTAATCATGATTAAAATATATATTTTAAGGATGTAGTAGTACATTCTTTTTTTATTCGACAATAAGTGCTAAATTTATTAAATTTAAGGGAATATAATTGGGATTAGTTAGCAAGGGAGGATATGAGTATGAAAGAAATAAAAGGAAAAGAAGAAACAAAGGAAGTAAAGGTGCTAGTAGTTGATGATAACGAGAGTTTGATTGGTATGCTTAAGGAATATTTTGAGGATCATGAAAAAATAACCATCGTTAAAGAAGCATATAACGGATTAGATGCCATTAAAGTAATCGAGGATAACAAGGATAATTTTGACGTGTTATTACTGGATTTAATAATGCCTAAAAAGGATGGGATATACGTTTTAGAACAAATGAAGAAAAAGGGTATTGAAAAACCAGTTATAATTGGTACTTCGTTCAACGCTGATGAAACGATTGCAAGGGTATCAAAATATAACCCTAAACATTTCATATTAAAACCATTTGACATGGTTGATTTGGAAAATAAGATCTTGGATGCTGCAAGTTTTAAACTGGATCATGAAACCAAGATAAACATATATCATAATAACTTAGAAATTTCCGTAACAAAACTTTTGCATGGTTTGGGAGTACCATCACATATAAAGGGCTATCAGTACATAAGGGAAGGCGTTATGCTTATGTATGAAAAACCTGATATAGTAGGAGCGATAACAAAAGAGCTTTATCCAGAGATAGCAAATAGGTTTGATACTACCGTATCCAGGGTAGAAAGAGCGATTCGCCATGCTATTGAAGTTAGTTGGAACCGTGGCGATATTGACCTTATGGAAGAAATATTTGGACATAGCGTTGATTATGACAGAGCAAAACCTACTAATAGTGAATTTATCGTAACGGTTTCTGATAAATTAAGATTAGAGTTTAATAACGCAAAACAAAGAAATTAAAAATCTTTGTTTTTTTAATAATTTTTTAATAATTAGATGATATAATATAAATATGGAGGTAATATATGGTTATAAATAGTGATAACGGAATGTCCAAGTTTTTTTCTAAAGTATATTTATGGATGTTCATCGGGTTATTAATTTCTGGTGCTGTTGCTTACTATACTTCGGTAACGCCAGGCGTTAGAGGGCTCGTATACGGAGGTTTTACGTTTTTTATAATTCTTGAGTTGGTTGTTGTAATTGCCTTTAGCGCACTTAGAAAAAAAGTATCGCCCGCAGCAGCTAAAATTTTATTTATTATTTACTCGGTTGTAAGTGGTCTTACTTTATCGTCCATCTTTTTGGTTTATAAATTAGAAAGTATTGGTATGGTATTCATATCGGCAGCACTTATGTTTGGGTTGCTTGCTCTTTATGGATTTATAACAAAAAACGACTTATCTTCGTTTGGTAAAGTACTTATATTTGCGCTTCTTGCAATAATAATTATGTCGCTTATAAACATGTTTATTGGCAACTCTACTTTTAGTATCGTAATATCAGTTATTTCAATCGTGGTTTTCTTAGGACTTACCGCCTGGGATATGCAAGCGTTAAAAGCCATGTATAATTACTATGCATCAGATGAAAAAGAGTTAAATAAGATTGCAATATACGGAGCGCTTGATTTATATTTAGACTTTATTAATATATTCTTGCAATTGTTAAATTTATTTGGCAAGAGAAGAGATTAAAAAGAAAAAACATTGGTGATTAATTGTTTGCCAATGTTTTTATTTTGTTTATTAATTCGTTCACATAATCATAATCATTAATTTTATTAATACCAAATACTTTATTACCTAAGTCTTTTAAAGAGGATCCTAGGTGATATAATTCTTTTTTATCTAGTATTATAAACCTATCATGGAAAATATTTGTATACTTTATATTTAATGATGGATACTCATTGTTAAATTTTTTTATATCTGTTTTTGTTAAATTATTCTTTGATTTATCGGTTACTAATAAAATGGTTACGTTTATTTTCTTTTTAGAAAGGATATCTAATGTTTCTTTATTAACATAATTGTCTACTATGATAATCTCATTATTTGCTTTATTAATTATGTCAACTAATAAACTATAAGAATCATATATTTCACCATTAAAGAATAATTTATTTTTTAAATCTTCTTTTCTATTAAATTTATCAAATAATGTATCTATTTTATCACCATGTTCTATTAAAGTATTTTTAATGTTATAAATATCATTTATAAGCGCAAGACTATCGTCTTTTTTTAAAATCTTTTTCATTTCTATAAACTGATTTACTATTTTTATACTGGTTTTTATTGCAATAGGGCTTTTAAGAAGTCCTGCAAGCATAGTAATACCATATTCGGTAAAAGCAAATGGCATGTATTGTCTACCACCTCTAGTTTCTTTTTTTGAGGTGAAATTTTTGCACCTCAAAAGCTCATATTCTTCTTTAGTCAATCTAAAGCAATATTCTTTAGGGAATCTTTCTATATTATTTTTTACATTCCGGTTTAAATCTTTTGTTTCGTAGCCGAATAAATGAGCAACATCGCTATCTAAGATTACTTGTTTGCCACGTATGATATATATCATATTTTTGATATCTTTCTTTTCCTTTATTTCGTACATATAAAATATATATCCTTTCGTTTTTGCCTTTCTATTATAAAAATAAAAATAATTTAAATTGTCGAAATATAAATATATATGCTTAAATAACAAAAAACTTTTCCTGTGGAAAACTAAATAAACATATATTATGTAAATAAATAATAAAATTTTATAAGAAGAAAAAAGTTTAAAAAACTTTAAAAAACCCCTTGAAATAAAGGAATTCTTCTGATATAATGGGTACTGCGTGTAGATGCATAGATGTGCGAGGTTGCTGATACACCCGGTTAAGTTGCTTTTACAACTTAAGGGAGTCAGGTAATTCGTTACGGAGCAAGTCTATACCAGATATAGGCGAAGGGAGGACAAGTAAGTATGTCAAACAAAATTCGAATTAGATTAAAAGCATATGAACATCGTTCTTTGGATTTAGCTGCAAGCAAAATCGTTGAAACGGTTAAACGTTTGGGCGGAAAGGTTTCTGGTCCGGTACCATTACCAACCGAAATCCAAAAGTACACGATTTTACGTGCGGTTCACAAGGACAAAGATTCACGTGAACAATTCGAAATGCGTACGCATAAGAGATTGATTGACATCATTGAACCAAGCAAGGAAGTAATTGATGCGTTACAACACCTTGACTTACCAAGTGGTGTAGAAATCGAAATTAAGTAATTAAACAGGAGGAAAAAATGGAAAGAAAAGGAATCTTAGGTCGTAAGCTAGGAATGACTCAAGTTTTTGCTAAAAACGGAAAACTTATTCCTGTTACCGTGGTTGAAGTGGAACCTAACGTTGTTACTCAGATTAAAACAATGGAAACTGATGGCTATGAAGCTATCCAATTAGGTTTTGATACTAAAAGAGAAAAACTAAGTAACAAAGCAGAAAAAGGTCATCTAGCAAAAGCTAATACTGCTCCTAAGCGCTTCTTAAAAGAGATTCGTGGAGTAGATGTTAGTAAGTATCAACTAGGTCAAGAACTTACTGTGGAAGTTTTTGAAGAAGGAGAAATGGTTGATGTAAGTGGAATCTCTAAAGGTAAAGGGTTCCAAGGTGTAATTAAACGTTACAACCAATCTAGAGGTCCAATGGGACACGGATCTCAATATCATAGAGGTGTTGGTTCTCTAGGAACAATGAGACCAATGCGTGTATTTAAAGGTAAGAAATTACCTGGACACATGGGACATGTAAGCGTAACGATGCAAAACTTAGAAGTTGTTGCGGTTATACCAGAAGAAAACGTAATCTTAATAAAGGGTAATGTTCCAGGTCCTAAAAAGTCTTTAGTTATCATCAAGTCAGCTGTTAAAAAGCCAAATGTAAAAAAAGAAAAGGTTGAATTAATAACCTACGAAGAACCTAAGGCTGAAGCGGAAGCTACTTCTGATGATACAAATGCATCACAAGAAACTACTGAATAATTATTGTTTAGAAGTTTAAATTGATTATTAACACTTGTGATGAAAGGAGGAACTAAAATGCCAAAAACAGCACTTTTAAGTTTAAAAGGTGAAAAGATTAAAGACATTAAATTAAATGATAACGTTTGGGGAATAACACCAAACGATCAAGTTGTTTATGAACATATAAATTTATTCATGGCAAACAAAAGACAAGGTACTCATGCCGTTAAAAATCGTAGCGAAGTATCTGGTGGAGGAAGAAAGCCATGGAGGCAAAAAGGAACTGGTAACGCTCGTCAAGGGTCTATCAGAGCGCCACATTTTGTTGGCGGTGGTGTAGTATTTGGACCAAGTGCAAATAGAAATTACACCAAGAAGATGAACAAAAAGGAACGTCGTTTAGCTCTTAAGTCTGCTTTAACTTATAAAGCGGGTGATAAAGCGGTTATCGTTGTTGAAAAGTTTGATGCAGAAACAAACAAGACAAAAGATATGATAAAAGTTTTAGAAACGTTAAAGGCTACTGATAAAACTTTAATAGTTGTTACTGAATTAACTGATAATTTAATTTTATCAACTAGAAATTTAAATAACGTTAAACTTGTTTTAGCTAACGAAGTTAATACTTACGACGTTTTGTGTTGCGAAAAATTAATTATCACACAAGATGCTGTGAAATACATTGAGGAGGTGCTTAAGTAATGAAGGATATAATTTTAGCACCAATTGTTACCGAGAAAACAGCTGGTATAGGAGCTGATGGTACAAAAGTTGTATTTAAAGTTTCAAAAGATGCAAACAAAGTACAAATAAGACAAGCGGTTGAGAGTGCGTTTAACGTAAAAGTTAAAAATGTTAATACTTTAAACGTAAGACCAAAGAAAAAGAGAGTAGGACGCTACACTGGAGCCACTAAGGCTTATAAAAAAGCAATCGTAACTTTGGCAGAAGGTAGCAAACTAGATTTAAGCTAATAAGGAGGAAATAACATGCCAGTTAAAAAATTAAAACCAACTACACCTTCTAGAAGGCAAATGAGTGTTTTGGTTAATGATGAAATAACTAAATCTACTCCTGAAAGAAGCTTAGTTGATACAAAAAAGAAAAATAGTGGGCGTAATAACTTAGGTCGTATTACGGTAAGACACCGTGGCGGTGGTGAAAAAAGAAAATATCGTAAGATTGACTTTAAGAGAAATAAATTTGATGTTACTGGTAAGGTAGCAGCAATTGAATACGATCCAAACAGAAGCGCTAACATTGCGTTAATCTTCTACAAGGACGGAGAAAAAAGATACATAATTGCTCCTAAAGGATTAAAGACAGGCGATATAATTGTTAGCGGAGAAAACGTTGATGTTAAAGTTGGTAACGCAATGCCAATTGCAAATATACCAGTTGGTACCGTTATTCATAACATTGAAATGAGACCAGGAAAAGGAGCTCAAATAGCTCGTAGTGCAGGAGCTAGTGCTCAAATTCTTGGACGTGAAGAAAAATACGTATTAATAAGATTAAGAAGTGGTGAAACAAGAAAGATATTAGGAACTTGTATGGCTACAATAGGTGAGGTTGGAAACACTGACTATGCTTTGGTAAACTTAGGTAAAGCAGGACGTAATCGTCACATGGGAATTCGCCCAACCGTTCGTGGTTCTGTTATGAACCCTAATGATCACCCACATGGTGGTGGTGAAGGTAGAGCTCCAATTGGACGTAAACAACCTATGACACCTTGGGGTAAACCAGCTCTTGGTATGAAGACAAGAAAAAGCAAAAAAGCTTCTACTAAGTTAATCGTAAGCCGTAAAAAATAATAGAAAGGAAGAAATGTAAATGGCAAGAAGTATTAAGAAAGGGCCTTACGTATTCGAAAGATTACTTAAAAAGGTTCAAAAGTTAAACAAAGAAGGAAAAAAAGAAGTAATTAAGACTTGGTCACGCCGTTCAACAATATTCCCAGATTTTATTGGTCACACTTTTGCGGTTCACAATGGTAAGGATTTTATACCAGTTTATGTAACTGAAGATATGGTTGGACATAAACTTGGAGAATTCTCTCAAACACGTAGATGTGGTGGACACGGCGAGAATAAAGACAAGAAGTAATAACTAGAAGGGAGATAACGTTATGGAAGCGAAAGCAATTGCGAAGACAGTTCGTATTTCCGCTTTAAAATCTCGTTTAGTTATGAGGTTAATAAACGGAAAAGACGTAAGTGAAGCCATGGCAATTTTAAACAACATGAATACCAAGGCTGCTCGCGTTATTAAAAAAGTTTTAACTTCAGCAGTGGCAAATGCTGAAAATAATCATAATCTTGATAAAGCTAAATTATATGTAAAAGAAGCTTATGTTAATGATGGGCCTGTATTAAAAAGATCAGTGCCTGATTCAAGAGGAAGAATTGCTAGAAACGATCACCGTACAAGTCATGTAACAGTGGTTGTAGCAGAAAGATAATATAAGGAGGAAAACTAATGGGTCAAAAAGTTAATCCTGCAGGTTTAAGACTTGGAATAAACAAG